>JAJTGL010000088.1 GCA_021297795.1 Planctomycetaceae bacterium
CCCTGAAGGAGGAGGACCACTCCAAAGCCGTACAGCCAACCGCGAAAATCGGGAGAGGAGGCGCAGACGCCCCTCCCCGTCTCACGACCGCCTATCGCAGCAACCGATGGATCGAAGGGCAAACTTCGACCGGAAATCCGAACCGGCGCCGTCCGGGATCACGCGTGCGCGGCGAGCAGCGCGAGCGCCGCCCGGATGTCGCCCACGCGGTCGTCACCTGCCTCGCGCTCGACCGCGAGGCGCACGGTGGCGGGCACCTTTGCGACCTCGTCGAGGAACGCGCGCCAGTCGACGGCACCGGTACCAACGCGCACTTCGCTCCCCCACGTTCCCGGCACCGCCGTGGGAAGCGCGTCCTTCACGTGGATCTGCGCGATCCGCGGCGCGAGCACGCGCACCGCGGCGACCGGGTCGCCCATCCCGTAAAGGATCATGTTCGCCGGATCGAAGTTGACGCCGATCGATTCGTCTTGAAGCGCCTCAAGCGCCTCGCGCAGCGCTTCCGCCGACTCTTGGCCCGTTTCAAAGGCGATGCGCGCACCCTCCGCGCGGAACATCGCCGCGATCTCGCGAAGACGCGCGAAGAGCCGATCGCGCGCCGATCCCGCTTCGTGCGGAATGAACCCCGCGTGGAAGGTGACGAGTCGGATGCCATGCTGGCCCGCAACGCGCGCGGTGCGTTCGGCGCGCGTGCGCGTTGCGTCCCACGTGGCATCGGGCACGACGCCGCCCGTGGCGCGAATCGCGTCGAGCGTCGAATAGTCCTCGCCGACGGTCTCGAGCATGCCGCTCGCAACCTCAATGCCAGCCGCCGTCAACACACCAACGCAATCGCTCCAAACCTCGGGCTTCTCAACAATGGGTGTGAGCGCGAGCTGCACGGCCTTCGCGCCAGTCGCCTGCACGCGCTCGACAAGTTGCGCCGGGTGCTCGGCGCGGAGGCTCCAGGAACAAACGGCGACGGGTGCGCGTGCGATCGGCATCGGGCCAATCTACCGCGCGGTGCCCAAGCCGCGCACGGGTTCCGGGACCAGCGCAGCCCGAGATCAACACCGACGGGGGAAACTCCGGCAGCGATCCGCCCTGCCCTGCGTGGGGAAGGTCCGATTTCGCGCCATTTGCCCCTTCCCGGCGACTAGGATGCGCACCCCTGATTCGCGATTGGATGCCCGTGCACGACCCGGATCTCAACCCCATCTCTGCCACGCCCGTCGTCGCGGGTGGAAATGGCATGGGTCCGATCCAGACGGGCCCCTCGGTGCGCCCCCCGACGCGGCAGCGCACGCGGCTTGAGCGGCTTGAGGCGTGGGCCAGCCGCCTGTCGATCAAGAACAACTTCTTCCACAAGCTCTTCTCGCTGGTCTGGCTGCCCTTCGCGGCACGCTCCGGCATCAAGATGTACGGGAAGCGCACGCTCACCCGCGAGCGCTTCGCGGCGATCCTCCCCTTCCGCCGCTTCAACCGCAACTTCTACGACGCGATGGCGGGTGCCGCGCTCCTTGGAAACTCCGAGGTCGCCGCGGGCATGTACCTCTTCTCCGTCTGCGGCGGCGACTACACGGTCGTCTGCAAGGAGATGAAGTACCGCTTCCTGCGCCCCTGCCTCGGACCGGCGATCTATCGCGTGGTGAAGAGCGAGGACGTCGAGGAGAAGGTGCGCAAGGGCGGCGAGTTCAACGTCTCGCTCGAGCTCGAGGTCTACCAGCAGCAGATCGTGAAGAAGCAGGCCGAGGTGCTCGTGGGTCGCTGCGACATCACCTTCCACTGCACGCCGAAGGACATGGTGCGCGACCGCGCCGAGCGCCGGAAGGCGCGCCAGGCGCGGAAATCGCTGGCGGCGGCACGGGCGACCAACCCTGCGACCGATGCGACCGACGCCCCGGGCGTCGGCCCCGACGCCGAACCGCGCGCCGACTGAGCGACTGCGGATCCCTTGCGGATACCTGTAGGATGCGCACCCCGCCCGATGTCCTGGGCGGCGATTTCGCCGCGCCGACACATTGCGGCATCGCACCCGCTGCATCCACCCGCCTTCCGATGGATCTCCCCCGCACCATCCTCTCCGGCTTCGCGCTCGCGACCAGCTGGACGTGGTGCATCGGCATGTTCGCCCCGATCCTGATCGGGAGCCTGATGGGCTGGCCGGGCATCGTGCTCTTCGCCGTGCCGAATGTCGTCGGCTGCGCGCTCTTCGGCTATCTCCGCTCGGCGGAGCGCTCGCGCGGCGAGACCCGCGACCACGCCGCGATGTTCTCGTTCTTCTCGGCGGCGACGGTGGCGTTCCAGGTGTTCTTCGCTGGCTGGCTCTGGGGACCGATGCTCGCGGATGCCTATCGCCTGACGCTCGGTGAAGGCACGGCGCTCGCCGCCGGCGGGATCTTCGCCGCGGCGGTGCTCCTCGCCGCACTTCCGCGCGGATTCGTTTGGCTCGCCGCGGCCGGAGCGTTTCCGCTCAGTCTCGCGACCTTCGCGCTCCTGCCCTGGAACTCCCTCCACGCGGTCGCCGCACACGGCGAGTGGCCGGCCGAAGGGATGTACCTCGTCCTGCCGACGATCGTGTTCGGCTTCGCGCTGTCGCCGAACCTCGACCTCACGTTCCATCGCGCGCGCCAGGAGGTGCCCGCCGGAGCGCGCCCGACGAACTTCGCCGTCTTCGGCGTGGCCTTCGCATCGATGCTCGCACTCACGGTCGCCTACGGCGCGATGCAAGGCGGGTTGAACAACCCGGCGGTGCGCGCGCACATGGCGCTGCAGCTGACGCTGACCTCGGCGCTGCATCTCTCCGAACTTCGCGTCGCGCGCATCGCCCCGAGCGCGCGACTCGTGCTCGGCGTCGGTGCGGGCCTCGTCGGTCTCGCGACGGCGCTCGAGATACCGAGCCGAGAGACCTACCTTCGATACCTCGGCCTCTACGGGCTGCTCTTCCCGGCGTACGCGCTGCTCGCCCTTCGCGCGGGTGGCCGACCGAGCCCGTGGCAGTGGGTGGTGCTGCTCGCATCGTGCGGCGCGGTCACCCCGCTCCTCGACCAGGGCTTCAACGACCGCCCGACGGCGTGGACGCCGCTCGCGTTCGTCATCCCGGTCGTCGCGATCCTGCTCGCGACCCGTCGAAGGGCCGCGACCGTCGCGCATGCCGCAGCCGCGTGAGCGGATCGGTCGTCGCGGCCGGATTGCACGGCGATCCGGCTGTCCGTTTCCCGACACGTCCATTGAATCTGGCCGACGGGGAGGCGAAACTGGACGATATCTCCCGGCGACCTGAACGCGCGGGCCGCAGACGCGTAGAAGTCCCCCGCCCGAGCTCGGCACCGCACCTGCCATGGACCACCCCCTCACACCGCTTCTCAAGAAGGACTTCGACTTCGCCGCGGCGCAGCATCTCCTCAACCGGGCGGGCTTCGGCGGAACCCCGCAGCAGGTGCGCGCACTCGTCGAGCTCGGCCTCGATGACTCGCTCGACCTGATCGTCGAGTTCGACGCGGGCGACCGGAAGCGCGCGAAGGCCGGGGAGAGCGAGGAGGGCGAGACGCCCGCGCGCGACCGGGGTCCGCTCTTCGTGCACGGCGACTTCAAGCCCGACGTCCTCCGAGAGGAGACCCCCGAGGAGCGCGCCGAACTCGCCCGTGCGCGGGAGGCGAAGGACGAGGAGACGATCGCACGGCTGCAGGCGCTCCGGCAGCAGCGCGAGCGCGACGACCGCGAGCAGCTCGCACTCATGCAGAAGACGTGGCTCCAGCGCATGATCGAGACGCCGCGTCCCTTCGAGGAGAAGCTCACGCTCTTCTGGCACGGGCACTTCGCGACCGGCTACCGCACGATCGAGAACAGCTGGCACATGGCGATCCAGAACGAGACGCTCCGTCGCCTCGGTTCCGGCGACTTCCAGACGCTCGTCCGCGCGATCATCAGCGATCCGGCGATGCTGCGGTATCTCGACAACAACCAGAACCGCCGACGCAGCCCGAACGAGAACCTCGCGCGCGAGCTGATGGAGCTGTTCACGCTTGGCGAGGGCAACGGCTACACCGAGCGCGACATCAAGGAGGGCGCACGCGCGCTCACCGGCCGCACCTACCGCGGCAACGACTACTACTTCGACCGGCAGCAGTTCGACCCCGGACCGAAGACGATCCTCGGCCGGACGGGCAACCTCGACGGGGACGGCTTCGTGTCGACGATCCTCGAGCGGCCCGAGTGCCCCCGGTTCATCGCGTGGAAGTTCTACCGCTTCTTCGTGAACGACGCGCCCACGCTGAGCCCGGAGGGCAAGGAGTGCATCGAGCGCCTTGCCGACGAGTTCCGACGCAACGATGGCCGCATCCGGCCGACGCTGCGCACGCTCTTCCGCTCGCGGCACTTCTACGCGCCGGAGAACCGGCTCGCGGTGGTGAAGAGCCCGACGCAGCTCGTCGTGCAGACGATCCGCAGCCTTGGCACCCCGCCGCGCGAGATGAAGTCGCTCGTCGACGCAGGCGACCTCATGGGCCAGCAGCTCTTCCAGCCGCCGAGCGTGAAGGGCTGGGATGGCGGACGCTCGTGGATCAACACCGCCACGCTCTTCGTCCGCCAGAACGTCGTCGTCTATCTCGTGACCGGCCGGCGCCCGAAGGGCTTCGACTGGAGCGACAGCGAGATGAGGTACGACTCGTTCCCGCTGGTCGCCCATCTGCGCGATGCGCAGGGCGGACTCGACGCGCACGAGACCATCCGTGCGGTCGCGTCGTTCGCGCTCGGTGGATCGATCGCCCCGGAGCGCATCGAGCAGCTCGATCGATTCCTCGACGGACTGGACCAATCCGGCCGCGAGACCGCCATCACCAACGACCGCATCAAGGCGCTGCTGTGCCTGATCGGCGCCATGCCCGAGTACCAGCTCTGCTAGCCGAACCACCCACCGCGGCAACCAACACGCCACGGAAGCCACCATGCACGACGCCCCCTTCACACGACGACTCTTCCTCCAGCGCGGCTGCGCGCTCGCGTCGCTCGCCGCGACCGTTCCGTGCTTCATCGAGCGCAGCGCGCTCGGCATGCTCGGCAACCCGCTGCTCTCGTCGCAGCCGGGCGTCCCCGACCACCGCATCCTCGTCGTGGTCCAGCTCGGCGGCGGCAACGACGGCCTCAACACCGTGGTGCCCTACGGCGATCCCGAGTACTTCAAGGTGCGCCCCAACCTCGCGCTGCAGGCGCCGGGACCTTCCGGCAGCGGCGTATCCCTCCAGCTCGATCAACAGCTCGGCCTCGGCCTCCATCCGGCGCTCGCGCCGCTCAAGTCGCTGTACGACGAAGGACTCGTCTCGGTCGTCCAGGGCGTCGGCTACCCGAATCCGAACCGGTCGCACTTCACCTCGATGGACATCTGGCACACCGGGCGCCTCGACGCGAAGGGCTCGGGCTGGATCGGCCGCTACTTCGACGCGACGTGCAACGGAACCCCGATCCCCGAGGGAGCCGTCGCCGTCGGTCGGTCGGCCCCGCTGGCGATGGAGGGCAACATCCAGAAGCCGATCTCCTTCGAGAGCCCGGAGCTCTTCCGCTGGCTCGGCGAGGACCTCCACCCGGCACTGAAGGATCCCTACGAGGCGATCAATCGTTCCGGAACATTGCCGGGAACCGGCGGCGACACGCAGAAGGACTTCCTGATGCGGACGGCGCTCGATGCGCAGGTCGCCAGCGGCCGGATCCTTGCGGCGGTCGCGAAGGCGCCGCTCGTCCGCTACCCGGAAACGCCGCTCGCGCGGCAACTGCGCACGATCGGCGCCATGATCCGCGCCGAGATGCCGACGCGCGTCTACTACGCCACCATCGGCGGATTCGACACGCACGGCGGCCAGAACACGCGCCATGCGCAGTTGCTGCGCCAGGTCGCGGAGGCGATCGAGCCGTTCCAACGCGACCTCAAGGCGC
Organism: Planctomycetaceae bacterium; assembly: GCA_021297795.1. Lineage (GTDB taxonomy): Bacteria > Planctomycetota > Phycisphaerae > Phycisphaerales > SM1A02 > QWPT01. The sequence goes on from JAJTGL010000088.1 coordinate 5,908, forward strand.
AGGGCAACGATGCGCGCGTGGTCACGATGGTGTTCAGCGAGTTCGGCCGCCGCGTGAAGCAGAACGGTGCGAACGGAACCGACCACGGCACCGCTGCGCCCGTCTTCGTCATCGGCGCCGGCGTCAAGCCCGGCATCGTCGGCACGCATCCCTCGCTCACCGACCTCGACCAGGGCGACCTGAAGTACGGCATCGACTTCCGCTCGGTGTACGCCTCGCTCCTCGGCGACTGGATGAAGGCTCCGTCCGAACAGATCCTGCGCGGGAACTTCCCCTCGGCGGGCATTGTCCGGGCGTGATCCGAGCATCATCCATGGACCCGCGTCGCCGATCGACGGCGACACCACCGCGCTCCAACCGCTTCCGACGCTATCCTCGCGCCATGACCTTCACCCGCCTCGCGTTCATCGCCGCGCCCCTTCTCGCGTCCACCCTCGTCGCGTGCGATGGCGGTCGTCCGGCGCCGGCGGCCGAGCCGGTCGCGGCGAAGTCCACCGAGCCGGTGGCGATGTCGATCGTCGTGAAGGGCATGCACTGCGAGGGCTGCGAGGGCGCGATCTGCGACAAGGTCGGCAAGGTCGCCGGGGTCACCTCCGTGAAGGCGAGCCACGTCGACGAGAAGGTCGATGTCACGGCACCGGAGGAACGACGCGTCGAGATCATCGCGGCGATCAAGAGGCTCGGGTACACGGTAGAGCCGTAAAAACAGGCAGGAGCGTCCCGGAGTCCGGAGATCGTCACCCGCAACCGGGGCCGTTGCTCGAGATTCTGGTCACGCGCAGATCGTGGCGCGCACTTCGTCGACGACGGCGTCGAGCGAAGCCTTGCGCTTCGCGCCCGCCGCGTGCACATGGCCACCGCCGCCGAAGCGCGCGGCCAGTTCGTTCACGTCGACGAAGCGGCCGTCCTCGCCAGCCGGCTTCGAGCGGAAGCTCAACTTCACCACGCCGGCCGCCGTGTCCTCGACGACGAGCACCGACGCGCGCACCGAGGCGACCTCCATCGGCTCGTTCACGAGGCCGGAGGTCTCCTCGAGAAGCGCCCCCGTCTCGGTGAAGTCGCTCGCGCGGAGGCGCATGATCGCGATCTCTCCACCACCGAGCGCGCGGCCAGCCACGACGAACTCGAGGCTCGAGAGGGCGCGCGCCTGGAGCAGCATGCGCTCGGCTCGGCTCGACTGCTCGAGCTGCTGGTACATCGCGTTCTTGTCGACGCCGGCGATCAGCATGTGCGCGGCGAGGACGAACTCCTTCGCGCGCGCGTTCGGAAATCGGAACCAGCCGGTATCGGTGGCGAGCCCCATGTAGATCGCCTCGGCGATCGAGTGGCGGCCGAGATCGTCGGCGCCCGCCCGGAGCTCGACGCCCATCGCCTGCACCAGTTCGACGAGGAGCGCCGTGCACGAGCCGCACGAGACATCGACGACGCGACGCGCCGCGACCTCGTCTCCACGCGCGTGGTGGTCGAGTCCGATGACGCGCGAGTGCATCGCACGCAGCCAAGGCGCAAGCACCTCGAGCTGCGTCCACGCGCCGGTGTCGACCACGACCGCGAGGTCAAACTCGCCCTCGGGAAGCCTCGGCGCGCGCGGATCGACGTGCGTGACCTTCGTCGGGCCTTCGAAAGCCCGCAGATTGCCCTCGCACGGGTCGACCACCCAGCCCTCGGCGGCCACGCCCACGGCCTCGCAGGCGCGCACGACGGCAAGCACCGAGCCCATCGCGTCGCCGTCCGGCTTCTGGTGCGTGGTCACAAGCACCCGTCGCGCCCCGCGGAGTTCGCGTGCGAGGGCTTCGATGGTGGTGTTGGTCGAGTAACTCACGCGTTGCTCTTCTGCGGGCGACCCGTTTGCCCTTTGGCCATCGGGCCGAGAGGTCTGTGGTCGCCGTCGGTTCGAATGCTACCGGAACGACGTCGGCTCCTGCATGGCGCGCACGATCGCCGCGCGGTCGCGCTCCATCGCCGCAAGCAGCGCCTCGAGGCCGTCGAAACGCTCCATTCCGCGGATCCACGCATGGAAGCGGAGGCGAATCGGCCACCCGTACCAGTCGAGCGGAAGCGGAATCGGCTGTCCGTCGGCGGCAAGGAGCGTCGTCTCGCACGTACGCGCGCTCCCGCCGAAGGTGGGCTTTGTTCCGACCGAGATCGCGGCGATGGCGACGCGTCCGTCCGGCAACGTCGCCTCGCCCGCATAGACGCCGTCGGCAGGCAGGATGCGGCCGGATGCCTCGAGATTCGCGGTGGGCCAGCCGATCGTGCGCCCCCGCTGATCGCCGCGCGCGGTGGCACAGCGCAGTTCGTATGCGCGGCCGAAGATGCGGGCGGCATCCGCGACTCGTCCTTCGGCAAGCAGCCCGCGCGCCACCGAACTCCGCGCCTCGACGCGTGAGCCGTCCGCGAGCGTCACCTCGAAGGGCGACGCCACCACCACGTCGAAACCGTGCTGCGCGCCGAGCGACCGCAGCGTGTCGAGGTCGCCTGCACGCCGGTGGCCGAAGCGAAAGTCGGGGCCCTCCACCACGACGCCGAAGTCGATCCGACTTCGCAGATCGGCGACGAAGGCCTCGGGCGAACGTCCGAGAAGTTCTGCGGTCGGCTCGAGCTCGACCACCTCCGACACCCCGCAGGTCCCGCGAAGGAGTTCCTTCCGCTCCGAGGAGGGCGTCAGGCGCCCCATCGGGGTCTGCGGACGCAGGACGGCGGCCGGGAGCGGCTCGAACGTCACCGCCACGACCTCCCCAGCCCGCGCGAGGGCGGTCTGGAAGAGGTGGCGGTGTCCCAAATGAACACCATCGAAGTTGCCGATGACGATCGCCCGCATGGTGTGTGTCGCGTGAGGACCGCGCGGCAAGGCATGCGGCGGCGGCCGGGGCTTGGCTATCCTGTCCGCTTCCCCTCAGACGGAACATACACGAAATGACCACCGCGCCTTCCTCGCAGCCCGGAACCACCCCGGACGCCGGTTCCATCATCGACACCCTCGCCAGCAGCTTCCGCGCGACCGCGGAGAGCGTGGTGCCCTGGTTCGTGTCGCAGATGCCCCCGATGTACTTCCAGGACACCGACCGGGCGAGCCAGCTGGCGCACCTCCGCGCGATCATCGCGGCGAAGGCGTCGGACCGTCCGATCGACCTGACCCTCAAGAGCGAGGACGGCCGCCAGCTGACGCTGATCCGCAGCGCGAACTATCCGGGAATCCTCGCCGAGCTCGTGTCGCAGCTGCCGATGGACCGCTCGCTGCGCGCGGCGAAGATCCACTCGAGCTTCGACGGCAACCTCGTGCTCGACACGTTCGTCTTCGGCGATCCCGAGTCGTTCGACAGCCGCGACCCGCGACAGTCGGCGAAGCTCACCGAGACGATCCGCTACGCGAAGGAGCAGAAGCTCGACTGGACCCCGGACCAGATCTCGAACTACTTCGCGGGCTGTTCGGCCGAGTACGTGCTCACCTGTACGCCCCTCCGCGTGGCTGCGCACTGGAAGCTCTTCAGCCGCGTCTCGGGCACCGACGGCACCGTGGTCGAGCTCGAGCCCGAGTCGCACCCCACGATGAGCCGCATCGTGGTCGTCGTCGAGAACGCGCGCACCCGCACCATGCTCGAGCGCACGGCGAAGATCCTCGCGCGTCACGCGATCTCGATCTCGCGCGCGTACCTCGACATCGTGAAGGACGGCAAGGGCGGATCGGTCACGTTCGTCGGCTTCGTCGTGCAGGGCCCGGATGGGAAGTCGATCAATCCCGCGGGCGACCTGTGGAAGTCGGTCGTGCGCGACCTGCGCCGCATCAAGTGGGTCGACGACAAGGCGCTCGAGCTGTCGGGCCGCCACTCGGATCTCTCGATCGACGAGGCCGAGGCGATCGTGGGCCTCTGCAACATGGCGCACCAGGTGCTTTCGCCGCAGAACCGCTTCCTCTGGACGCGCGAGCGCATCCAGGGTTTCGCCGAGGAATCGCTCCCGGTCGCGGCCGCGATCGTGCGTCTGCTTGTCGCGCGCTTCGATCCCGCGAAGCCGCTCGGCGACGCCGAGTTCGCCGCGCGACGCACGCAGATCGAGGCCGACATCGCGCGTCAGCCGAGCGAGATGCACCGCACGGTGCTCACGAAGCTCCTCGAGGGCGTCGCCGCCACGCTGCGCACGAACTACTTCCTCCCCGAGCGCTTCGCGCTCTGCCTCCGCATCGATCCGTCGTTCCTCGCGAACAGCGATCGCCCGGAGAAGCCCTACGGAACCTTCTTCGTCCATGGCCGCGGCTTCGACGGCTTCCACAACCGCTTCCAGGACATCGCCCGCGGTGGCCTGCGCGTGATCCGCACGCAGAACGCCGCGCAGCACACGCGCGAGAGCGAGCGGCTCTTCGACGAGGTCTACGGCCTCTCCTGGGCGCAGCAGCTGAAGAACAAGGACATCCCCGAGGGCGGCGCGAAGGCCGCGATCCTGCTCGAGCCGGGCGCGACCGTCGACCGCTGCGTGAAGGCGTTCGTCAACTCGATCCTCGACCTGATCGTCCAGGTGCCGGATGTGAGGAAGGCCGTCGTCGACCGCCTCGGCAAGGACGAGCTCATCTACCTCGGACCCGACGAGAACATCACGCCCGCGCACATCGTGTGGATCGTCGATCGCGCACGCGTGCGCGGCTACTCGATGCCGACCGCATTCATGAGCTCGAAGCCGGGCGCCGGCATCAACCACAAGGTCTACGGCGTCACGAGCGAGGGCGTCAACGTCTTCCTCGACATCGCGCTCCGCGCGCGCGGCATCGATCCGCGCAAGCAGCGCTTCACGATCAAGATCACCGGTGGCCCCGACGGCGACGTCGCCGGCAACATGATGCGCATCCTCAACCGCGACTACGGCAAGAACGCCGTGATCGTGGGCGTGGGCGATGGCTCGGGCGTCGGCGAGGACCCGGAGGGTCTCGACCATGCCGAGCTCCTGCGGCTCTTCAACGAGGGCCTGCCGATCGCGAGCTTCGACCGGAAGAAGCTGTCGTCGAAGGGCCGCGTGGTGTCGGTCGATGAACCCGATGGCGCGCAGCTCCGCAACACGATGCACAACCGCCTCGTGACCGACGCGTTCGTGCCGGGCGGCGGACGTCCTGCGACGATCCACGAGGGCAACTGGCAGGACTTCCTCACGCCGGATGGCAAGCCGAGCTCGATGGTCGTGTCCGAGGGCGCGAACCT
>JAJTGL010000089.1 GCA_021297795.1 Planctomycetaceae bacterium
GACCGCGGTGCGTCCCGCGCCGGCACGCGACCCGGCACCGCCGGTCGCGCCGCCGCCGGCTTCGCCCGCCCCGGCCGCCGACATCGCCGAACTGCGCAAGCGCCTCGCGGCGGTCGCCGCCGCCAATCCGAAGGACCATGCGATGCTCGAGATGATCGAGCTCGTCGAGTTCACGGGCGATGCGGTGCGCGTTGCGATCGAAGTCGGCGAAGGACACGGCCGCTATCTCGCGACCAACCCCGACCCGATCCGCGCGCTCTTCTCGCGCGCGGCCGGGCGACCGCTGCGCCTCACGCTCGACAAGCGCGAGGCTCCCGATGCGGTACCGCGACCGAAGATGATCCTGCCCGACGACCCGAGCGTGCGCAATGATCCGCTGGTGCGTCGCGCCGCGGAGCTGCTTGACGCGAGCGTGGTGGCGGTGACACCGCGCGTGACGGTCGAAGGTGCCGACGCGGGCGCGAGCGCCGCGCGGCGGCAGGATGCCGGCGACGAACGGCGCAGCGATGAGAGCGGAGCGTCCGACGGTGGCGGCTTCGGCTTCGACGGCGGCGAGGACGACAGGTACGAATGAAGCGTGATGCGATCGCGAGCAGTGCGAACGTCCCTCGCGGGCGTCGCAGGAGGAGACGAGCGTGTTCGACAAGTTGAAGCAGGCTTCGCAGATGGCCGGGATGCTGAAGGATCTTCCGAAGCTCCAGGCGAAGATGGAGGAGGTGCGCGCGCGCCTCGCCCACACGCGCGTCGAGGGCGGTGCGGGTGGCGGCGCCGTGCGCGCGGTCGCCTTCTGCGACATGCGCATCGACAGCGTCACGCTCGATCCGTCGGTGTTCCGTGGCCTCGCCTCGGGGAGCGACGCCGACCAGTCCTACGCCAATCGCCTTGTCGCCGACGCGGTGAACGATGCGCTCGTGCGCGCGCGCATGCGCATGGCCGAGGAACTCGGCCGCGCGGCCACCGAGAGCGGCATCGACCTACCCCCGGGCATGCTGGAGCGCCTGACGTAACGAACGCGCACGCAGAGGACGCCATGTCGAACGCCGCCTATCCAGAATCCGTCCGCCGGCTCATCGAGGCCTTTGCCGCGATGCCCGGCATCGGTCGACGCAGCGCCGAACGGCTGGCGTTCCACGTCCTGCGCCAACCCGCGTCCGAGGCGATGGAGCTTGCGCGGGCGGTCGAGGCGGTGAAGAAGACCGTGAAGCACTGCGGCGTGTGCTGGAGCCTCGCCGACAACGACCCGTGCCCGATCTGCGCCGACCCGCGCCGCGACGCCTCGACGGTGCTCGTGGTCGAGCAGCCGAAGGACATGCTCGCGCTCGAGAAGACGGGGCTCTACCGCGGCGTCTACCACGTGCTGCTCGGACGGCTCGATCCGCTTGCGGGCGTCGGCCCCGAGGGGATCACGCTGTCGACCCTGATCGCGCGCATCGAGGACCCGACGAAGAACGCGCGCGGTGCGCAGGTGACCGAGATCATCCTCGGGCTCAACCCCGATCTCGAGGGCGATACCACCGCCCTCTGGATCGCACGCGAGGCGGGCGAGCGCGGCGTGCGCTCGACGCGGCTCGCGCGCGGACTTCCGAGCGGATCGCAGCTCGAGTTCGCGAATCCCGCGGTACTCGGCGACGCCCTCAAGGGACGCACGTCCCTCTAGATGCTGTCGTCGGCGACCCACGGATGACGTGCGCCGCCATCGCCCCCAGAGGCCCTCGAACGGACGGCATCGACGGCACCCCGTCAAAAACCGTGCCAGAACTCACCCCAAGCCTCGGAAAAGCCGAAAAAGGAGCATTCGCGTTCGCCTTCTCCCAGTGATGCACCGATAGCATCGCGGCCGCAGGATCGCGGTTGCATCGCGGAGGATTCGCACCAGATGTCGGGAATGCGCTTCGAGACATCCCAGGGAATGAAGCTCGGGCAGACCCTGTCCCCGAAGCTCATCCAGTCGGCCGAGATCCTGCAGTTGAACGCCATGGAGCTGCAGGAGCGGCTCGAGCAGGAGGTCGAGAAGAACGTCGCCCTCGAGATGGTCATGCCGGGGTCGTCGGACGACGACAGCCGCCGGTCCGAGGAGCATCGCGAGGAGGCCCCGCAGGGCGGGGGAGCCACCGAGTTCGAGCGCCTGCGCCGACTCGAGCGCCAGTACGGCGACCAGTGGAACTCCGACGGCGACGGCCGTCGCGCCGTGCGTGACAACCGCGAACGCGACCCCAAGATGGACGCGATGGCGAACACGCCGTCGCGCGGCCGCGGCCTCGTCGAGGAGCTCAGCGAGCAGTGGAGCTTCGCCGAGGTGCACGATCCGGCGATCCGCGCCGCGGGCGCCCGCATCATCGAGTACATCGACGACGACGGCCTCATGCAGACGCCGCTCGAGACGATCCGCGAGCAGAGCGCGCACCTCGCCGGCTGCGACTGGGCGATCGACACGCTCAAGACCGCGCTCGAGCGCATCCAGCAGGAACTCGAGCCGAAGGGCGTGGGTGCGACGAGCATGCGCGAGGCGCTGCTCATCGAGGCGCGCGCGAAGCTCGAGGAGGAGACCGATCTCGACATGGCCGAGGCATGGGCCGACGCCGTCACCCTGATCGAGAACCACTACGACGACCTGCTGGCGAACCGCATCCCGCGGATCCGCGAGAAGCTCGGCTGGGACGCCGATCGCCTCGACCGCGCGCGCGCCTGCCTCAAGCGGCTCGACCCGAATCCGGGGCGCGAGCTGGTGCCGCCGGAGCAATCGATCATCATTCCCGACGTGATCGTCGAGTACGACCCCGAGACGGCCGAGTACACGGCGCGACTTGCCGACGAGTTGATGCCGCGCGTGCGAGTTTCGCCCGACTACGAGGAGATGGCGAAGGAGATCGCGCGCGACACCGAGGCGCGCAACTTCCTCACCGAGAGCATCCGCGCCGCGCGCTCGATCATCGAGGCGATCGAGCAGCGGAACACGACGCTCATGCGCGTGGTGAAGGTCGTCCTCGCCCGCCAGCGCGAGTGGTTCGAGCAGGGGCCGCAGCATCTCAAGCCGATGCCGATGGTCGACGTGGCCGACATGCTCGGCATCCATGTCGCGACGGTCTCGCGCGCGGTCAGCGAGAAGTGGATGCAGACCCCGCGCGGCCTCGTCGCGCTGCGCACGTTCTTCTCGCTCGGCACCGAGAATGCCTCGGGCGAGGAGATGTCCTGGAACGCCGTGAAGGCGCTCGTCCAGGAGATCGTCGACAACGAGGACAAGACCAAGCCTCTCTCCGACGGCGCCATCGCCGAGGAGCTGAAGAAGCGCGGCGTGACGATCGCCCGTCGCACCGTGGTCAAGTACCGCGAGCAGCTCGGCATCCTCTCGGGGCCGATGCGGAAGCGGCATTGACGCGCATGTCGACTGCCGTGCGGCCGCGGGCGGTCGCGTGCAGGCCTCTGGTCTCGGAGCGCACCCGCCCCGCGAATTCCTGCGGAAATCTCAACTCCTGCACCCCTCGTTACACTGCGGAGCCCCGGCGCGTCCGGAGTGCAGGAGCCCCGCATGAAGGTCTGGTTGGATGGTCATCTCGTCGACAAGCAGCACGCCGTTGTCCCGGTCTACGACCACGGGCTTCTCTACGGCGACGGCGTCTTCGAGGGGATCCGCGTCTACAACGGGCGCGTCCTCAAGCTGAAGACCCACCTCGACCGCCTCGAGGCGAGCGCGAAGGCGATCCACCTCACGCTCCACTACACGATCCGCGAGATCGAGAAGGCCGTGCGCGACACCGTCGCCGCCAACGGCATGAAGGACGCGTACATCCGGCTCGTCGTGACCCGGGGCGCAGGGCCGCTCGGCCTGAGCCCGTTCACCTGCCCCAAGCCGTCGACGATCGTCATCGTCGACCGCATCCAGCTGTACCCGCCCGAGATGTACGAGCAGGGGATGCCCGTCATCGTCGCCAAGCGCCCGCGCATCCCCATCGAGTGCCTCGATCCGTCGATCAAGAGCCTCAACTACCTGAACAACATCCTCGCGAAGGTGGAGGCCATCGAGGCCGGCGTCCACGAGGCCGTGATGCTCAACACCGACGGCGAGGTCGCCGAATGCACCGGTGACAACATCTTCTTCATCCGCGGCGGGCGCATCGTCACTCCGCCCGTCTCGGCGGGCATCCTGAACGGCGTCACGCGTCTCTTCGTGATGAACGAGATCGCGCCCGCCTGCGGCGTTCCGGTCGAGGAGCGCTCGATGCGCCTCGAGGATCTCTTCACCGCCGACGAGGTGTTCCTCACCGGCACCGCCGCCGAGATCATCGGTGTCTCGTCGATCGACGGCGAGCAGATCGGCGAGGGCCGCGTCGGCCCCATCACGCGGCGGCTCGTCGCCGAGTTCAAGTCGCGCGTCGCCGAGAACGCGCCGGAGAACTGACGCGACATCGTCCGTCGTGGCAGTCGTGCGGGCGGTTGGCACGTTTTGGAGAGGCGTGAATCGGGAACGCTCGGCTCGTTCCGAGTGTCTCGACAGCCTCGAGTCGAAAGCCCTCAGGATGCGCGCACGATGAACTGCCGACACTGCAACCACGTCCTCTGGAACCTGCCCGCGCCAGCGAGCGGCGCCGCGCGCGTCTGCCCCGAGTGCGGCACCGGCTATACGGTCGCAAGCTACGAGTTCGTGCCGGGACAGGTCGAGTTCCACTGTCCGCAATGCGACCAGGCGTACTACGGCACCTCGGCGCAGGGACACCTCGAGCCGCCCGAGTTCCAGTGCTCCCGGTGCGGCACCGACGTCACGATGGAGCGTTGCGCGCTGCGCCCCGTGGGCGGCGTCGGCGCGACGGGCGCGATGCTGCAGTTGCCGCTTCCGTGGACCGAGCCCGGCTCGCTTCCCGCACGCTGGTGGAACACCGTCGTCGCGGGAGTGAAGTTCCCCTCGCGCATTCCCGCGATGATCGGAGATCGCGATCTCTTCGGTTCGGCCGTCGCCTTCCTCGCGCTCCATGTCGTCGTTTCCAGCGTCGTCACCATCGCGACGGGCCTGGCGATGGTGCTGTTCTCAGCGCTCATGGTCGGCGCGGCAGGGGGTGGCGGACCGTTCGCGCTGCCGGCATTCCCTGGGCCCTCGATCGCGGTGCAGGTCGGTCTGCAGCTCGCGCAGGTCGCGATCGCACCGATCTCGATGATCTGCGTGGCGTGCGCGGGCGCGGGCATGACGTCACTCATCGGAAACTCGTTCGGGCTCACGTTCCGGCGCGCGTTCTCGATCGTCGCCTTCTCGTCCGGCGGCTTCGCGTTCAGCCTGATTCCCTTCTGCGGAGCCCTCGTCGGACTCGTGGTCTGGGCCGTCGGATCCTCGATCGCGATCGGCGCGGCATGTCCGCGCGGAAAGGCGGCGGGCCCGATCATCCTCGGCCTCGTGGGCACACTGCTCGCCTACGGGGTCTTCAGCGTCGTGGGAATCGTGCTGAGCGCGCTGCTCGCACTCTGACATCGCCACCGCGGTCGGTTCCGGATCGGGAGAGCTTGCGTCGCGGGGCCGAGGGAGCGCATCCATCCGCTCCGTACGACCGCCGCGTCACACGCGGATCTTCTCCCACGCGCCGAACTTGAAGCGCACGAGGAACATCAGCCCTCGGAGCGAGAGCTCGATCATCAGGCCCCACCAGATGCCGACGAGGCCATGGCCGAGGTGGATGCCGAGGTACCACGCGAGCGGAAGGCGGATGAGGAAGCAGCTGCCGACGGTGATCCCGAGGATCCACTTCGTGTCGCCCACGCCGCGCAGGCCGTTGCGCACCACCATCGCGAGCGCGAAGAATCCCTGCGCGAAGCCGGCGACCATGAGGAGCTTCGGCACCATCTCGAGGTGCAGTGGATCGGACGAGATGATGGCGGTGAGCGGCCGTCCCAGGAAGATGAAGACGACGCCCATCACGCCCATGATCGCGATCCCGATCAGCGTGCACTGCCAGATTGCCAAGCGCGCCAGACGCGTGCTGCCGGCGCCGAGATACTGGCCCGCGAGCGCGCCCGCGGCCGTTCCCATGGCGAATCCCGGAAGGAACGAGAACGCCTCCCACTGGACCGTGATGATGTGCGCGCCGACGAGGCCCTCCTTCGAGTCGGTGCCGATCCCGCGCATGGCGGCCTCGCCGATGAAACCGAGGACGAAGAGACTCACCGCCCACATCGCGAGGCCTTCGAAGAAGTTCGGGATGCCGACCCGCACGATGCGCCAACTCATCGCCGTGTCGATCGCGAGGCTCGCCCGCTCGAGGCGCAGGTCCTTCACGCCTTTCCGCAGCACATGCCATGTCAGCCAGGCCCCGACGACGTAGGAGATCGCGCTGCCGGCGGCGATGCCGAACACGCCCCACTCGGTCGGGTCGAGCGGCGACGGGTTTGGGATCGTCGCGCCCATGGCGCGGATCGCGACGCCCGAGATGAGCCACGACGCGATGCAGTTGACCACGTTCACCCACACCGCGATCTGGAACGGCTTGTGCGCCTCGCCCGCGCCGTGGAGGCACATGCCGCCCACCATCATCACGCCGCAGAACGGGAGTCCGAGCGCGAGCGTGCGAACGTAGGTGACGCACGCGGCGGTCGCCTCGGGCGTGAGGTTCGAGTACCGCGCGAGCGGCTCCGCGAGGAAGATCATGAGCGCCGCGACCACCGCGCCCCACGTGATCGACAGGATCATCGACTGCCCGAGCGCGCGCTGGCTCTCGCGGAGGTCGCCCGAGCCCATCCCGCGCGCGATGATCGCCTGTCCGCCGACGCCGAGGCCGGTGAGGGCGATGCCGATGAACCAGCCGACGAAACTGCCGATCCCGACGCCGTCCATCGCGGCGCGCGCGATGTCGGCGGGGAGGTTGCCCGCGAGCAGCTTGTCGACGAAGCCCACGCCGGCCGCCATCGTCTGCTGCAACAGCACCGGCCACGCGAGGATCCAGATCGCCTGCGACATCGACTTGCCGGCAAGCCGGCCAGCCTTGATCACGCCTTCGTCGTCGGGGAGCGCCTCCTGCTCGATCGCCGCGGAGGCGACGCCGACGGGATCGTCGGGCGAGGCGGCGCTCTCGACGAGGATGCGCTCGTTCCGCCTCTGTACTTCGCGCGATGCGTCGTCGGTCATCGCGTCACCTGGACGACGATCGCCGGTGTGCCTGGCTCGCCGATCGCGGGAAGCGCGCGGGCGACGTCCGCAAGCGCGATGCGCCGCGCGACAAGGGGCGAGGGATCGATCACGCGCCGCGCGAGGCGGTCGACCGCTCCCGCGAGCTGGCCGAAGCCCGATCCGTGGACCTCGATCTCGTCGAGCGCGATGTGCGGGAGTTCGACCGGAGTCGTCGACCGTGCCGAGATGCCTGCGACGACGACGTGTCCGCGCGGGCGCACCATCCGCGTCGCGGCAAGAAGCGTCTCGGCCGACCCTGTCGTGTCGATCACCAGTTCCTGATCGCCGCGGCGACCGGTTTCGGCCAGCGCGCGGTGACGGATTCCGAACTGTTCGGCGAGCCGCAGCGTCGACTCGTGCGATGCGACGAGCCGCGCGAGCGGATTCTCCTCGACGGCGACGATCGTCGCCAAGACCGCCAAGATGTCGTCACCGAGAATGCTCGCGAACGTCTTGCGGTCGACGCCGCCGCGGCGGACGGCCTGCATCGCGCGCGCAAGCGACACCGCGAACACCGCGCGCTCGTCGTCGAGTTCCTTCGGGAGGGCGACGAGACTCGCGGTGGGGATCTCGATCAGCTCCGACAGTCCGCCGCCCGCGGCGTCGATGCCGAGGATCGTGCGCTGCGCGCAGTGAAGCGCGAGACCGCCGCGGCAGCGCTCGCACGTGCCGCAACTTGCGACCGGATGGATCGCGACGCGCGTGCCGCGCATGGGTCCGCCCGCCGCCTCATGCTCGACCACGCCGACGACGTTGGTGCCAAGGACACGCGCACCGCCTGTCGTTCCCTGCGGCTCGATGCCCAATCCGCGCGCGACCTCGCGTTCGAGCGGCGTGAGCAGCGCGGCGGTCGGACGCACGAGCGTGGCGCCTGCCGCCAGGGGGGCGGCCGTTCCAGGTCGTGCGATCGCGGCTGATTCCACGGTGAACGAGCCGCCCGCGGATCGTCGAACGATCGCCTGCATCGAACCCGGACGGGCGGTGCTCATTTCGGTGCGTCCGCGCTTCCGCTGCCGCCGGTTCCAGGCGCGTCCGCCAGCGGATCGACGACCGTGGCCGGGTCGGCGTTCTCGCGCGATGCGTCGTTCGTGCGTCGCGTGCCGAGCACCTTCATTCCAACGGGAACGTCGGGCTGCTCGAAGACGACCGGTTGCCAGAAGAGAAGGTGATCCCAGATGTCGAGTTCACGCACGAACGTCGGATAGAGGTAGACGCGCGCCGTCGCGAACGGCGTCGAGGTCGACGCGTAGTAGGCGAGCCATGCGTCCTCGTCGATCGCGATCGTCTGGCCGGTGAGCGTGCGCAGCGAGTCGACCGCGGCGACGTTCACGGCGAGTTCGCGCTGCGACAGCGCCGCGACAAGCGCCTGGAAGACGGCGGGGGTCGGGTACTGGGCGAGCGCGATCGCCAGCTCGACGCGCACGTCGGGATCCTCGCTGCCGTCGACCAACCGGGGCCAGATCGTGTCGGCGACGGCGGGGTCGTGCAGGCGCTGCAGCGCCTTCGCGGCCGCAAGTCGCACCTGTCGGAAGGGGCTCGCGATGCTCTTCGCCACGAGGACAGCGTCCTCCGGGTCGCCATGACGACCGAGGGCCTGCAGCGCCGCGGCCCGCACCAGCGGATCGAGCGAGTCCTCCGCGTAGAGGCGGTACATGCGCAGGTAGGGAAGTGCGCCGCCCCAAGGGGCGTTCGCAAGGAGCACCGTTCCGCGACGCGCGTTCTCGCGGTCGTTCGGATCGGCGGCCCACTGCGCGGCCTGCGCCGGAGTCGGCGGCGTGAAGCTCTCCGCGAACGACGAGAAGTCGGACGAGATCGTGTCGCATCCGCCGGCGCAGAGCGCAAGCCCCGAGAGGAGAAGTGTGGCGCCCGTCCGTGGTCGCAGCATGGAGGGAAGCGTACCGAATCCGGGGCATCGCGTGCGACTCGCGTACGGTTCCCGTGCCGTGCGGCGGGGCGGATACGCTGCCGACATGGCCCTTCGGATCCATCCCTTCACGCTCGGCGATTTCGCGACCAACTGCTACGTCGTGCACGACGACGCCGATCCGACGAAGACCTGCTGGATCGTCGATTGCTCGTACGCCCCCGACGCGATGCTCGACTTCATCGAGCGCGAGGGGCTCAAGCCCTCCCTCTGCATCCTGACGCACTGCCACTGCGACCACGTGGCGGGCCTGGCGCGGATGCGCCTGCGGCTTGGCCCCGTGAACACCCTCTGCCATCGCGCCGAGAAGGAGTTCAACGAGGATCCGAACCTCAATCTCAGCGTCTTCATCCCGCCGGCGGTCAGCGCGCCGCCGCCGGACGCCTGCCTCAACGGCGGCGAGATGCTCGAGCTCGGCGGCTACTACTTCCGCGTGCTGCACACGCCCGGTCACTCGCCGGGCGGCATCACGCTCTGGTGTCCGGAGGCGGGGGAGGCGATCGTGGGCGACACCCTGTTCGCGGGCTCGATCGGCCGCCTCGACTTCCCGACCAGCGACATCGAGGCCATGAAGCGGTCGCTCCACGAGGTCCTCATGCAGTTGCCCGACGAGACGCGCGTCCATCCCGGTCACGGGCCCTCGACCACGATCGGCGCCGAGCGGCGATCGAACCCGTTCCTCCGCCCCGGCGCGATCTGACGCGTGACGCCCGAGGTGGCCGCGCTCCTGCGCTCGCGCCCCGCGTTTCCGGGGGCCTGCAGGGGGGTCTCCCGCCCTATACTGCGCCCCCTATGCCCTACACGATCACGCCCGCCGAGGGCTTTGGTCTCGATGTCGAGAACACGGACTACCTGAAGGACCACTTCCAGGCTCCGGACCGCTGGGTCCTGAACTTCGGTCCGCAGCACCCCGCGACGCACACGACCCTCCGGCTCGTCCTCGAGCTCGACGGCGAGCGCATCGCCCGCTGCACGCCGCACATCGGCTACCTGCACTCCGGGTTCGAGAAGCTCGGCGAGCATCACGACTACAACCAGTACGTGTGCACGATCAGCCGGATGGACTACATCTCGCCGATCGTGAACGACATCGCGTGGCATCACGCCGTCGAGAAGCTGTTCGGGATCGAGCTCACGCCGCGGGCGAAGGTCGTGCGCACGATCATGTGCGAGCTCGGCCGCATCCAGAACCACCTCCTGTGCGTCGGTGCGGCCGCCCTCGACCTCGGCGCGTTCACGGGCTTCCTCTACGGCTTCAACGAGCGCGAGTTCATCTACGACATCGTCGAGTACATCTCGGGTCAGCGCTTCCACCCCGACTGGACGCGCGTGGGCGGCGCGTGGCGCGACATCCCCGACGACGAGGTCTTCAAGCGGATGGTGCGGAACTTCATCGATGTCCGCCTTCCGAAGGCGATCACCGATCTCGAGACCCTCTGCAACCGGAACCGCATCTTCGTCGACCGCCTCGACGGCGTCGGCGCGGTCACGAAGGAAGAGGCGATCCAGTGGAGCCTCACCGGCCCGAACGCGCGCTGCGCGGGCGTGCGCCGCGACGTCCGCAAGGACGACCCGTACCTCTGCTACGCCGACAACTGGGACGGCGAGGGCGCGGACAAGGTCAAGTTCTCGATCGCGGTGGCGAGCGCCGGCTGCAGCCTGTCGCGCTACCTCGTGCGCCTCGAGGAGATCAAGCAGTCGGCGAAGATCATCGACCAGGTGATCGACAAGCTGCCCGGCGGCTCGATTAACGCGGTCGCCGACGGCAAGATCCGCGTGCCCGAGAAGGCCGACGTGTACGGCTCGATCGAGGGCGTCATCCAGCTGTTCGAGC
>JAJTGL010000090.1 GCA_021297795.1 Planctomycetaceae bacterium
CGAGCCTTCCCTGCGTCTTGTGCAGGAGGCCGAGGATCATCTTGATCGTGGTCGACTTGCCCGATCCGTTCGGTCCGAGCAGCCCGAAGATCTCATGGCGATCGATGTGGAAGTCGATGCCATCGACGGCCCGCGCAGTGGCGCGGAGCCAGAAGTCGCTGAAGGTCTTGGTCAGTCCGGCGGCCTCGACGACGCGCTCGCGCTGCGTCGAGGCTCCGGTCGAACCCGCCATCGAACTTCCAGTCGATGCGCCAGTCATTCTCGCCGAGTCGCGTCCTGTCGTCATGCGGTCCTCCCGCGCACTGCTCTCACCGTCGATCGAACCGGATGCTCGCGCCGGGCGCGCCGCGGGTTCGGATGAACCGCGCGCGACGCCCTGCACGACCTTCGCTACCGCCCCACGCCGCCGCTCGCGTCGCGCTTCAGGCGACGTCCCGGCTTCCCGATGAAGATCTGCTCGCTGTTGGGAGCGTAGAAGCCGCCGGCGTTCTTCCGCTCCTGCTCGGCCTTCTTGCGCTGCGCCTCCGCCTCGCGCCGAGCCTGCATGACCTCGTTCGAGCTCTGCATGCGCAGGCTGAGCGCCCCGAGCACGTTCGGCGCCGAGAAGATCTCGGCCTGAGGGTTCTCGAGCACCTCGCGCACGGCATCGAGCCAGAGCTGGCGCACCACCTGCATGTTGGCGGCGCCGTCGGTGCCCGCGAGGCTCTCGAGCCGCTCGACCTCGCGCTCGAGACGCGCGCGCAGCGACGCCTCGGAAGCCTTGGCGCGCTGGACCGTGCGAGCGACCTCGCCGCCGACGTCGGGAGCCTCCATGCGCGCGCCGAGCTGCGCGAGCACGGCCTCCGCCGCCTCGGTCCTGCCCGCACCGAGGTCCTCCTCGTACTGGCGGATCAGCGTGAGAAGGTCGACGTAGACCTGGCCACCGGCGATGGATGTGAGCGTCGCTCCCGCCTCCTGGCGCGCCTTCTCGACGCTCGACTTCGCGTTCTCGCGCGCGGTCTGCACGTCGCGCAGTCGGTTCTGCACCGAGAACGGCGCGCTCCGCTCGATGCCCCGCACCAGCGCGAGCTCGATGCCGGTGTCGAGGCGGTCGAGCGAACGCTGCGCGCGCTCGCGGATGGCGGGGCCGAGCAGATCGCGCGTCTCGGTCAGTTCGCCGAGCGTCAGCGTGCTCGCGGCCTCGACGGTCGCCTGCTCGAGGATGCTCGTCACGAAGCGATCCGCCGACTGCGGACTGGTCGACCTGAGGAATCGCACCGCGTCGGCAACGCGGTACTCCGCCTCGATCTGCGCGTGGGCGATGTCGCCGTCGCGGGTGAGGACGTAGCCGTCGCGTCCGGGGGCGAGGCCAGACTCGGCCGTCGCGCTGTTGATCTGCTGATCCGTCGTCTTCTGCGCGACATCGCCCTGCTGGCGCGCCGACGGCCAGAACTGACGGTCGAGACGAATGGTGCGCTTCTGCTCGAAGACGACGAAGTCGCCGACCGGGTAGGGCCAGAACGGCTGGAATCCGGGCTGCAGCTGCTCGTCGCCCTCGGCGCCCGCGATCGCGCCGAACAGCGTCTTGACGCCGGTATCGCCCTCCTTCACCGACTGGAAGCCGGAGAAGAGGAAGAGGACGACGAGCGCGAGGATGCCGAGCTGGAGGATTCGGTACGAGAGCCGGAGCGCCTCGCCGAGCGACTGGGTCGCCGGATCGAGCGCATCGCGCAGGCCCGCGTCCTCACGCGCGCCGACCTCGAACCGCGCGCTGGCGGCGCGACGGGGCGCATCCACGGCGTCCGGCCGGCCATCCTCGATCGGACCATCTGGTTCGTTCGCGTCCGGGCTCATCGCGAGGCGTCCTCCGCGGAACCAGAGGCCTCGGCCGACTTCGCCGGCGGCTGGGGGACGCCGTTCGCATCGAGCGGCGTCGAGAGGTCGAGCAGGTGGAACGGCGCGGTCGTGGTGTCACCGACGAACGTGGTCGAACCACGGAGACCGGCGCGCATCGCGTCGATCCAGGCGAGGAATGTCGCGAGCTCGGCGTGCTGCTTCATGCGCTCGTAGTAGACGGCGGCCTCCTCGTTGCCCTTGGCCTCGATGCGCGCGGCCCATTGCGCGGCGAACGCGCGGATCGTGTCGGCCTGGCTGTTCGCCTGGCTCTTGAGGGCATCGGCCTGCGAAGTCGCCTTCGCTCCCTCGATGCGTGCAAGCGTGTTCTGCACCTCGCCCATGCGCGAGAGGACGGGCACCGACACGCGCTCCGGCAGCACGACCTGCGCAAGCCCGACGGCGACAGGCTCGACGCCCGTCTTCGTGGTGGCGGAGACGCCGGCGAGAATCGCCTTCTCGGCGTCGGCGAGGCGCGCGTTCGGCCCGACCAGTTCGTCGAAGCGGAAGCCGGCGACGGCCTTCACCGCGCCCGCGAGCGCCTGCTCGAGATCCTTCGAGGCGGCGTCGATCGAGCCACCGTAGCTCTGGTAGAACGCCTGCACGTCCGCATCGGAATCCTTCACCTGCCAGAAGAGGTACGCCTGCACGACGACCTGCAGGCCGTCGGCGGTCGCGGTCTGGACGAGCGGGCTCTCGGCGAGCTGCTTGCGACGGTCGATCTTCGTGACGTTGTCGATGAAGAACGGCCACTTGAAGTGGAGTCCGGCGTTGCGCTCGACGCCCGAGGGGACGCCGAAGCGCTCGCGGATCGCGATCTCGTGGAAGTTGACCGTGTAGGTGGTGCTGTAGAGGACCAGCACGGCCACGATGGCAAGTCCGAGTGCGATGGCGGAGGTTCGCTTGTTCATGTCTGTCGTTCCTGTCGTCGCGCGGGGCGCGGTGCGTTGGCTTGGGTCGGCGGGCGCTCGCCGGTGATCCCGGCGTGCGGCGCTCGTGCGTCGTTACTTGGATTCCTCTGGCTTCTTCTCGAGGTAGTCGCCGAGGTTGAGTCCCGAGGTCGTCTCCTGCATCTCGACATCGATCGAGACGCGCGACGGATCGGGGAGGAGGAGGTACTTCGCGCGCACGCCACCGAGCGCCTCGGCGAGCGCCTCCATCGTGCGACGCGTGCGGTAGAGCTCGGGATCGGCGTTCCACGCGGGCGCCTGTCCGGTCACTTCGGCGGCGATCGCCTGTGCGTCCATGAGCAGGTTCCAGCGAAGCGCGCGCGCATTCGAGATGACACTCGCGGCCTGCGCGCGGGCGTCGAGCACGAGCTGCTCGAGACGCGCGCGCAGCGCGTCGGCCTTCGCGCGAGCGTCGGCCGACCCGTTCTTCGCCTCGTTCTCGAGCCGAGCCAGTTCCGCGATGCCCTTCGTCACCTCGTCGGCGAGCGCGACGTCGCCCATCAGGAGGCTCATCGTCGTGTTCACGGCGCTCTGGGCGTCCTCGATCTGCCGGCGACCGTTCTGGACGGCCACCGCGAGCTCCACGAACTTGCCGCCCTCGGTACCCGGCGGGCGGAGGCGAGGGATCGAGAGACCCACGACCTCGACACCGGTGTCGGCCGCATCGAACGCGGCCTGGATGTCCTTCACCAGCGCGTCGACGAGCGGCGCGTCCGGCGGCGGCGAGAGCACCTCGTCCAGCGTCCGGCTGCTCATCGCGCGGGTCACCTCGCGGAGCGCCATCGCCTTGAGCGCGCGCTCGCGCATGCCCATGGTGTTGCGGCGGCTCTTCACGTCGTTCGAGAAGTTGAGGAACTTCTCGAACTCGCGGTCCCGCACGCGATACTGGAGCACGATGTCGGCCTCGACGATCGCGAAGCGATCCGTGGCCGAGGAGACGAGGGTGGCGGTTCCGCCGGTTCCGGCGGGCGTCGCTGCCGCCGCCGCACCCGCGGCCGACGACGACGGCGTCGCGGCCTTCATCCCGAGCATCGACGGATCGGCGGGTTCCGCGCCGAGCGCGACGAGGAAGATGTTCGTCGTCGCGGTGATCTGGTCGGTCTCGTCGCCCCACTTGATGACGTCGTCCTTCGTGAACGGCCGCACCACTCCGAGCGGAAGGCTGCGCACGAGGTTCACGTCCTCGACGATCGCGGTGTCGATCGGCCAGGGGTACTTCACCATCGGTCCGCCCTGGAAGACGCCGCCGACCGGCGCTCCGAAGCGGAGGCGAATGCCCTGCTCCTGCGGCTTGACCACGACGAGCGCCGTCAGCGCGAGCACGACGACCACGCCCACGGCGAGCAGGCGCACGAAGTTCCGCAGGAGCAGCTGATAGCCCCACGAACTCGTGATGTCGAAGCCGAACTGGTAGTTCACGGCCTCGTTGATCGAGCGCACGATCGAGTCGGGCGCGGCGAAGAGGCTCAGGATCCGCGAGTCGAACGCAGGTCGCGGCGTTTCACCCGCACGCCGCGGGCGATACAGGTTCAGGATGAAGTTCAGGAGCGTTTCGGCCGCCACCACGAACATGAAGATCGCGATGCCCTGCGCGATGCCGCGCATGATGGTGTCGGGCTGGCCGGGCTCCTTCAGGAGCTCGATCACCGTGCCGATGCCGACCGCGAGCGTGACGAGCGCGTTGCCGACCATCACCGCGGCGCCGCCGCGGAGGTTCGACCACGCCACCTGCACCGCCATGCCCGCCACGAATCGGGAGAAGATGAAGCTGACGAGGGCGACGCCGAACGCCACGGCGAGCTGCCAGCCGAGCGCCGAGCCCGTGCCGAAGTTGCCCCAGTCGGCGTTCGGATTGCCTTCCTTCTCGAACCAGTAGAGCACCGACCAGCCGAGCGTCACGAGCAGCGCCACGTAGGCGAGGCTCAGCGCCGGCATCAGCACCGAGTGCATCAGGTTGAGGCGCTTGCGCGCCACCCGGGCCTCGTCGGCGGCGAACATCCGCCCCTGGTCGTCCATGCGGGCGCCGGCGTCGAGCTCGAGGCTCTCGAGGCGCTCGAGGCGGTGCTGGTAGAAGATCGCCGTCAGGCCGAGCCACGGGATGAGTCCCGCAAAGGCCCAGTTGGCGGCGATCGTCAGCGTCGTGTCGTCGGTGTTGAGGCCGAAGACGAGCAGCAGCAGCGCGATCGCGAGTTGCGCGAGAAGACCGCTGGCGGCGATGCCCGTTGCCCGCTGGTACGCGTGGTGATCGATGCGCATCGTGTTCTGTCGAGGTCTGGAACGGAGCCGCACCGACCGACGGGACGCCGGAGTGCGGGTGGGAGAAATGACCCCTCTCGGCCGGAGCCGCGCCGGGGTGGGCGGTACTGTAAGGTACGCGCCGAAACCCCGCTCGGGTTCGGTCGTCGTGCGACCGCCCGGATCGTTCGGACACCTCGCCTTCGCATCCGCGAACGGCAGGGCTTGCCGAACGGATGGACGAACGCGTGCCGAACGGGGAGACTATCCCCGGAAAGCCGCCGGACTCGAGGGCGTCGACCGAGCCCCGCACCCCGCCGACCGATCACCCCGCGCCCAAGCCGGACCGCCCACCGCATGTCCCTCCTCGAGCAGCTCCTCGCGATCCTCCGCAACACCTTCCTCGAGTCGATCCGCCAGCCGGTCGTGCTCGTGGTCTGCGCTGCCGCGACGATCTTCGTCGTCCTCTCGAATCCGTTCAGCGCATGGACGATGCAGGACGACCAGCGCATGTTCGTCGACATCGGCCTCTCGACGGTCTTCCTCGCCTCGGCCATCCTCGCCGCCTTCATCTCGACGAACGTGCTCGCGCGCGAGATCGAGAACCGCACCGTGCTCACCGTGGTGTCGAAGCCCGTCCCGCGGCCGATCTTCATCCTCGGGAAGTACCTCGGCGTGTCGGCCGCGATGCTCGTCGCGCTCGCCTTCCTCGGATTCGTCTTCGCGATCGTCGAGGTGCACGGCACGCTGCAGACCGCGCGCGATCCATTCCACCTTCCGGCGATTCTCTTCGGGCTCGGCGGCATCGTCGGCGCCGTCGGAACCGGCGCGTGGATGAACTACTTCTACGGCCGGAGCTTCGCGGCCTGGACGCTCGGCCTCGCGGTTCCGTTCCTCGGCCTTGCGTACCTGCTCGCGCTCCTCTTCGACGCCGAGTTCAGGAAACTGCCGCTCTCGCAGCAGTTCGAGCCGGAGATCTGGAAGGCGCTGCTCCTGATCGGACTCGCCACGATGGTGCTGAACGCGATCGCGATCGCCGCGAGCACACGCCTCGGCCAGGTGCTCACCCTCACGATCGTCGTTGGCATGTTCCTGCTGGGACTCCTCTCCGACTGGCTCTTCGCGCGACCGCTCGCGAGCCTCGCCGAGGAGATGACCACGCTCGCGGCGGCAAACGGCGAGATCACCACGACCATGCACGCGAAGTACCTGACCCTGAGCGTGCTGCGGGCGGCCATCCCCAACTTCCAGATGTTCTGGCTGGCCGATGCGCTGACGCAGAAGCGCGCCATCCCGATGGACTACATCGCGACCGCGGTGCCCTACACCCTGGCGGTCGTCACCGGGTTCCTCGCAATCGCGACGATGCTGTTCCAGCGGCGCGAGGTCGGCTGAACCCGCATCGATCGGGCGAGCGTCGGCTCACGCCGTCGGCGTCGGGGCCTTCCACGACGCGATCTCGGCACGCACGTGACGCCGCGTGAGGACGATGGCCATCACGAACGGCCAGGTCGCGGTCGCGACCGACACGATCGCGATGTTGCGGATGCCATCCGCCTGCGCCTGCTCGGCGTCGGGCAACTTCGGAAGCTGGTCCTCCGCGATCCCCTGCTTGCGCATCTCGTCGCGCATCTCGGCGGCGAGCGTGAGCCCCCATTCGGCCTGCGGCTTGATGGTGACCGCCGCGGCGACGAGGCCCGCGATCACGAGCAGGAGCCGACCGACCACCCAGACCATCACAAGGCGCGCACCAAGCGGCTTTCGCAGGAAGAGCATCGCGCTTCCCGCGATCAGCACGATGCCGAGCGGAACGATGAGCGCGACCTGCGCGGTCGTGGTCCAGCGGATGACGTCGGGCGGTGGTGTCAGTGCGAAGCCCGACCGCTCCATGATCGCGTCCCAGAAGGTGACCTGCACGGCGAACGCCGCCTGGAAGCACATGCCGAACACGCCGATGACGATCGAGATCGCCGGGAAGATCACACGCCAGCGGCTCTGACGCATCGCGAGGTCGGAGGCGCCATCCGAGGTCGGATAGGGCGCGTAGGGGTCGGTCTGGTGCGCAGGCTGTGGATCAGAAGGCGTCGGAAACTGCTGTTCGGTCATGCGGGGCAGGATCGCAGGATGGCGGACGAGCGCAAGTGGATCGAGAGTGACCGCAACGAGAAACGCGGCTCGCATTTGCCTGCGCGGTCGGCTCGCCCGTCCCTCAGCTCACCCGATCCTTGGCCTGACGGACCTCGCGACCGATTTCCTCGATCACATCATCCCAGTACTTGCTGTCCGGGATCGGCTCGCCGTCGAGCTCCATCACCGGCCGGCAACGGTCGAACCACTTGCGGATCTCCTTCGCGGCTCGGAGTTGCGCCGCCAGCCGGTCGCGCATGGTCAGCCCCTTCGGATTCGTGAAGTCCCCGAGCAGTTTCGTCTTCTCCTCCTGGCCCTGGCGGATCAGCCGTTGCCAATCGGCATGGATCCGATACCCAGCCTGCGAGATCTCGACCTCGGCCGGAGAGAGATCAAGGAGCTTGAGCAGATCCGGCAGGGTGTCCGCGGTGCCCTGCGAGAACTTCGAGTGCTCGGCCTGCTGCGCGTTGATGGCGAGGTTCTGAACCTTGTCCGAGAGGTCGTACGTCCCCTGCAGCGTGTCGTACCAGGTGACGTTTCCCTCCTCGTCCCGGTCGTATGAAAGCTCGGGTTCGTTCGTGACCATCGCTTCGCCGATCCAACGGTTGCGGCTGGTCGCCTCGCAAACATCGCCGACCTTCTCGAGCCACGCCTCGAGCTCCGCGCCCTCGATGGCCTTTTTTCCGGCGAACATGGTGATCGCACCGAGGGTACCGACGCGCTGGAAGTAGATCTCGTTGCAGTGAAGCGCGGTGAACGCCGCCGCCGAGATCGCCTCGTGAATCCACGCGATGACGCGATGGCGCTCGCGGACCTTGTTCAGCGTCGCATCAATCAGATCGCCTTCCGTCACAAGGCCACCACCCGAGTTGATCTCGAGAATGATGATCTGTCCCGGACCAATCTTGTCGGCCTCGGCAGCGATCTTCTCGATCTCGTCATGACGTGCGCCCAACCCGACCATTTGAGCGTCGCCACCCGGACCACGTCCCCAAGGAAGGACGAAGATCGTCTGCTTCGCCGATTTCGACGGAGCGCTCTTGCGATCCTGAGTGTCGACGGCGCCGGGACTCGCCGAGCTCGGCTGCCTTTCTTCGGCGGCGGACCGCAACGGTTCCGCCGTCGCGATCCTCTCGACTTCACGCAGGTCGTGGCTGGTGATGAACTTCCGAAGCAACTGACCAGCCTCTCTGACCTCAAGGGTCACGGACGTCCGCTCGAGCCGCACGATCACGCCCTCAAGCTCGCCTTTCCCTCCCCCAAGCGTGTGGGTCACACGAACTCGCTCACCTTGGTGACCCCGCCATCTTCGGCCGTCGGAGAGTTCAAGTGCGAGGGGCCGCGTGGTCGCGCCTCCGTCGATCGAAGCCATCGTGAGCTGCGCGCGACCACCGATCTCAAGAACACGGCCGCCCGGCCGGCTCATGCCGCCGCCACCGAGTCCGCGGCCGCCGCCACCGCTGCTGCCGCCACCGCCGCCCTGACGCCCCTTCTTCTCGGCCTCGCGCTGGCGCTGGATCTCCTTCTTGATGTCGTCGACCGCGCCCTCCAGCGCGATGACCGAAATCCCCTGCTCCTGCATCTCGCGGCGCTTCTCGATCATCGGGTAGCGCTTCATCAGCGCGATGGTCTTCTCGTAGAGGTTCTTGCGCTTGCCGAGACCAACCACCGAATCCTCGGTCTCCTGCGCGTCCTCGAGGTTCTTCAAGCACTCATTCTTCGCGTCGCGCCAGTCATCCACGAACTGCTCGCCGATCTTCTCACCGGAGTCGATCTTCTGGAACTCGCGGTAGCCGAGCAGATACATCAGGTCGTCGAAGGTGTCCGCCGTGCCATCCGACAGCATCGTGTCCTCGGCAAGCTGCGCGTCGAAGCCGCAGGGAGCCTCGCTGCTCGAGTCGACCACCCACACGCCGCTCAGGTCGCTCGCCCACTTCGCGCCGCGACCCTCGAAGCTCACCGAGAGCCGGTTCTCCGGGAAGATCAGCGCATCCGCCACCTCGCGCGGATACCCGCCGACCTCGACGAGGCCCTTACCCACACCACCTGCGGCGTGTCGCGGTACTTGTCGCGCACGTCCTTGAGCATCTGGCGGTACGTGCCGACCTCGCCGGGCAGGCCGAACTCGGCGGGGTTGTCGTTCTTCCGGTGGTCGATGCGGTCGATGTCCGCGCTCTTCAGGCGGAACACGATGATATCGGGCTTCGCCTTGTCGAGGTCCTTCGTGATCACCTCGAAGCTGGTCTCCGAGATGTCGGTGCCCATCTGCCCGATCAGCGGGAAGACGTATACCTTCGGAACGCTCGTCGTCGCCGGGAGCGGAGCGTCCGCGCTCTGCGCGGATGCGACGGCGGAGATGCCGAGCGCAAGCGATCCGGCGACGAGTGCGCCCGCGCTGGAGCATGCGTTCGAGACGTTCAAGCCAAGGGAAGGACGGTTGGGGGTGCGCATCATGGTCTCGTGCGTTCGATGGTGAAGGCGTCGGGCAGTTCGTCAGGCAGTTCGGCGTGTGCCTCAAAGGGCTGGGGGCCGGTGCGGGTACATCGGCCCGAGCCTCCTGAGGTCGCAACTCGGAGCGTCCGCTGGCGGCACCAGTGGGACACGCCGACGCACCTCCACCCTCGCCCGCGGTCAGCGGGGTCGGAGCAACGAGGCGCAGGACCGAATATTACTTCCCGCCGCCGCGAAGTTGCGCGCCGTTCGCCATTGTTGGGTGCGAAATGCAGGCCCTTTCGAGATCTTGGCGGGCTCACGCCGACCCGCGGGCGGCCTCGAGCGCGAACCGGAGCGCCGCGTCCCGATCGGTGAACTCGCCCTCGATCTGTCGGTCAAGGGTGGCATCAAGAACCGCCTTGAAGCCCGGGCCCGGCCTGAGACCGGACCGAACGAGATCGTTTCCGTCGACGAGGGCGGTGGGCAGCCGCCGGTCCGGGCAGATCTCGTTCGCCCGCGCGAGGAACCGGGCCGACTCGGCGGGCATCTCGCCGGAAAGTACCGCGATCGCGGCGTCAAATCCCGGCCGGGAGACCAGCCGGACCTGGGCGGACTTCGGCAGCGACTCGAAGCCCGAAAGCAGCTCCTCTCGACGCCCGAGAAGTTCCTCGAAGAGCGCGAGTTCATGGTTCGAGAGCGTCAGGCGACGCCGGAGTTCCGCCGCCTGTCCCGCGATCGCGTCGGTCGAAGGGCGGGACCCGCCCTGGCCCTCCGTGCGGTCGAGCCACCATGCGGCGAGCGCGACGGCCGGTTCCACCTCGACCGCGAGTCCCTCGAGACGGCGCCACGCGTGTGGTGCCGCGCGTTCGCCGAAGACCGCGGCATCGAGCCCGAGTTCCTCGATCCATCCGGCGGCCCGCGTGCGCCCGGAGTGCGCGAGCATCCGGCGCAACTCGTCACCCACGCGCTCGGCGCTCACCGACGCGAGTTCGCCCGCGTGCGCGCGGATCGCGCGCGCGGTCGCCTCGTCGAGCGTGAAGCCGAGCCTCGCCGTGAAGCGCACGGCGCGCAGCATGCGCAGGCGATCCTCGCGAATCCGCTCGTGCGGATCGCCGATCGCGCGCACCACGCGGACCCGGAGATCGCCCTCGCCGCCGACGAAGTCGACGATCGCGCCGGTCTCGGCGTCGCGGAAGACGCCGTTGATGGTGAAGTCGCGGCGCAGCGCATCGGCGCGCGCGTCGGCGAAGCGGATGCCGCTCGGCCGACGACCGTCGACATACTCGAGATCCTCGCGGAACGTCGCGACCTCGACGGTCTGTCCGCCGCAGCGGACGAGCATGACGCCGAACGCCTCGCCCACGCCGCGCGCCCTCGGGTAGAGCGCCTTCACCTCGTCGGGTGTCGCGCTCGTCGCGACGTCGTAGTCCTTCGGCACGAGTCCGAGCAGTTCGTCGCGCACGCAACCGCCCGCGAGGTAGGCCACGTGGCCGGCGCCGGACAGCGTGCGCGCGATCTCGATCGCCGCCTCGCGCGGAGCAAGTGCACCCCCCGTGCTCACACCTTTTCTCCGCACCAGCGCCGGCGCTCGAGCCTTGCCTCGCCATGGAGCTTCGCCACCGCATCGCGCATCTGCGCGAGCGCATCGGCACCATCGAGCTTTGCGAGTTCTTCGCCCGACATCGGTTCGCCGCAGAGACACACGACCTTGCCGCGCAGGCGCGGAATCTTCCGCCCCTTTGGCCACGCGTCGAACGTTCCGTCGACCGCCATCGGGAGGATCGTCGGCCGGGCCTTCTTCACGAGGAGAAGCACCCCCCGCTTGAACTCGATCATCTCTCCGTCGGACGAGCGCGTGCCCTCGGGGTAGATGATGACGACGCGACCGGCCTCGAGCTCGGCGAGCGCAGCCTTCATCGCCTCGAGATCGCCGCCTTCGCGCTTGATCGGACGCGCCGACACCGATCGGATGATCCATCCGAGCGGCCCGACGAAGAGCGAGTCGCGCGCGAGCGCGGTGAACTGACGGTCCCA
This sequence comes from Planctomycetaceae bacterium, assembly GCA_021297795.1. Classification (GTDB taxonomy): domain Bacteria; phylum Planctomycetota; class Phycisphaerae; order Phycisphaerales; family SM1A02; genus QWPT01. Next base: position 11,652 of record JAJTGL010000090.1, read on the forward strand.
CACGGTGACGCCGTTCACCATCGGATCGAGGAACGACTGGTGGTTCGAGATCACGAGGATGCCGCCGGTCCTCGGCACGCGCTCGCGATGGAGCCGACGGAGCCCGTAGCAGATCTTGAGCGCGCTCCAGCAGAGGAACGCGCAGAAGTCCCACCACGCGGCGCGGACGAAGGAACGGCCGGGCACGCGGCGCCGGTATGCGAACGGGTTCGGGATGGGACTCACGGCGCGCCGGCTCCGCCGAACGGTCCACGGAGCGCGGATCCGGCTCGCGCGCGCACGATCTCCTCGAGCCGATCGATGACGAGGTCGATGTCGATGTCGCTCGTGTCGACGACGTCGGCGCCCTTCGGGCAGACGAGCGGGCCGTCGCGACGCGACGAATCCATGTGGTCGCGCGCGATGATCTGCGCAAGCACCTCCGACTCGGAGATGATGATCCCCTTCGTGGCGAGCTGCTCCACCCGTCGACGCGCCCGCACCTCGGGTCGCGCGTCCAGGTAGATGCGCACGTGCGCGTCGGGGAAGACCACCGAACCCTGGTCGCGCCCCTCGGTCACGAGGCGCGGATGGAGCGACGCGATCTCGCGCTGCGCCTCGACCATCGCCGCGCGCACGGACGGATTCGACGCGACCGCGCTCACCGCGCGGGTGACCTCCTGCGTGCGGATCCGCTCGCCGACGGCGTCTCCATCGACCAGCAGTTCCGGGGGATCGCGACGCCAGTCGAAGCGGATCTCGAGATCGCGGACGAGCGCAGCCACCCGGTCGCCGTCCGACGGATCGATGCCGGTCTCGAGCGCGCGCAGCGCCGCGGCGCGGTACATCGCGCCCGTGTCGAGGAACTCGAGCCCGAGGCGCCTCGCAAGCCGATGGGCCACGGTCGACTTGCCCGTGCCGGCGGGCCCGTCGATCGTGACGATGAACTCGGCGGTGGCAGCCACGACGCTCACCTACTCCTCCTCTTCCACGAGCTCCTCCTCGAGCTCGGGCAGCGACGTCGCCGCCTCAAGCACCTGTCGACCTCGGTCGAGCACCTCGATGATGTCGGAGATCGACGGCTTGCGCGCGCCCTTGCGCGGCTTCTTGCCCTCGACCTCCGTCTCTCCGTCGCGGTTCGAGAAATCGAGCGCCAGCGTGTTGCCGTATCCGACGCTGCGCACGCTCTCGACGCACGCCTCGAGGCTGTAGCCCTCGTGCGTGCCGTCCTTCGCGAATCCCCGGATGCTCGCGCAGATCGCGGGCGCGTACGGCGCAAGCTTGCGCAGCGCCTTCTCGACGTCGCCCGTCGCCGCGGCGTGCGCGAAGCTCGGGTAGCTGCCGATCCGGAATCCACCGATCTTCTTGATGAGGTCGGTCAGCCGCGTCGGATCGAAGGTCAACCCCTCGTCCGGCGAGAGCAGGAGGTTCAGCTCGTACCGGTCGATCTCGCGAAGCGCGACCTTGACCCCCTGCACGGTCGCCTCGAAGGCCTGTTCGCTGTCGGCGGCCGCTGCGCGCACCGCGATCGACGGGCAGCCGAGGCGATTGGCGGCGAGCGCAAGTCGCTTCAGCCGGTCGCGCGCCTTCGCGAAGACCTCGCCCCGGTCGGTGAAGTCGATCGGCGTCTCCTCCGAGAGTAGGAGCACCGGGCAATGCGCGCGGTCCGCCTCGTCACGCAGACGATCGATGTCGGGCAGCCCGAAGCCGGCAAGCAGCGAGGCGGGAAGGTTGAGCCCGCGCAACTGGAGATCGGTCGCCACGAACTGGGGGACCTGGAACACCGTCGGGCATCGCGGGTCCTTCTCGGCGATCAGCGGCGCGACCGACCCCGCGGAGAGTGTGAGCAAGATCTCTGGTTGCACGACGGAGTAGCCTCAAGACGCGGCCTGGACATGCGGCTCGCCTGCGCGCGCCGTTCCGGATTCCCACCACTCGCGGAGGAACCACGCCTCCGTGTGCGCACGGTCCGGCGCCGCGCTGCGAGAGTCTACCAAACCCCCGTGCGACCGACACTCGGCGATCGTGCCGAAGCGGCGTTCGGATCGTCGCAGCGATGCGGTGTGAACCGTGCACCGCACGAACCGCTGGGATTCGTCCTCGCGCGGCATGCGCGCGAGCCCATCGCGCTTCCACCACCCTCCGCCCTCGCCTGCGCCGAACGTCGCATGCGACCGGCGAGCATGCTCCGGGAAAGTCACGCGCCAGAGAAAAGAACGCGCCGGCGTGCACGGAGGCGTCGGCGCATTCCAGAGGGAGAAAGTCAGGGAATCAGGCGGTTGGTCGGGGCACGTCGGTCGAAGGACCTCGGCTCCCGCGAACAACTGCGAACAACCGCGAACAACCGCGAACAATCCCATTTCGGATCGTGCAAGTGGCCTTTCGGATGGATCCCGACGGCGGGCGGCGCGCAGCCTCCGGTTGAGCGCCTCCGGCGCCGAGACCCTAGTATCCGCGCCCCGTCCGACCGGACGAATCCGCTCGCACACCACCGCAAGGATCCCCGCATGTCCACCCCCGCCGATATCCGCGTCTCCGAAACCCACGAGTGGTTCCGCGTCGAAGGTTCGACCGTCACCATCGGCATCACGCAACACGCGGCGGACCAGCTCACCGATGTCACCTATGTGGCGATGAAGTCCGTGGGCACGTCGGTCGATGCCGGCGGCTCGGTCGGCGAGGTCGAGAGCGTGAAGATCACGAGCGACATCTACACCGCCGCCGCGGGCAAGATCGTCGCCGTGAACGATGCGGCCGTGAAGGATCCGTCGCTCGTCAACAGCGATCCCTACGGAAAGGGCTGGCTCGTCAAGCTCGAGGTGGCCGACGCTTCCGCGATCAACGCGCTCCCGAACGGACCCGCCTACGACGCGAAGATCGGTCACTGACGGGCGGCTCGCATGGAAGCCGCACCGCCGAATCTCTCCTGTCGCGGTGTCGTCAAGACCTACGAACTGGCCTCGCGCCGGGTCGAGGCGCTTCGTGGCGTGGATCTCGAGATCGCGGGCGCGGGCTTCTTCGCCGTGATGGGCGCGTCGGGGAGCGGCAAGAGCACGCTGATGCATCTCGTCGGTGGGCTCGATCGGCCGACCGCGGGCGAGATCACCGTCGCGGGCGCGCGCGTCGACCGCATGAGCGAGTCGGAGCTCACGCGCTACCGCCGCCGCACGATCGGGATCGTGTTCCAGCACTTCAACCTCCTGCCCTCGATGTCGGCGCTCGACAACGTCATGCTGCCCGCGCTCCTCGACGGGCTCCCGCGCAGGGATGCCGAACCGCGCGCGCGCGAACTCCTCGGCGAACTCGGCGTCGGCGAGCGCGCCTCGCACAGGCCCGACGCCCTGTCGGGCGGCGAGCAGCAGCGCGTGGCGATCGCGCGCGCCCTCTTCTTCGCGCCGTCGGTGATCCTCGCCGACGAGCCGACCGGCAACCTCGACAGCGCCGCGGCGGCGCGGCTCTTCGAACTGCTCTCGCGGCTCGCGCGCGAGCGGAACACGCTGCTCCTCATGGTGACCCACGAACCCGAGGCCGCCGCCCACTGCGAGCGCGTGATCGTGCTGCGCGACGGGCGCGTCGCGGGCAGCTTCGACACCTCCGACAGCGCAGGAAGGAGGCTCGATGCGGGCGCTCTGGCCCTTCGCACGCAGGAGCTTGCTCGGTCGGCGGGGTAGGACGGCGCTCCTGATCGCGGCGGTCGCGCTTGCGACCAGCCTCGTCGTCGCCGTCACGAGCGGCCTGCGCACGGCGCAGGCGAGCCTCGAGGCGTCGATCGCCCGCGCCATGGGCGAGACGGACGCCCGCGTGATCCACCGCTACGCCGAGCCCTTCGACCGCGCACTGCTCGAGGAGGTGCGCGGGTGGCCCGGCGTCGAGCGCGCCGCTGGTCGTCTGTTCGCCTCGATCACCCTCGAGAATCCCGCCGCGCGCGATGCCGGCGACCGCGCGCGCCGCGCGACCGTGCAGGCGCGCGGCGTGATGCCCGACGAGGACGCGTTCTTCCGCGAGGTCGAGATCGAGGCCGGCCGGCGCGTCGAGCGGGCGGGCGAGGTGGTGCTCGATCCGCAGACGGCGGCGGCGCTCGCGGCGAAGCCTGGCGACACACTGCGCATCGCACGCTTCGGGAAGCCGATCGAGGTCGTGGTCGCGGGCATCTACAAGCGACCCGTGCTCGGTGCGCTGCAGCGCCCGCTCGTCGAGATCGATCTCGCGACCCTGTCGGACGCGACGAAGCGCGCGGGCAAGCTCACGAGCATCTCGATCGCGCTTGCGGAGGGAACGGACACCGAGGCCTGGTGCGCCGAGCGCGCGAAGCTGCTTCGCGACCCGATCCTCTGCGAACCCGCCGAACGCGTGCGCACCGGGCTCGACAAGCAGGTCGCGGCGAGCGAACTGTCGACGCTCATCGCAACCATGATCGCGTTCCTCTCGTGCGCGGCGATCGTCGCGACCGGCATGACGACCGCCGTCCTCGAGGAACTGAGGGAGATGGGCGTGGCGCGCGCGATCGGCGCGACGCGCAGGCAGCTGTTCGGCGCGCAGGTCCTCGTGGGCGGCGTGATCGGGCTCGCGGGCGGCGTGCTCGGAGTCCCGCTCGGCGTGGCGCTCGTCGCGATCCTCGCCGCGGTCTACGACGAGTTCATCAAGGCGGGCGTCGCGGTCGATCCGCGCGGCGTCGCGCTCGCCATCGCGGGCGCGCTCATCGCCGGCCTGCTCGGCGCGCTCTTCCCGGCGTTCCGCGCGGCGCGGATCTCGCCGCTCGAGGCGCTCGCGATCCGCGCGCGCGAGCCGGGCATGCGCCCGATCGTGCTCGCCTCGCTCGCGGCCCTCGGCGCGATCGGCGTCTGGGCGCTTGGTCTCCTGCCCGAGTCGCGCGACACGCGCTTCTGGCTCTACGTCTTCGGCGGACTTCCGCTTCTTCACGTCGCATGGTTCCTGCTCTCGGTGCCGGTCACGCTCGGCGTCTCGCGCATCGCGAGTCCCGTCCTTGAGCGCGTGCTCGCGCTCCCACGCGGCCTCCTCGCGGGCAGCATCGCGCGCATGCCGTGGCGGCTCGGATGCACGGCGGGCGCGCTGATGGTCGCGGTGTCGATCCTGGTGTCGACCCGCTCGAACGGAGACGCGATCATCCAGGATCTCCGCGAGCGCGTGCGCTTCGCCGACGGATTCGTCTTCTCGACCTCCGGACTGTCGAAGGCCGAGCAGGCGCGGATCCGCACGCTGCCCGGCGTGACCGACGCGCTGCCGGTCGGATACCTGCCGCTCAAGATCGCGGGTGAACAGGTCTTCGGCGTCGAAGGCATGGGGCCGACGAACGTCGTCTGCGTCGGTTTCGAACCGCGACCCTTCCTCGAGATGAACCGGCTCGACTGGCTCGAGGGGACGCCCGAGACCGCGATCCCGCGCCTCGAGGAGGGCGATGCGATCCTCGTCGCGCCCGAGTTCCTCGTCGCGCGCGGGCTCGGCGTCGGCTCGCGGCTGCGACTCGGCTCAGGCGCCAACGAGGCCGAGTTCGAGATCGTGGGCGTCGTGACCGCGGCCGGGCTCGACATCGCGACGCAGACCTTCGGCATGCGGCAGATCTACATGGAGCAGGCGGTGAGCTGCGTGTTCATGGACTTCGGCGCGGTCGAGCGCCACTTCGACACGCGCGACGCCTACATCATGCAACTGAGGCTCGCGGCCGGCCTCGACGAGTCCGGCGAGAAGGTGCTCGGCGAGGCGGTGGCCGACGCGGTGCCCGGCGCGGTGTTCTCGAGTGGCCGCGCGATCCGCGGCTTCGTCGAGGAGATCGGCGGCACGGTGCTCGCGGTGACGTCGGCGGTGGCGCTCGCCGCGCTCGCCCTCGCTGCGATCGGCGTCGGCAGCGTGGTCGCCGCGGGCATCTCGGCGCGGATGCGCGAGTTCGGCATCCTGCGCGCGGTGGGTGGATCGACACGCGTACTCGTCGCCCTCGTCCTCGGAGAGACGATCGTGATGGCGATCGCCTCGCTCGTCTCGGGCACCGCGCTCGGCCTGATGCTCGCGTGGATGGGCGTGGAGCTCTACCGAGACTTCGCCGGACTCCGGCTCGCGTGGATCATCCCGACGGGCCCGATCGCATCGGGCGCCGCGATCGTCGTCGTCGTGGCGCTGCTCGCGGCCCTGCCCGCGGTGCTCCGACTGGCGCGAAAGCCCACCCGCGAGCTCGTCGCCGGCGCCTAGGCCCGCGTACCCTGCACGCTGCCCATGGCCGCCGAACCGGACCACAGCCCGCGCGACCGCTCGATCGCCGACCGCTCGATTCCCGAGCGCTTCGAGCTCTCGAGCCCGTTCGCGCCGATGGGCGACCAGCCGCAGGCAATCGAGGAGCTCGTCGAGGCGGTCGAGGGCCGCAACCGGCACCAGGTGCTGCTCGGCGCGACCGGCACGGGCAAGACCTTCACGATGGCGAACGTGATCGCACGGGTGAACCGTCCCACGCTCCTCGTCTCGCACAACAAGACGCTCGCCGCGCAGCTCTACGAGGAGATGAAGGAGCTCTTCCCGCGCAACGCCGTCAGCTACTTCGTCAGCTACTACGACTACTACCAGCCCGAGGCGTACATCCCGCAGCGGGACATCTACATCGAGAAGGACGCGTCGCGCAACGCCGACCTCGATCGCCTGCGGCTCGCCGCGACAAGTCATCTCCTCTCGCGGCGCGACGTGATCGTCGTGGCGAGCGTCTCGTGCCTCTACGGCCTCGGCAGTCCGAGCGAGTACCGCAACAAGACCCTCTTCGTCGAGCGCGGCATGCGGCTCGACCGGCGGCAGTTCCTGCTCGGTCTCAACGCGATGCAGTACGCGCGCAACGAGATGGCGCCCGCGCGCGGCAACTTCCGCGTGCGCGGCGACGTGATCGAGGTCTACCCCGCGTACGAGCAGTACGCGATCCGCATCGACCTCTTCGGCGACGAGGTCGACGCGATCCAGCTCTTCGACCCGACGACGGGCGAGCTGCTCGCCGAGGAGGAGAAGACCTTCATCTTCCCCGCCGTCCACTACGTGATGCCCGACGAGCAGAAGCAGGTCGCGATCCAGTCGATCCGCGCGGAGCTCGACGCGCGCGTCGCCGAGCTGCGCGCGGACGGGAGGCTCCTCGAGGCGCAGCGGCTCCTCGCGCGCACGAAGCACGACCTCGAGCTGCTCGAGGAGACCGGCTTCTGCAACGGGATCGAGAACTACTCGAGGCACTTCGACGGCCGCCCGGCCGGCGCACGCGCGTGGACCCTCCTCGACTACTTCCGCGAGGCGCCCGGCGCCACCGGCACCGACGACTGGCTCGTCATCATCGACGAGTCGCACGTGACGCTCCCCCAGATCCGCGGCATGTACTTCGGCGACCGCGCGCGCAAGCAGACGCTCGTCGACCACGGCTTCCGGCTGCCGAGCGCGCTCGACAACCGCCCGCTCAAGTTCGACGAGTTCTGCGAACTCGTGCCGCAGGTGATCCATGTGAGCGCGACGCCTGGGCCGTGGGAGCTCGAGCAGGCGCACGGTCTCATCGCCGAGCAGGTCATCCGTCCCACCGGTCTCGTCGATCCGCCGATCGAGGTACGGCCGGCGCGGACGCAGGTGCCCGACCTCCTGCGCGAGGCGCGGCTGCGCGCCGAGAAGGGCGAGCGCACGCTCGTCACGGCGCTCACGAAGCGACTGTGCGAGGACCTCACCGCGTATCTCCACAAGGAGGGCATGCGCGTGCGCTACCTCCACAGCGAGATCGAGACGCTCGAGCGGCTCGAGCTGCTGCGCGACCTGCGCGAGGGCGCATTCGACGTCCTCGTGGGCGTCAACCTGCTGCGCGAGGGGCTCGATCTCCCCGAGGTGAGCCTCGTGTGCATCCTCGATGCCGACAAGCAGGGCTTCCTGCGCAGCCAGTCGAGCCTCATCCAGACGATGGGCCGCGCGGCGCGCAATGCAAACTCCCTCGCCCTGCTCTACGCCGACGAGGTGACCGAGGAGATGCAGAAGGCGATCGACGAGGTGGAGCGCCGGCGCCGCAAGCAGCTCGCCTACAACGCCGAGCACGGCATCGTGCCGAAGACGATCGAGAAGGCGATCCGGCGCGGCATCGAGCTCGAGCTCGCGGCGCACCGCACGGCAAAGCGCGCGGCGGGCATCGAGGAGGACGACGACGACGGCTACGACCGCGAGGCGCTCATCGGCGAGATGCAGGCGGAGATGATGCAGGCGGCGGAGCGGCTCGAGTTCGAGAAGGCCGCGCGCCTCCGCGACGAGATCGCGAAGCTGAAGGCGGCGCCCGCCGAAGCGACGCGAGCGCGTGGAGGCAAGTCGGGTTCCGATGAGCGGAAGCCGACCAAGGCCGGCATGCCGGGCACGCGCGCGGGTCGCGGGCGCAAGCGGAGGTAGTCGGAAAAGGAACGACTCAGCCGTCGATCTCGCCGAACGGCCCGCGCAGCCTCAACGAAAAGGCGCGCCGTTCGAGGGCGCGCCAGTCGTCGGAACCGGGGTTCGGCTTGCAGCCATTGAGCGTCGGCCAGTTGTGGGCGTCGACGTGGACGGCGTTCGTCGTGTGCGTGGTCCCATCGACCGTCGAGTTCGCCGGCGTCTGCGGGAGGACGATCGACACGAGCGTGGACGGGACAACCGACGCAGCCCCACCGACGCTCGACGCGACCGCCGCCGCGCCGCTTGGGCGCTGGGCGGAGGTGCCCGCCGGGGTGGTCGAAACTGGCGCGGAAACCGGGGTCATGCAGGTCGAACGGCGAGGAGGGAACGACAGTCCTAATGGAATCTTCGGCCGATGCGAGACAGTCGTCGCAAAATCGATGTCGATTCCGGTGAAATCACCGTTGCGGATGCAGCAGAAGCCGTTTGGCGGACGCGATTTGCGAGAAATCCCCGCCAGGGCAGCCTCCGAGGGATATCCCGGCCGAAGCCGCAACCCCATTCCTGCGCCCGATCGGGGGTCTCCATCCCACCCGTTCAGGGTCCCTCCCCGTCAGCCGCTCCTATCATCGCCACCCCCATGGCAACGCCCGAGAAGTCCATCCGCGTCCGCGGTGCCCGCGAGCACAACCTCAAGGACCTCTCGGTCGAGATTCCCCGCGACAAGCTGGTGGTCATCACCGGGGTCTCGGGCTCGGGCAAGAGCTCGCTCGCCTTCGACACGATCTTCGCCGAGGGGCAGCGGAAGTACATGGAGTCGCTGTCTGCGTACGCGCGGCAGTTCCTCGACCAGATGCAGAAGCCCGCGGTCGAGGCGATCGAGGGTCTCCCCCCGACGATCGCGATCGAGCAGCGTTCGGGCGGTCACAGCCCCCGCTCGATCGTCGCGACGACGACCGAGATCTGGGACTACCTCCGGCTTCTCTTCGCGCGCTGCGGCACGCCGACCTGCTGGCACACCGAGGAACGCGGCAAGGGCAAGTCGAAGACCACCCACGTGTGCGGAAAGGAGATCCGTGCGACGAGCGCGAGCCAGATCGTCGAGACGCTGCTCGCGCGCTTCGCCGGGAAGCGCGCCATGCTGTGCGCGCCGGTCGTCCGCGCCAAGAAGGGCTTCCACCGCGAGGTGCTCGAGGGTCTCCAGAAGCAGGGACTCGTACGCGCCCGCGCGAACGGGAAGATCGTCGACCTGCGCGAGGTCCTCAAGGATGGCGGCGAGAATCCGCTCGGGTTCGGCCGCTACGAGATGAACGACATCGACGCGGTGGTCGACCGGATCACCCTCGACGAGCCCTCGCGCCAGCGGCTCGCGGAGAGCGTCGAGACCGCGCTCAAGCTCGCGGAGGGCTCGCTCACCGTCCTCATCGAGGAAGGGACCGCGAAGTCCGCAGGAGCGACGGACGGCTGGTCGGAGCACCGCTTCAGCGAGAAGTTCTCGTGTCCCGACCACCCCGAGTGCGCGCTCGACGAGCTCGAGCCGCGCCTCTTCAGCTTCAACTCGCCGCAGGGCGCATGCCCCGCATGCGCGGGCCTCGGCACGGTGAACGAGTTCGACGAGGAACTCTGCGTCCCCGACATGTCGAAGCCGGTCCGCGAGGCGATCCTGCCCTGGCGGAAGAACGGTCGCCGGATGAACATCTACTACGCGCGTGCGCTGCGGAGCTTCGGCGCACACGCGAAGATCGACATCGACACGCCGTACGACAAGCTGCCCGCGAAGATCCGTCTCGCGCTCATGTGGGGCAGCGAGGCGCCGGGCGCGTCCATCGACTTCGAGTGGGAGGGCGTGCTGCCGCACCTCAAGCGCCGCTCGACCGACACCGAGAGCGAGTCGGTGCGCGAGAGGCTCATGGCCTTCATGAGCCAGAAGCCCTGTCCGACCTGCCTCGGCCGTCGCCTCCGCACCGAGGCGCTCGCCGTGAAGGTGAAGAGCGGCACGATGTCGCTCTCGATCGCGGAGATCGCCGCGATGACCGTCTCGCGCGCGCTGGCGGCGACGCAGTCGCTCGAGCTCTCGAAGGAGGAGCGGCAGATCTCGGCGCCGATCCTGAAGGAGATCGAGGCGCGGCTCGGCTTCCTCTCGTCGGTCGGGCTCGAGTACCTCTCGCTCGACCGGACGAGCTCCACGCTGTCGGGCGGCGAGGCGCAGCGGATCCGTCTCGCGACGCAGGTCGGCTCGGGTCTCGTCGGCGTGTGCTACGTGCTCGACGAACCGACGATCGGCCTCCACCAGCGCGACAACGACCGACTCATCGCCACGCTCCGTCGGCTCTCCGACATCGGCAACACCGTGATCGTCGTCGAGCACGACGAGGACATGATGCGCGCCGCCGACTGGATCGTCGACATCGGCCCGGGACCGGGCCGGCATGGCGGCACGCTCGTCGCGGAGGGCGATCTCGCGGGCATCGCCGCCCATCCGACGAGCCTCACGGGCGAGTATCTCTCGGGGCGAAGGAAGATCGAGGTCCCGAAGAAGCGCCGCAAGGTGTCGGAGGGCCATGCGATCGTCGTCAAGGGCGCGAAGGAGAACAACCTCCGGTCGATCGACGTCGCCTTCCCGCTCGGCGGGATCGTGTGCGTGACCGGAGTGTCCGGCTCGGGGAAGTCGACGCTCGTCAACGACATCCTGCTCCAGGCCGCGAAGAAGCACGTGCTCGGCGAGAAGACCGCGCCGGGCGCGCACGGCAAGGTCACCGGGCTCGGCGACATCGCGCGCGTGATCGAGGTCGACCAGTCGCCGATCGGCCGCACGCCGCGCTCGAACCCCGCGACCTATACCGGGATCTTCGACGAGATCCGCCGCATCTGGTCGCTCGTGCCCGAGTCGAAGATCCGCGGCTACGAGCCGGGTCGCTTCTCCTTCAACGTCAAGGGCGGACGGTGCGAGGTCTGCCAGGGCCAGGGCGTGAAGCGCATCGAGATGCACTTCCTTCCGGACGTCTTCGTCGCGTGCGAGGCGTGCAAGGGGAAGCGCTACGCGCGCGAGACGCTCGACATCCGCTACCGGGGCCGCACCATCGCCGACGTCCTGGACGCGACCGTCGAGGACGCGCTCGGCTTCTTCGACGCGCATCCGAAGATCAACCGCATGCTCGAGTGCCTGCGCGACGTCGGCCTCGGCTACATCCAGCTCGGGCAGGCCTCGACCACGCTCTCGGGCGGCGAGGCCCAGCGCGTGAAGCTCGCGACCGAACTGGGCAACGCGACCGACGCGCAGACGCTGTACGTGCTCGACGAGCCGACGACGGGACTCCACTTCGCGGATGTCGCGCGATTGCTCTCCGTGCTCGAGCGACTCGCCGACAAGGGCCACACGCTCGTCGTCATCGAGCACAACCTCGATGTCGTGAAGTGCGCCGACTGGATCGTCGATCTCGGGCCGGAGGGCGGCGATCGCGGCGGCACCGTGGTGGCGACAGGCACGCCCGAACAGATCGCGCGCGCGAAGGGCAGCTGGACCGGCAAGTGGCTCAAGCCGCTGCTCGCCGCGCGGTAGGCGCCGGCGCCACGCGCGGAAAGCCACCGTCCATCAACGGCAGGCACGACAGGTGCGACGACGCCCGGCGAGAACGCCGGGCGTCGTCCCTGTCGATGCGTGTTCGCGCCGCGATGGCGCGCGTCACTTGATCTTGAACTTGACGTCCGGCCCGGGCATCACGTGGCCCTCGACCGGCGAGAAGACGAGCGCGAGATGGTGCGTCGCGGCCGGAGCCTTGCGCGTGCTGTTCGCGCGGTTGCGCGCGCGACGGAAGACGTCCTCGATCTCGCCGCACAGGTTCCGGAGGCGTGCCGCCTCGTCGTCGGTGAGACTCTCCCACTGGAGCACGATGCGCTTCGCGCCGAGCCCGCCCGCCGTCTTCACGTCGGTCGCGACCGCACGGCTCTCGGAGAGCCACGGACGAAGGAAGTCGGCGGCCTTCGCCAGATCGCGCTTTGAGTCGGACTCGATCGGGAAGGCGACTTCGCCGATCGTCGCGCGGTAGTAGCGCGGACGCTTGCCGCGGCGACCGGGCGTGGCCTCGCCGGCACGCGAGACGAGGAGTCCCGCGCGCTCGAGGTGCCGGAGATGGAAGTAGAGCGCCGTGCGGTTCAATCCGACCGCATGCGCGAGTTCGGTGACCGATGTCTCGCCGAGCCGGCGCGCGGTCTCGAGGATGCGGAGCCGCAGCGGCAGACGGACTGCCTGCCAGTGCTGCGCGCGAGAGAGTTGCAGGATGGGTGCTTCGTTGGATGAATCGGGCATGTTCGTCAGGGACTCGGTGGAGCGCCGTCGATCTTTGGCGCGCCGAAGTGCACAACATGTGCCGCTGAACCGGTCCTTCGTGCAACGACAGTCCAGCGTCCCATGCCGTCGGACGCAGGTGCTGCCAGTGGAGTGAACCCACCGACGTGTCGCACGAGTTGGAGCAGTTCATGCGCTGCAAAGGTATGCAGCGCTTCCCCGCGGTCTTCACACGCGCTCGCCCGTGCGCGGGCTCTCACGAAGCCCGTTCGCGGCGAGGAGACGCCTCGATTCCCCAAGTAGGCCTATAGGATTCCACGTTCTCTCGAGCGTGTCAAGCAGCGACACGACACGAAATGCGCCGGAAGCGCCTGATGTCGAGGAAAGATTCTCGACGGTTGACAGTTGAAGCGATCCGCAGGGCTTCGTAGCGCGCGCGATGAAGGCGTTCGCGGCGTCGATGCTCGGCGCGTGTTCCTCGAACGCCGCGACATCCGTACCCTCGCGGGCGCGAAGAAACGCGGCGAGCCCGCTGCGGCAGCCGAGCACTGCGGTCGGCCCATCCGCCACGCGAAGCATGGCGAGTTCCTGTGCGATCGAGGCCTGCGTCGCTGGATCGGATGCAAAGCGCTCCCACTCGCCGCCCGGCGCGAGATCGCCCGTCTCGGCGGGATTCCACCGACGCGGCGCCGAAAGGCGCGCCCGCTCGACGAGCGGCGTTCCCGCGTAGCGTCGCCAGACCTCGGCAAGGTCGGGCGCGAGCCGATCCACCCCCCACTTCTCCCGAAATCGCTCGAGGCTTCGTGCGAGACCCTCACCGGTATCGGCCTTGTTCGGACGCCAGTGACGCTCGGCATGGAAGTGGCGAAACACGACGCGCTTCGTCGCGAGCGCCTTCCAACCCGCAAGGTTGAGACGCATCGCGAGTTCCTCGGTCTGTCCCCGCATCACCGTCTCGTCGTATCCACCGACCGCCGCGATCGCCGCACGACGCGACG
>JAJTGL010000091.1 GCA_021297795.1 Planctomycetaceae bacterium
TGCTCGGCGGCCTCGCCGCGCCGCCGCGTCGAAACGGCACGGTCGCGATCGTCGGCGCGGGCCTCGCCGGCCTCGTCTGCGCGGACCGGCTGCGCGTGCGCGGCATTGCCGCGAATCTCTACGAGGCATCCGACCGCGTCGGCGGCCGCTGCTCGTCGCTGCGCGGATTCTTCAATGGCCAGGTCGCGGAACTCGGCGGAGAGTTCATCGACACCACCCACCAGACGATGCGTCAGTACGCGAACGAGTTCAACCTCGTCCGCGAGGACACGAAGGACGAGGAGGGCTCCACCCTCTACGACTTCGCAGGCGCGAACGTCTCCGAGGACGACGTCGTCGACGAGTACCGCATCCTCGTGCCGCGCATTCGCGACGATCTCCAGACGCTCTCGGGCGAGCCGAGCTTCTTCTCGCATACCGCAGCCGACGTCGCGCTCGACACCCTCCCTCTCTCGGAGTGGCTCGCGACGCGCTGCGCGGATCTTCCGCTCGTGCGCGCCGCGCTCGACGAGGCGTACGTGGCCGAGTACGGCCGCGAGACGAGCGAACAGTCGGCGCTCAATCTCCTCCTCTTCCTGCACGCCGATCGCCGTCGCCGCTTCACGCCCTTCGGCGTCTTCAGCGACGAGCGCTTCCACCTCGTCGGCGGCAACGACGCGATCGCGACCAGGATCGCGGCCCGGCTTCCGGGGACGATCGCGCTCGGGCGACAGCTCGTCGCGCTTTCGCGTCTCTCGGGCGGGCGTTACAAGCTCGAGTTCAGCAGCGGCCCCTCAGTGCAGGCCGACCACGTGGTGATGACGCTGCCCTTCAGCGTGCTGCGCACGATCGACCTCGCGCCCTCGCTCGGCCTTTCCGCCGACAAGATGCGCGCGATCAACGAACTCAGCTACGGCGACAACGCGAAGACGATGATCGGATTCCACGGTCGCCCGTGGAGCGCCATCGGCTGCAAGGGGTCGATCTACTCCGACCGCGCCAACCTGCAGACCACGTGGGAGACCAACTGGACGCAGGCCGGCGCGACGTCGGTGCTCACCGACTACGCAGGCGGCGCACGCGGCGTCGCCATCGGGTCGATGCCGGTCGCCGCGCAGGTCGACGCCTTCCTCGGCGACCTCGACACGGTCGTGCCGGGAGCCGCCGCCGCCGCGATCCGCGACGGAGGCGTCGTGCGCGCGGCACGGGCCCATTGGCCCTCGAGCGCACTTTCCCGAGGCTCCTACACCTGCTACCGCCCGGGTCAGTTCACCTCGATCGCCGGGCTCGAGGGCGAGGCCGCTGGCCGGATGAAGTTCGCCGGCGAGCACGCCGACAGCTTCTACTCGTGGCAGGGCTTCATGGAAGGCGCCTGCCTCTCCGGTCAGCGCGCGGCCGACGAGGTCCTCGACGAGATGCGCGCGGGCTGAAGCACCTCGAAGCAGCCACGAGCGAGTGTCTCATCCCGCGACACTCTCGGAAGAAAATCGGCGCAGCGCCGTGTGCCTTTCCGCAACACACGACGCCGCACCGATGTCGATGGGTTCGACGCCCTTTCGGACGGAACCGAGTGAAGTCGGTCAACCGCCGGGGATGCCCGGCTTTTCCCTCATCGGCCGCTCGCGAGGTTCCCCGCCAAAAATGCGGCGTCGGATCGACACATTTTCAGTTCCGGGGTCATTTCCGCAGTCTGCGCGCACTTCCGCCATCGCGGTCGTCGTGTCGGGCTTTGGGGAATCCGCCTCATGGCGCGGCGCGAATCTCAGGGCGATACTCAACCTTGTCAGATGTCCGCGCGGGGCCGATCCGGGGTGCCCCGCAGTGCGAAAGCGCCAGGGCATCCGACGGGAGCCGAGACCCTCCGACTCCTCACGAGAGGGTCCCCCTATTGGGAGTGCTCCCTGTTAGGGACGAGTCACACGCGGCCGCAAGGCCGCGTGTGGCTTTTTGGACTGAGCTTCGACCGAGTCGTTCGACGTCAACCGCCGATCGCGGCGATGTGCATGCCCTGCGGGATCGCGGGTTCCGCGGTATCGACCATCGTGGCCACCGGATACGCGCACGCATCGACTGCGAACGCGCCCGCCGGCCGATGGTTGCCGCTGCGGCCGGTGCCGCCGAAGGGCAACTTGCTGCTCGCACCCGCCGTACCCGTGTTCCAGTTCACGCAGCCGGCGCGCGAACCCTGGCGGAACGCGTTCCACTCGCCCTCATCCGCCGTGAAGATGCTCGCCGCGAGCCCGAAGCGCGTGGCGTTCGCCTGCGCGACCGCGTCATCGACGCCGCGTACGCGCGCGAATTGGACAAACGGCCCGAAGATCTCGTCGCCCTCGCCATCGATCGAGAAGCGCTCGACCTCGACCGCGCCCGGCGCGAGGAACCAACCCTCGCGATCGGGGGGCGACGCCTCGAGGCGCAGCCTCCCCCGCCGCGCGAGTTCGGCCTGCGCGCGCAGCACGGCCTCGCGCGCGCCTTCGGTGACAAGCGGCCCCATGAAGGCCGGTACGCCGTCGTCCGCGGCGGCGACCACGAGCGTCGACGCGAGCTTCAGGAACATCGGGATGAAGCGATCCGCAACGGCCTCGTCGACGAGGATCCGGCGCGTGCAGGTGCATCTTTGCCCGGTCGTCGCGTACGACGCGCGCACGCATTCGATCGCCGCGCGACGAAGATCGGCATGCGCCGAAACGTACGCAGGGTTCGACCCACCCATCTCGAGCGCGATCAGGCGCCCCGGCGTATCAAGGTTCGCCTCGAGGATGCGGCGCCCCACCGGGAACGATCCCGTGAAGAGCACGCCATCGACCTCGGGGTGCGTCGCGAGCCGCGACGCGATCGCGCCGCCACCCTGGACCACGTTGAAGACGCCGGCGGGAAACCCGGCTTCGTGCGCGAGTTCGGCGAGGAGCTGCCCCACCGACGCGCCCTTCTCGCTCGGCTTGAAGACGACGGTGTTGCCGAGGAGGAGCGCCGGCACGATGTGCCCGTTCGGAAGATGCGCGGGAAAGTTGTACGGCCCGAGCACCGCCATCACGCCATGCGGACGGAACGCGCAGATGCCGGTCTTGCCCGGCCCCGCGGCGACCTCGAAGCCGGCGACCCGCGAGAGCACGCGATCCTCGAGCGTGATCGTGACCTTCTCGGCGACGATCTTCGCCTCGAGTTCCGCTTCCCACTTCACCTTGCCGATCTCGCGCGCGATCGCGGCGGCCAGTCTGCCCGCGTGGCGCACGCACGTCTCGCGCCAGCGCTCGAGTTGCGCGCGCCGCGCCTCGAACGACATCGCACGCCACGCCGGGAGCGCCGCGCGCGCTGCGGCGACAGCGTCCTCCGCGTGCTGCGCGACGGGTGTCCCCGCCCACACCACCGACGAAGGCCGCGCGGGATCGCGCGTCACGATCGTGTCGTCCGCGAGCGGACGAAACACGCCACCGATGTAGTCCGCCGGCGGCATGGCGAGGTACGCGCACGAGGCCAGTTTCGACTCGGCCGGCTTCGATTCGCTCATGAGGCGCTCAACCCTTCTTCGTGCGGCGCGGCTTCGGCTTCGACTCGGGGAGCGGCGTGAAGCCGACGTTCGCGTCGGCCGTCGCACCGATCGCCGCAAGCGTCTCGGCGGGCACGACCAGCCGGCCACCGTCGATCGCGTAGGCGCTGCGCGTGGCGCGGAAGCCCGCGCGTCCCTTGTACGAGACGAACGCGTCGGTTCCGTCCGATGGAATCCCGGCGACCGCGCGCATGGAGGTCGTCGCCTTCACGAGCGGAATATCGTCGATCGCGACGTCGAGATACGGCCCGCCGTCGAAGGGATCGACGTGACCGTGGTACTTGAAGCCCTGCTTCTCGAGCATGCGCTTCGCGGGTGCCGTCTCGTCGCCGACCTTCCCGATCAGCGCGCGCGCCTCGGGCGGGAGGAGCGACGCGTAGATCTCGCCCTTCGGCCAGAGCGACAGCAGGAACTCCTTCGAGCGCGAGCTGAAGAGGTCCGCCTCCTTGTAGGACAGGTTGATGAACCGTCGACCGAGGTACTCCCAGAGGAGCGTGCCCGAGTCGGGCGTGAGCGGACCCATCATCTCGGCGAGGATGCGCTCGGCGAACATCGCGCGGTGAAGACCGATGAAGTGGAAACGGATGAGCGAGAGCAGCGATCCGAGTCGCTCCGGACGCCCTCGGAATCCGGGCGCGAGGATGAGGCCACCGACCTCGCTCGGTCCGCTGGTATCCGTGCCGAGTTCGAGGGTGACGTGAGTCTGCCCGAGCTGCAGATCCTCGCTGTAGAACGAGCGCTTGCCCGTCTTCAGGTAGATGTGCGGGCGGCCATCCCACGACACGCAGCAGAGGATCGAGCACGTTCCGACCACCTCGCCCGACTCGCCGTCCTCGAGCACGAACATGTACTCGCGCTCGCGGATGTCGTCGACGTCGCCCGCGAAGCTGCGGCGGCTGCGCCCCACCTTCGCGGCAAGGAGATCCTTGTCCGCCGGGAGGTTGATGAAGTGCACCATCTTCGCGAGCTTCAGCAGCGTCGGAAGGTCGTCGAGGATGGCCGGGCGGATGACGAACATGCGTGGACCTCGCGGAACTCAGGCCGTGCGCGCGAACGACTTCTCGAGGATCGCGAAGACCTCGTCGAAGTGCTCGGGCTTCATGACGCCGACCGGCGGAAGAAGGCGGAGGTGATACGGTCCGTGACCGCAGCTGAAGGCGATCACGCCGTCCTCGAAGAGGTTGTTGAGGAGCCGGCCGATCTTCTCCTTGTTGCCGCCGAAGGGCGTGAGGCGCATCATCCCGCCGTGTCCGCCGACGACCGTCTTCGTCGTACGGCCGAGCGAGTTGGTCACGGGCGGGAACCACTGCGGGTGCTTCGCGACGAACGCATCCGCGTGCGCCTTGTAGGCGGCGAAGAGCCTGGCGATGCGGCCATCCGGGCCGTAGTAGCCGCCCGACTGGAGCCTCCGCAGGATCGAGAGACCGGTGACGAGCGAACTCGTCGATGCCGCGAACGTGCCGGAGAGAAGCCCCGGCTTCGGGTTGAAATCGGCGGTGTAGAGGCACGCGCAGGCCTGCGTGATCTTGCCCACGGTGACGACGTCGATGTACTCGCCGAGGCCGAGGCGCTCGAAGCAGAACATGCTCTCGGTGCGGCCGAAGGTCTGAACCTCGTCGTCCCAGATCGGGATGCCCGCTTCCTTCGCGCGCTCGAAGAGCGCGGTGAAGAACTCGCGCGGCGCGGTGTTGAATCCACCCTCGCCCTGCACGAGCTCGGTCACGAGGCAGCAGTGCTCGCCCGGGTAGCGGTGGATCAGCTGATCGAGGTGCCAGAGCGCCATGTCGATCGAGCGCTGGCCGAGCTCGGGGTCGTAGTACGGCAGATAGTCGACGAGGATGTTGAGCGCGATCCCCTGCCGGTACGCGGCGGTGTCGCCGATCTGCGACATCGTGGTCGAGCGGCCGAGGAAGCAGTCGGCGAACGCGATGATGCGCGGCGCGCCACCGGTCTTCTGCTGGCAGAGCTTGAGCGCCGACTCGTTCGCCATGCAGCCCGAGTTCGTGATGAAGCAGTGCTTCATGCGCGAGTTGCGCGCGGCCTCGGCGACGAGGAGCTCGCCGAACTCGATCGCCTCGTGGTTGAACTGGAGATTGCCGTGCATCACGAGGTCGGAGAGCGATCCGCGGATCGACGCCTCGACGAGCTCGGGATCGCCGTGTCCGAACATGTGGACGCCGATGCCGTTGATGAGATCCCACTTGACGCTTCCGTCGACAAGCTCGACGAGCGGGCCATGGCCCGCGCCCGAGCCGAGGTAGGGATAGAGCGGACCGCGACCACGCACTTCGGTGGCGCGCTTGAGCCAGCCATCGAGCGTCTCCTTGAGTTCGCCGCGCGGGGGACGGGCGCCCGTCAGTTCACGCTGCTTCAGCTCGACCTCGGCTCGGATCGCGCGGATCGCCGCATCGATCGCGGGGCTTGCGTGCAGTGCGGAGCCGACGGTGGAGGTTGCGGCGGACACGGCGGTGGTCGTGGCGGAGATCGTCTGGCTCATGAATGCCTTCGAAATGACTTCAGTTGCTCGCAGGGGCCTTCGATCGCATGATCGCGGACCTCTCTTTTCGACCCTTCGGGGAGGGGACCTGTAGCCTAGGCGGAGAGATGGACTGCGGTTACGGGACCTTTTCCGGTGCCCGCTCGCACTGGCGGGCCAGAAGGACGGCGAGCATCGCCGCGCGCGGCGTCATCGTGTCGAGCTCGATGTACTCGTCGGTGCGGTGGAGATTGCCTCCGACCGGACCCATCGTGTCGATCGTCGGAAGCCCCTCGGCCTGCATGAGGTTGCCGTCCGAGACGCCGCCCGACTTCCCGAAGCCCACCCTCTGGCCGAGCGCCGCGCCGATCGCACGCACCTCCTCCGCCATCGCGCGCACCGCGGGAGTCTCCGGCTTCGCGGGACGGTTCGATTCGTACTCGATCCGCGTGCGTGGAAGCGGCGCATCGGGCGCGGTCGCGAACGCGAGGAGACCGCGCCGGAGCTCGGCCTCGCGCGCGGCGTCGCGGAAGCGGGCGTTGCCCCAGCCACGCGCGCGGTCGGCCACGATGTTCGTCGCCTTGCCACCTTCGAGCGGACCGATGTTGACGACGGTGCCAGCGTCGAGGTCGACGAGTTTCGCGGCGTCGAGAATGCGCGCGGCAAGCGCGTTCACCGCACTCACCCCTTGCGCGAAGTCGCGACCGGCGTGGACCGCGCGGCCCTCGCACTCGATCCGGAAGGTCGCCGAACCGAGTCGCTCGAGGACGAGCGATCCATCGGGAAGCGACGGTTCCATCGCGAGACCGATCCCGCCGGCGGCCGCGCACGCGCGCGCCTCCGCACGGATCGCGCGCTGGCTGTGCAGGCTTCCCGTCTCCTCATCCGAGTTGAGGAGCACCGTCCACGCGGGCTTCACGCCAAGTTCGGCGAGCACCTCGAGCGCGTGGGTGAGGATGACGAGGCCGCCCTTCATGTCGATCGCCCCGGGGCCGACCGCGCGGCCATCCGACCCGCGCGTCAGACGATCGAAGGCGCCGAAGGCATCGTGCACCGTGTCGATGTGGCCGGTCACGAGCACCGGTCGTCCGCAGCCGTTGCGCGCGATCGCGCGGAGCGCGACCGGCGGCGGCGCATCGGCGGGTTGACCGGGCTGCACGATCCACGCGGGCTTCGCGTCCCCTGGGATTTCCGCAAGATCGGCGCCAAGCGCCTCGAGTCTCGCGCGGAGGAGGCCGCGCAGCCGCGACAGCCCGGGCTCGTGTCCCGAACAGGTCGGGACCGCGACCCACTCCGCGAGATCGGACTCCATGCGCGCGCGCCGCGCGGCGAGGCGCGCGGCGATCTCGGCTTCGTGCGGCGAGAGTTCCGAGGGAGAGGCGGGCTCAGGCATGGACCACTCCACACGATGCGCGTGCATCGACCTTCGTCGTTCCAGCGCTCGTCGCCGATCCGCGCGCGAGTTGCTCGAGATCGACCTCGCCCTCGAAGACCTCCGTGGCGGGACCGGTCATCCTCACGCCGGACGAGAGTCCCCCGCTTTCGTCGGCCGGCCACTCGAGGACGAGCGCGCCACCGGGAAGTTGCGCCTCGAGCGTGCGCGCGCCGCATCCGAGCAGGACCCCCGCCACGCAGACCGCGCTCGCGCCCGTCCCGCAGGCAAGCGTCATCCCCGAGCCGCGTTCCCATGTGCACATGATCGCCTCTCCGCGCGAAGGCCCGTAGCGCACGAAGTGGACGTTGATCCGCGCGGGGAACCACGCGTCTTGTTCGATGCGTGGACCGATTCGCTCCAGCGGCACCTTCCACGGGTCCGCGCAGCGGAAGACGACGTGCGGATTGCCCATCGAGACCAGCGTCAGCGCGCTCTCGACCATCGCCTCGCGCCACCACGCGTCCTGTGGCCCGTCGCTCCAACGCGCAAGTTCGACCCGGTGCCCCACCACGTGCGCGTCGGCGGCGACACCGTCGATCCGCGCGGGAATCATGGCGTGCGCGAGGATCGGTGCACCCATGTCGACGGTCGCCTCGGCCACGCGTCCATCGGCACCGCGTCGCCATGCGACCGCGAGCACGCCGCGGCGGGTCTCGACGCGCAGCGGGTTCGCGGCCGCCATCCCGCGGTCGATCGCGAACTTCGCGACGCAGCGGATGCCGTTGCCGCACATCTCGCCCTCGCTCCCATCCGCGTTGAACATGCGCATGCGCACGTCCGCCTCGGCCGACGTCGGCGCGCACACCGCGATGAGTCCGTCGCTCCCGATCGCACGGTTCCGGTCGCTGACGAGCCGCGCCGCGCGAGCGAGATCAAGCCCGAGATGGCGCGACCCGTCGATGTAGACGTAGTCGTTGCCGATGCCGTGCATCTTGGTGAATCGCATGGGTGTGGAAGGCACGGTTCGAGTGTACCGAAGCCGTCAGCCGCCGGACCGCGGCACCACCGCCGACAGCACGACGATCACGAGCGCGATCCAGCAGAGCGCGCGCACGAGCCGGTCGATCGCCAGCCGATCGTGCGGCCTCCCCGCGATTCCGCGCAGGTAGTCCTGCCTCCAGCGGATCGATCCGTGCCGCCAGCTCGATCGCTCCTTCGGCACGTGGTTCAGGAAGGCGATCGATCCGAGCGCCCCCACCATCGCGTCGACCGCCTCGGGCGCGGCGTCGGGCCGGCCCGCGCGCGCGCTGAGGAGCTGGACGGCATAGGTGTCGGCCTGTCGCTCGAATCGCCGACTGATCCATCCGAAGAGAACGAGCGCGCCCACCATCATTCCGACCTCGCGCGCGATCGCGGTCCAGTGCGCGATCTCCGCGATCTCCGCTTCACGGCGTCCGAGACTCAGTTCCTCGAAGGCCGCGATCGCAAGCGGCTCGGCGATCTCCGCCGCGGCAACCCAGCAGGCGAGCACGACGATCACGAGCCACGTCAGGTGTCGCCGTGCCACATGGCCGAGTTCGTGCGCCATCACGGCGCGCACCTGCTCGCGCGGCATGCACTCGAGGAGCGCGTCGGAGAGCATCACGCAGCGGAGGCGCGGGAAGAGCCCCATCACCGCGGCATTCGCGACGAGCCCCTGCGTGGGCCACACCCAGATCTCGGAGATCCCGACGCGCGCATCGCCCGCGAGCGACTCCAGTTCGTCGCGCAGCGGTCCGGGAGCAAGTCGCCGCAGACCGAGGATGAACGGCACCAGCACCGGCACGAGGATGAAGAGGAGCGCCGCACCCGCGATCATCCCGCCAAGTCGCCAGGCCTCGGGATCGGCGCCCTCGCGGTGCGCGCCCACCTGTGCGCCGAGTTCCCCGAGGAGGAGTGGAACGAGGAGCGGAACAAGGACAGGAAGGAGACCTGTCCGCGCCTGCGCGAAGACGTAGGCCGCACGTGACGGCATCGGATGGACGCCCATCCCGGCGTCGAGCGCGCGCATGAAGCTCGATTCGCGCGCGCGCCGCTCGATCGGCCAGAGGATCCAGGACACGGCGAGCGACGCCGCGACGCCCGCGCCGAAGAGCGCGACGACGACCAGCGGGATTCCGCCCGCGTGTCTCAAGACGATGGGCAGCTCGCTCAGTGCGGCGATGAGAATGCACGCGGTCGCGATCCAGCGCGCGCGATCCGCGAACGCGTAGAGCCGATCGGCGGCACCGGCCTCCATGCGGTCCATCCCGCCGAGTGCGCGGCGGCAGAGCCACGAACCGATCACGACCACGATCGTGGGTGCGGCGAGCAGCGCGACGAGGCCCCACCACCGGTCGAGCGGCAGCCGGCCCGCGAGTTCACCCGCGAGGAGCGCGATCGAGAGCTGGGCGATGATGGCCAGTTGCACGCGTGGAGCCCGGTCGGCGCTACCGCGGTGGGCCGGTCGGACGGTGGATCCGGTGGCTCAGGCCTCGGGAACGCGGAGCGAATGTCATCCCTCGGGACGCTCGATCGCCCCGAGATCCACCACCACGCGGCCGTGCCGGTAGAAGTCGACGCCAAGGAGATCGGCCGAGAGGAAGGTGAAGACGAGTCCGTTGCAGCGGGTGCTGTCGGCGAAGGTGAAGTCGCCCATGTGCGGACCGGCGTAGTCGGAGTTGTCGTACTTCTGCGTGTGGTTGTGGTAGTGGAATGGCCGGGTGTAGAGCGCATCGAACAGCGCCTGCGGGCTCTCGAAGCGCACGTCGCTCGCCTTGGAGCGCGGCGGAAACTCGAGGATCTCGCCCCGTCCCGACGCGTCGAGACCGACCACGCCACCGTACTCGGTGGTGCGGTCCTCTCGGTCGCGGTCGGCCTGCTCGAAGAGGTGGAGCGCCAGCGGCTTCTCCGCGAGGAGATCGAGCGCGAGGGCCATCGCCGCGAGATCGGTCCAGACGAGCTTGTCGCGCTGCATGGCGAGGTTCTCGCTGAAGCCATTGCCGTAGCCGGTGAAGTCGGGAGAGGCCTTGCGTCGTCCGTCGATGCGGCGGACGACCTCCTCGAAGATCGCCGCCTCGTCGGCGACGAGCAGATCGCTGCGACGCTTCATGCAGGCGACCGCCACCGGGATCGCACGGATCTCGAGGCTCTCGCGCCGCTCGGGCGACATGCGCGCGAGGGCGTCGCGCGCCTCGGCGAAGAACTCCGCCCGCGACGGCTCGCACAGCTGGCGCGCCCAGAGGATCTCCTCGCGCGTCACCGGAAGAACACCCAGTTCGCTCGACATCCGCACCGATCTGGTCATCGCCGACGATCGCGGCGATCGCCACGCGCTCCGGCCGCGGCTTCGTCGGATCCATGCCCGGCGCGGGGTTCGCCCAGGAGCGGATCAGGGTGGGAACGAGTTCCTCGACGCGACGCTCGCCGATCAGTTCGCACGCGCGTTCGCGCCACGCGACGTCGGACATGCGCGGGAGACTGTTCTCGAGGGCCTCGACGAGCGCCTTCCGGTCGGTCTCGAGCAGAAGGTCGAACGCGATCACGCGTGCGTCGATCGCGTAGCCATCGGCCGACACCATGCGGCGCAGCGCCGATTTCGTCGCGGGGTCCACTCCACGCATGCGGGCAGCCTCGAGTGCGTCGAAGTACCGCTCGCGGGACTGGCCCGTGCGCGAGAGGACCTCCGCGGGGTTCTCGACGCTCTCCGGGCCACCGGTGCAGGCGGCAAGCAGCATGCTTCCCGCGATCGCAGAGAGGAGAAGCGTGGAAGGCAGCCCACCACGTCGGCTCGCTGAGGTGGTGGAAGATGGCCGATGGGGTACGACGTTCGGCATGAAGGAGGTCCTCGCGGTGCGCG
>JAJTGL010000092.1 GCA_021297795.1 Planctomycetaceae bacterium
GCTCGCCGACGCGAACACCTTCGACGTGATCGCGCGGTCGGACGACGGCGTCCTTGAAGGGATCATCGATCCAAAACGGCGCTTCTACCTCGGCGTGCAGTGGCATCCTGAGCGGACGGACGCGCCAGAAACGGGCCTCGAAGTCGTGCGCAAACTTGTCGATGCCGCACGGTGACAGGCCGCGTCGTCAACGGAGCGGACTTTGTTTCGACTTTCGAAGTTGGGCCGCTACATTGATCGTGGATGAGCGATCATCGCCCCAACAACGCTCCGACGGGCACCACGTCGCCGGTGCTCGCCGAAACGCTTCAATGTCCCCGCTGCGGTCACGACATCGGCGCATCGTGCGCGCTTGCGCGCGATCGGCGAGATTCCACGGTGGTATGCACCGAGTGCGGACTCGACTCAGAGATCGCGCAACTCGACGCGGGCGAGAGCGGACCGACGTGGTTCCTTGAGAGTCGGTTTTCACCAAAGTCGCGCGTTCGACGCGCGATCGAGACGTACGGACGCGCACACCTACCGCATCGGTTCTGGCGAAGCGTACCGATGACCGTGCGCCTGCGCCCGTGGCGCTTCATCCTGCTCTTCCTCGTCGCGGCACTGCTCGGCCACGTGATCGCGGTCGGCGTCAAGCTCACGAACTCGGAGATTCTCCCGCCCGGCGCGAAGGGTACGCCTGCCGCCGCATCCCGATCGCTCGAGGATGCGAACGCCTGGGTCATGGAAGAGGAGTCTGGATTTCCAAGCACCTACTTGGATCTGCAGGGCGTTTCCGCCGCTGGCACGATGCTGATGTTCCCTTCCGATGCAGAACTCTCCCTCACGATCGCCGCGCTCGGCCTGATGAGCCTCTGCCTGACCGCCGTACCGATGATCGCGGTGCTCATGCTGATGCTGCTTCCGTGGACGCTTCGCCGTTCGAAGGTCCGATTCGTGCATCTCGCACGCGCTGCGGCGTACGCAGCCGTCCTGTTCCCCGTCGTCCTTCTCATGACGGCGCTCGTGCTCACCCTGGGCGGTCAGCGCGGTGCCAACGTGCAGGTGCTCGCGCTGCTCGCCATCTTCGCCTTCACCATGCTGTGGATCGACGCGGTCTGCAGGCGCTACCTCCGCATTCCCCACGCACTCGGAACAGCCTTCCTGCTCTCGATCGCCGCCATGCTCTGCATGTTCGCCGTCGCCGCTGGGATCTCCGCACTCGTCTAGAGCCGCCATCTGGAACCGCCATGGGTCACGTCCCGGACAAGTCCAGTCCAAACACGAAAAATGCGTGGAGAGTGGCATCTCCCGCACCCCGCCGTTCACTCGAGTGTCCGCGCTGCGGCCATCACCTCGACGGTAACGCCGACGCCGCCGAGGCGCGTGGTGAGACGCGCGGCGTTTGCACGGAATGCGCGCTCCCCGTCGAATGGTCGAAGCTCCGCGCCGATGCGATCGCGCCGAAGTGGTTCGTCGAGGCGCAGCACTCGAAGTACTGGTGGCCGCGACGTCTCACCGGTACGCTGCTCCGCTGTGTCCGGCCGTTCCACTTCTGGAGTGCCATCGATCTCGCGATTCCCTTCTCGCGCCGCGGCGCGATCGTCTTCCTCATCGGCGTCGCGGCGCTCCTGCATGTCGTCGCCGTCGGACAGCGGCTCGCCTACGTCGGTCCGGCCTGCCTCGATCGCTTTCGCTGGAAGATGAGGAACGCGGAGACTGAAAGCGCCGCCGACATCGCACTGGCGATCGTCGCTCCGACAGCGCGCTTCGAGGGCTCCGACATCCTGAGCTGGACCCGCTCCGAGGTCGGTCCCGGCGCCGCGTCTGAGGTCGCACTGCGCACCGCGGCGCGATTCGCGTTGATCGCGATCTCTCCGATGCGCCGCGAGATGAGTTTCGGCGGCGCACCCACCGCCTGGAATCCGCGCGGGCCAACCCAGATCACTGGACGCGCACCGGAACTATTCTGGCCTGATCAATCGGACTCGACGATCGCCTCGTCGATCGCTGCGGTGCTCGCACCCCTTGCGATGCTGCTGCTGCCGACGTCGCTCCGTCGCGCGCGGATCCGACCGCGGCACTTCGTGCGGGTCAGCCTCTATGCATCGGTACTCATCGTGCCGATCGTGGCGACCTCGCTCCTACTTCCCCATCTCGGTGCGATGTACGGGGGCTCGGCCATCAGTTTCATCAATCTCTATGGCCAGCCGAACGCCGACGCGATCCTCCTCGCCTCCGCAACGCTGTTCATCTCGATCTGGATGACGGCGGCTGCAGGTCGCTACCTTCGGCTTCCACACGCGGCAGGCGTAGGACTCTCCTGCGGCCTCATCGCGGTGCTCACGAGCATGCTCGTCCTGCAGTGGCGCTGGGTGATGTGAAACGGACGTCGCGCTTCGGCCTCAACGCGTCGGATTCGGCGCGCCATGCTCCGCCTTCAGGTGCGCGCGCAACGCATCGCCGCCGAAGTTGGTTGTCGGGTCGCTCCACACGCAGTGGACATGCGACGCGTCGGCGTTCGTCGAGTCGTATTCGATCGTGAAGAATTCGGTCGCGAGTCGGTAGTAGTGCGGCTTGTGGAGGTCGGGCTCGCCCACGAACGCGAACACGAGTTCGCTCCCCGGCTTCGCGCGCCACGCGCGCAACTGCGCGTCGGCGACGCGCGCATCGAGAAGCCCCGCGTGCTCGGCGAGCAGACGGTCGACGAGTGCCTTCTGCGCGTCGTTCATCGCGCTGCGCGGAACGCCGCGGGGTTCGGGCGCCTTCCCGTCGGCACCGACCGCCCACAGGACATCGGCGGGCGGCTTGTCCATGATGCGCGCCTTCGCGCGCTGCGCGGCGTCGAGGGAGCGCGCGAGTTCGAACGCGACCGCGACCGGAGTGCCAAGCGGGCGGTTCCCCTTCTCGGCGCCCTCGCCGATCTCGGCCGGGAACGACCCGGTGAAGACCGGTGTCACCGTCGCGACGCCGCCGGCTACCGCCGCGTGCAGCACGAAATGGTGGCCCTCGATCTCGAACGCCCACGCAGGCGCATCAGGCGCCCCGAAGAAGTGCACCGCGTACAGATCGTCGCCGTAGGTCGGCGGCGCGACGCCCGCCGCCTTCTCGTTGCGTCCGTTGATCGCCTCGACCACGCGGATGAGACGCCACTGCTCGCGACCGGTCGCCGAGAGAAAGCGATCGACAAGCGCGAGCGTCGCGGCGCGCGTGTCGTCGTCCATGTCACGGAGAAAGAGCCCGGCGCGCCCGCCGCGGGCGAAGTACCACTTCGTGCGCTCGCCGTCGTCGAGCGGGCGCAACGCCGCCGAACGCTCGCGCTCGGAAAGCGACGCGACGAACGCCCGCGCCGCGGTGCGCAGATCATCGATCGGCGCGTTTCCCGCCTGTCGCGCGGGCGCCCACGCGACAAGACCAGCCAAGAGTGCGGTTCCCGCAAGTCCGGCGACGAAGGCGTTTCGATGCGACATGCGACGCATCGTCGCAGGAACCGTGGCACAATGGAAGCGCCGCCATCCGAGACCCATGAAGCCGATCGCCGAACTCGCCTACTGCACGAACGTCCATCCGGGCGAGACGCTCGCACGCACGAAGGCGATGCTCGACCAGCACGCGGTCCGCGTGCGCGAACTCGCCTGCGGCGCAACCGCCCCGCACGGACGCACGCTCGGAATCGGGCTTTGGCTCTCGGCGCAGAGTGCGCGCGAACTGCTCGCCGAGTCCGAAGGGATCATCCGCTTCCGTGGCTGGCTCGAGGACCGCGGCCTCGCCGTCCGCACGATCAACGGATTCCCGTACGGCGACTTCCACGGCGAGACGGTCAAGACCCGTGTCTATCACCCGCACTGGGCCGATCCGAATCGCTCGATGTTCACGCTCGATCTCGCGAAGATCCTCGCGGCGCTCGTCGAACCGGGAACGCGCACGGCGTCGATCTCGACGCTGCCGATCGGTTGGCGCAGCGACTTCACCAACGAGGGCTGCGGTGCAAGTGTCGGGCTGGCGGCCGCGCAGCTCGAGTGGATCGCAGCGCGGCTTGCCGAAGTTGAGGATCGCACGGGCGTACGGGTGACCGTCGACCTCGAACCCGAGCCCGGGTGTCTCCTCGATCGCGCGGAGCACGTCGTCAGCCTCTTCGACCAGTGCCTCCAGAGCGCGCAGGCACGCACCTATCTCGGCGTCTGCCACGACGTCTGCCACAGCGCGGTGATGTTCGAGGAGCAGGACGAGGCGCTCGACCTCTACGCGCGCAACGCGATCCGCGTGGGCAAGATCCAGGTGAGCGCGGCGCTCTCCTGCCACGGCGCGCCGAAGGAACTTGCCGAACTCGCGCAGTTCGACGAGTCGCGCTACCTCCACCAGACGAGCGTGCTGGCGGGCTCGGGCGAGGTCCGCTTCTTCGAGGACCTCGGCCTCGCGCTCGACGCGATGCCCGACGGGTTCTGGCGCACGCACTTCCACGTGCCGGTGCATCTCGACGCGATCTCGCGGCTCTCGACCACGGCGAAGGAGATTCCGATCGCGCTTGCGGCCGCGTCGAAGGTCGATCCGCCGGTCTTCGAAGTCGAGACATACGCGTGGACGGTCCTGCCGCCGCATCTCCGTGAGCGCGATCTCGCCGCGGGCATCGCGAAGGAACTCGCATGGACGCGCGCCGCGCTCGAGCGTGCGGGCTACACGATCGACGACGGTCAGCTCGCGGACGAGGGTCCCGCCAGCGACGGGCCGAACACGGGCGAGGCGAATCCGTGAGTGCGACAGCGGACGGGCGCGCGCGCAGCGGACGTACGCTCGGATACGCACGCGCGTGGCTCGAACTCGCGCGCATCTCGAATCTTCCGACCGTTCTTTCGAACGCGATCGCGGGTGCAACCATCGGTTCGACCGCGTACGCGATGGAACATATTGCGAAGCGGGGACTCGTCACCTGGTTCGGAGGATTTTACACGCATCCGGGTCCGGTCGGCCCTATCGATCCACTCGAAACATCGCTCGGCACGTTTGAACTCGTCGGGCCGCTTGCGATTCCGCTCCTCGCGTATGTCGGCGGGATGATTTTAAACGACGCGTTCGATGCAGAGATCGACGCGCGTGAGCGGCCTGCGCGCCCGATTCCGAGTGGGCGCGTGGGGCAGCGCGCCGCGTTCGCGGTTGGATTCGCGCTCCTTGCCGCCGCGATCATGCTCGCGGTCCTCGTTGGCGCGGGAGCAGCCGTTGTCGCGGCAACCGTGCTGCTTGCAGTCGTCATCGTCGTCTACGATCGCTTTCACACGAAGTCGATCGCAAGCACGTTCCTGCTTGCACTTTGCCGTGCGCTTGCTGCGCTCATCCCAATGCTTGCGTTTGCGAACGGCGAGCTCGACACGCTCGTCACGCGCGGTGCGATCGCGCTGCCGATCGCGCTCGCCGCATGGACACTCGGGCTGTCGCTGCTTGCGCGGAGGGAGATTGCGCTGCGCGACGACGCGACACAGGAGCAGCAGGACAGTAAAGCGCCAGATCCATGCCCCGCCTGCGGGCAACTGATGTTGAGCGACTCAGGAATATGTGGCGAGTGCGCACGATTGAGTTCGGCGTCCGAACGGCGCATCATCGTGCGTGAACGCCGAAGCCTGCGCCAGCGCAAGCGGGCGCTTCTTCCGATCGGTGCGGTCGTGGCGCTCCTCGGCGCGTTCTTCGCGGCCCATGCCCTGCTTCTCAACCGCAACCGCGCGCCCGGCGCCACGTTCGCCGAAGGCAATCCGGGGCTTGCGATCGTCTTCGCCATCGTGCTCGTGCTCGCCGCCGTTCGGGCGGCACGCATCATTCGCATCGAGCCTGCACGCACACCCGATGCGATCGGCATGCTCATCGCTTGTCTCACGCTCGTCGACGCAATGGCGCTGGCGACCGGTGGACACTGGCTCGCAGCGCTCGCTTGTGTCGCACTCTTCGGCGTCACGCGGCTCGCTCAGCGGTTGATCGCCGGAAGCTGATCAAGGCACAAGATCCTGATCGGGTTCCGATTCGAGTGAAACACGGGCATGTTGACCTGAATTTTCAAACGCGATTTTTGGGCTGGAAAATCTGCCCGAAGTCGAAGGATGGCGATCACCGTGTGGCAGGATGCGCACGTCGAAGTCGGCGCTCGTCGCGTCCGGCTGCGCGAGTGGGGTAGAGGATTGGCGCGTTCCGCACGCAAACGCGGGCGCGATCCGGTTCCTGGGTCGGGGAGCACTGCGGTCGCCCGCAGCGGATGTCGCACGCTCATGGGTCGCCATCGGCATGGTCGTTGGGACACCGTGTCCTTCCGGGCCGTCCGTGCAGATGGGCGAGACGCGGCGCGCGGCTCCGTTGCGGGCCGGCAGCGGTGGCTCCGACCGAGGGTCGGGGTGTAGTGCATCGCGGCGTGCGCCGCGGTGTCGATCGGCGAGCGCGTTGCTCGCACAAGCCGGGCAAGTTCCCGGAGAAGGCGAGGTCGAGATGGCGATTGCAGATGCATGGATGACATGGGCGGCACGTCCGGACGAACTGGCGCTGCCGGTCGGGCTCACGCGTCTCCGGGAACCCGATCCGCGCACCGGTTGCGTGGATCGCCTTGCCTCGTTCACCGAGGACGCTTCGACGACGTACGGTGTCGAAACCACTGATGGCGATGGCGATGGCGATGATGATGGCGATGGCGATGGCCTCCTCAGCGCGCCGGATTGCGGCGACATCGGTGCCGCAGCCAAGCCGGCGGAGGAGACCTTCGTCGCCGTACCGGATTCCCGCGGCGAACGGCGCGCCGCGACAACGCACTCCGATCGTCGCAGGCGCAGCCGCCCAGCGGCGCGCATGCTCGGACTGGTTGCAGCCTCCGGCGTCGCCGCCGGCGGTGTGCTGGTCACACCGGGCTGTGAAACGATCGCTCCGGTCGCAATACAGGCCGCCATCTCCGTGTGCATCGAGCTGGTCAAGTCGCTGTTCGACGCGCCCGCCGACCAGTTGCCCGCGGGCTACGTCCCGTGCGACACGTTGGACTGGCAAGTCCACGGACATGAGTTGAAGTTCTGCCTCTTCTGCAACCCTGCGGTCGAGTCGGAGGTGTTCGTCCAGTTCCAGTGCACGGGCAAGTACTACCCGATGCGTCTACGCCGACTGGCACAAACCGAAACCCTGGATACGGTCGAAGGGATCTCGATCAAATCGATCGAGTGCGACGAGCGGTTCCTCATCGATGTGAGATCGACGGTCGATCCGTTCATGAGCGCGGTCTCTTGCACGCTCGAGGTGCCAAGTGGCCGCACGATGCCATCGATCGGACACTACGGGGCCCTCGACGTCCGGGTCGATGGAGTTCCCGCACCCCGACGAGGCGACTTCGCGGTCGACGCCGCATCCACCATCGAAGTCGATGGTGCATTCGACGATGTCGCGCACTACGCGATGACCTGCGGCATCCGCGAGCTCGCGTTCAAGGACGGCGACAATCTCTGGAACGTGCATGCGAATCCGGCCGTCAGCGCGATCGCCGTGTTCCGAAACGACGAGCTGTACGACGCCCGGTTCCTCTTCGCACCCATGCCTCCCGGAGGAGTCGGGTATTGAGGTCCGGTGCCACATCCCCGAGAAAGCCGATCGAGACGCCGATCGGATCGCGGCGCGTCCGTGCGCCCGCGATGCCAAGGCACAGGCGATCCTCCGGAGACACTCTGCCCATCCACCTGGCCCGGCGCGCGTCCCAGCGGCGCGCGCCGGGCTTCCGTCGCCGCAGCCGGCGACGGAAGCGCGCCGTCTGCACGCTGGAGCGCGGTGTCGAACTCACGCGATCCAAGGGCTGCACGCCTCACCACGTCGGCCGTACCATCCGACACGGTCGTGCGCACCTGCGTCATCAACATCGTCGGGCTTTCCCCGAACCTCATCGGCGACTCCACGCCGAACATCCGCGACTTCGCCCGCAGGACGGGCGGAGTGCGCACGCTGCGACCGCCTCTTCCCGCGGTCACATGCACGTCGCAGTCGACGATGCTCACCGGACTTGCTCCGAGCGGTCACGGCGTCGTCGGCAACGGTTGGCACGATCGCGCGCTCGGCGAGGTGCAGTTCTGGAAGCAGTCGAACCAGCTCGTGCAGGGCGAGAAGGTCTGGGAGACCGCGCGTCGCATCTCACCGGGCTTCCGCGCCGCGAACGCGTTCTGGTGGTACGCGATGCATGCGACCACCGACTGCATGGTCACGCCGCGTCCGCAGTACCGCGCCGATGGTCGCAAGATTCCCGACTGCCTCACGCGTCCACCAGAACTGCGCGACGAGTTGCAGGCCGCCTACGGGCAGTTCCCGCTTTTCCGCTTCTGGGGTCCGATGGCCGACATCACCTCGAGCGCGTGGATCGCGAACGCCGCCTGCGACATCCTCCGCGCGCGCAGCGACGACCGCACGCCATCGCTCGGTCGCAAGGACTTCGACCTCGTGCTCGTGTATCTGCCGCATCTCGACTACGCGCTGCAGAAGATCGGACCCGGTGATACGACAGGGGTCCTGCGCGACGACCTGCGCGAGATCGATCGGCTGGTCGCCGAACTGATCGCCGCGTGCGGCGCGTCGGGCCATCGGCCGCTTCTCGTGAGCGAGTACGGCATCGTCCCCGTCCGCGATGCGGTCTGGCTCAACCGCGTGCTGCGCGACGCGGGCTACCTCAAGGTGCGCAGCGAGGGTGGGCGCGAGCATCTCGACCTCGAGTCGAGCCGAGCCTTCGCGGTGGCCGATCACCAGATCGCCCACATCTCCGTGCGCGATCCCGCCGACCTCGCCGCGGTCGAGGAGATCCTCGCCAGGGTCGACGGCGTCGAGCGCACGCTTTCGGGCGACGCGCGCTGCGCCGCCGGGCTCGACCACCCCCGCGCGGGCGAGATCGTGTGCGTCAGCGCCGTCGATCGGTGGTTCGCCTACGGCTGGTGGTTCAACGATTCCGACGCGCCCGACTACGCGCGCACGGTCGACATCCACCGCAAGCCCGGGTACGACCCATGCGAGTTGTTCCACGATCCGAGGCGCCTCTGGCCAAAGGGCCACGCGATTGGCAAACTCCTGCTGCGGAAGCTCGGCCTGCGCGCGCTGCTCGATGTGGTGCCACTTGATGCGTCGCTCGTGCGAGGCTCGCACGGGCGCGTGGACGTACCGCGTGGCTTCGATCCGATCCTCATCGGCGAACTTCCCGATCCGTTCCTCGAGCAGGAGCTGCCGATGGCATGCGTCCGCGACGCGATCCTTGCCTCCACGCTCGGCGAAATCCACGGGCGCGAGCTCGAGGCGCATCTCGGTGAGTCGACGCGCGCCCTCCTCCGCGGAGGCCGCCGCTGATGCGCGCCTTCTGGGGATGCGTGGCGATCCTCGCGGCGCTTGGGCTCTGGCTCGTTCTCGACACCGGTGGGAGGGGCGGCGCGAGCGATGCGCCGGCCGCTGTCGACCTAGTTGCGCCGACGGCGGATGCCTCCGGAAACGACGACGCACGCACGGCGAGCGTCGATGTCGCCGCGAATCCAACGAACACCGCAGCTATGTCAGACGCTGCGAGCTCGGCGGGTGCGTCGAGCGCAACCGGCGTCAACGCGATTTCCGCATCCCCCACTGCGGCGAACACCGGCACCGCTCCCCTCCCCGGGCTCGACTTGTTCGGAGCAAGCCGCGGCGGCGTGATTCCATCCGCTGCACCGCGCACGCTCCGCACCGACGACCGCAGGCCCTCTGAGATCGTTCGCCGTATCGACGAGCGCA
This sequence comes from Planctomycetaceae bacterium, assembly GCA_021297795.1. Taxonomy (GTDB): domain Bacteria; phylum Planctomycetota; class Phycisphaerae; order Phycisphaerales; family SM1A02; genus QWPT01. Next base: position 9,718 of record JAJTGL010000092.1, read on the forward strand.
CGCTCGAGCTCGACGGCCGTTTCCGCCTGACCGGCAACGGCAGCGATGCCGACCCGTACCTCATCACGTGGGAGATGCTCACCTCGGCTTCTGAGTACGTCGACCCCGCGCAGAACGCCCGCACGCCACCGCCGTGGGTGCGCCTCCTCGACGGAACCTACGTCGAGATTTCGGGTTACTACTCGACCGCCGTGCGCGTAGCGCTCGCGAAGAATCTCCTCCTCACGCTCAACCGCTGGGACGGCTGCTGCATCGGCGTACCACCGACCGCCTTCGACGCCATCGACATCACCGTGCGCGATCCACTGCCGATGCGCGGGCTGCACCTCACGCGCTTCGGCACCTTCAAGGGCCTCTTCCGAGCCGAGTGCCTCGATGCCGCCGGCTTCCTCATCGGCCTCTACCGTCTCGAGGACGCGACCTTCGAAACGAAGTAGGGAGGAGCGCCGCGATGACAATCTCTTGAGATCGAAGGCGCGTCGTGGCATGACCGCGCGTTTCGTCTCTATCTTCCGCGGCGTGTCCCTCCTCGACGAGTTCCCTTCCACGCACCGCACCCGAATCGGGGACGCCCTCGCACGCGGCGACCATGCCTTCGCGGTCCGTCACGTCATGGAGCGCGCGTACCAGCCGCTCCTCGTCTACGCGCGTCAGTCGAGTCTCCGCGGAATCGCGCCCGCCGAGGATCTCGTCGGCGGGTTCCTCGCCTCGCGCTTCTCGCGCACCGAGAGCTACCTCGCGCGGTGGCTCGCCCAGCAACCGGCGATCCCGCTGCGTCGTTGGCTGGTCAACGGCCTCCTCCTCTACGCCCGCGAACGGATCGCGGAGGAACGTCGCGCCCGTCGCGCGCCCGAGCTCGTCGAACCACAGACGGGCATCGAACCCACACCGTGGCGAGCACTCGAGCAGGCGTGGCGCGACGGCGTGCTGCAGGCGGCCTGCGACCGTGTCTCGGAGCAGTACGCGCGAGAAGGTCGCCCGGACGCGTGGCGGCTGTTCACGCGGCACATCCTCGACGGTCGACCCTACCCCGAGCTCGAGCGTGAACTCGGGATCCCGGCCCTTCAGGCGCCGTCGATGACCCGCACCGCGCTGCGGCGATTGCGCGCCGAGATCGACGAGATCCTCGCGGAAGAGTTCCGGGACCCTGTCGATCGAGCGCGAGAGCTTGAGGCGATCCTCTTCGACGACGATCATGGAAACGGCTGAGCGCGAGCTGCTCAATCCCCTGCGGCGTCG
>JAJTGL010000009.1 GCA_021297795.1 Planctomycetaceae bacterium
GCGCGCGCGGCCCAGCAGGCGCAGGAGCGCTTCGGCGCGGATCGCGTGCGCCTGCAGAGGTACGAGCTCCTCTGCGATCAACCCGAGCAGGAACTCGGCGCGATCTTCGACTGGCTCGGGATCGAGCGGCCGGAGAACATGACCGAGGTCCCCGTGCGCAACTCGAGCTACGAACGCTACGCCGACACCGGCGGCTTCGTCCGCGGCGCGATGGACCGGTGGATGAAGACGCTGAGCGCGGCGGAGATCGCCGTGATCGAGCGCTGCTGCGGGAAGCTGCTCGTCCGCACCGGATACGCGAGCGCCGCCCCGCGGGCCGGATTCCTCGGCACGCTTCCGTACTATGCCTCCGCGCTGCCCGCGATCGTGCGCGCCGCGGCGATCAACGCGAAGCGCAGCGGCAATCTGCGCAAGTACATCCTCCGCCGCGCCCGCCTCGTCCTCGGGAGATGAACATGGACCAGAGGAGCACGCACCCTTCCCCGTCGGTGGACGGAACCCCGGAGGCGAGCATCCTCGTCGTGGGCTACCGAAGCAAGCCGTACATCGAGCGCTGCCTCGAAGGCGCGCTCCGTGCGAGCGAGGGCGAGTCGGTGGAGATTCTCTTCATCGATTGCTCGGACGACGGCAGCGAGGCGCTCGTCGGCGAGCGCTTCCCGACGGTGCGGGTGCTCGGCTACCGCGGCAACCTCGGATTCGCCCGCGGCAACAACGTGCTCGCGCAGGAGGCGCGCGGACGAAAGCTGCTGCTGCTGAACCCCGATGCGTTCGCCGAGCGCGACGAGATCGCGGCGCTGCTGCGCCTCTCTCGCGCACGACCGGACGCACAGGCATGGGCGGGCATGACGATCCTCCCGGATGGCTCGATCGACGGCGGATCCATCCAGCCGATGCTCGGCGCGGTCCCGCTCCTCCTCGCGCTGTTCGGACTCGCCGGACTCCGTCCCGGCGCCGCCGATCCCAAGCGACGCGAGCCACAGCGCGTGCCGGTCCTCACCGGCGCCTTCATGCTGGTCGACGCGGAGGTCTGGCGTCGGCTCCGTGGATTCGACGAGCGGTTCTTCATGTACGCGGAGGAGGTCGACCTCTGCCGCCGCATCTCGTATGCCGGCGGCGCACTGGTCTGCGACCCATCGATCCGCCTGCTGCATGACACCGGCAGCGGCGAGCGACGCACGCCCGCACGCATGCTCAACCGCGCGCGTGGCAACGCCACGTTCTACCGGAAGCACTTCGGCCCCTGCTGGGCCGCCTGCTGCTGCACGCTGCTCCTTGCCCACGCGACGAGCAGGTTCGTCTGGGGAAGCCTGACGGGCCGCCGCGGTCACGCCGACAGCTTCGGCGCCATCGTGCGCCGACGCGCGGAGTGGTGGAGCGGGTGGCCGGAGCAACCGGCCGCGGCGGGGCGGGCATGAGCGGCGGCAAGGCACATCGAGCCCTGCGCTGGTCGTACGCGATGACGTGGGCGACGAAGACCGTCAACATCGTCACGATGATCGTGCTCGCGCGGATCCTCGGACCCGAGAGCTTCGGAGTGGTCGCGCTCGCCCTCGTCTTCGTCCTCTTCATCGAGATGTTCGCGGAGTCCGGACTCGCGCCGGCGATCGTGCAGCGCAAGAACCTCTCGCCCGAGGATCTCGACTCGATCTTCTGGCTCAACATCGCGCTCGCGCTTCCGCTCGCGATCCTCGGATACGCCGCGTCGGATCTGCTGGGGCATCTCGTGTCGGACGAGCAGGTCCCAGGGATGTTTGCGGCGCTCAGCCCATTGATCCTTTTCCGGGGACTCAGCGTCGTGCAGATGGCGCTCGCGCAGCGCGAGATGCGGTTCAAGGATCTCGCGCTGCGCAGCACGTGCAGCGCCGTCCTCGGCGGCATCGCAGGCGTCTCCTGCGCGCTCGCGGACGTCGGGATCTGGTCGCTGGTGGCGCAAGCGATCGTCGGAGAGGTCGCCTCCTTCCTCCTGCTCTGGCATCTCGGCGACTGGCGTCCGCGCCTGCGGTTCGAGCTCCGCCGCGCGACCTCGTTCTTCCGATTCTCCTCCGGCGTCATCGTCTCCCAGATCGCGGTGTTCGCGAGCAACCAGTCCGACGTGCTCGTGATGGGCGCGATGTTCGGCCCGAAGGCCGTCGGCGTGTTCCGACTCGCGATGCGCGTCGTGAACATCCTCCTCGAGATGCTGGTCCGCCCCGTGCAGGCCATCGCGCTTCCGCACCTCTCGCCGCTGCGCGACGACCCCACCTCGCTTCAGCGCGAGGTGCTCGGGCTCATGCGGCTCTCGAGCCTCGCGATGCTTCCCGCGATGGGCGCGCTGATCGTCGGAGCCGAGGCGCTCACCTCCCTGCTTGGGTCGCGGTGGGAGGCGGCGGCCGCCGCCATGCGCGTCCTCGCCTTCATCGGCGTCGCAAAGAGCATGTCGTTGCTCACCGGACCGACGATGCTTGCCCTCGGGCGAAGCCATGTGGTCGCGCTCGGGAGCATCGGACAGTGCGCGATCACCGTGGCCGCCGTCGTCTGCGCGGGCCTCTGGGCGAAGGGGCGAAGCGACGATGATCAAGTGATGGCGGTCGCGGCCGCACGCGCCGGAGTCTTCCTCCTGATCGTCATGCCATTCCAGTTGCGCTACATGTCGCGCGCGACGGGGATCGCCCCCGCGAAGATACTGCGCGCGGTCGCCTCCGGCGCGCAGGCGTTCGTGCTCACCGTCGTGGTCGGATTGGGCGCCGAATACGGAGCGCGATCCCTCGGATTCGACCGCATGGTCGCGATCTGGGCCGGCGCGCTCGCCGGAGCCATCGTGGCCGGTCTCCTTCTGCTCCGGACACGTCGATTCCTGCCAAAGCGGAAGAAGCGTGGCAAGGATGCGGTCGCGGCAGCAGGCTCACCCGAGGCCGCGACGCCCGAATCCGGTCGCAGCCAAGCCCTGCCGCCCCTCGAGCCGATGAATCCCGAGGACGGCCGCGCATGAGCACCCCATCCCTGCTCTTCATCCTCTCGACCGGCCGCTCGGGGACCACCTCGATCGCCAACATGCTGAGCGCGGTGCCCGGCGCGGTGATCGTGCACGAGCGGAAGCCGAAACTGCTGCCCGAGGCCGTTGCGGCCCTTCGCGGGTCCATGCCGGAGGCGCAGCTCGTCGAACTGCTGCGCACGACGCGCGATCCCGCGTCGCTCGGCGCCACCACGATCGCCGGCGAAAGCAATCAGCGCCTCAGCTTCGTGCTGCCGGCGCTGTCGAAGGCGTTCCCCGAGGCCCGCTACATCCTGCTCCAGCGCGACGGCCGCGAGGTGGTGGATTCACTGCACCACCGCTGGTGGTACCACCCGCGCGAAGCACACCTCCGGCATCCGACGCTGCGCGAGTGGGCGGAGACGCGCGTGCAGGGAACCGATCTCGCGATGCCCGCCGCCGAGTGGGCGGCCATGTCGCCCTTCGCCCGTTGCGCGTGGTACTGGAGCGTCGTCCCCACGCTCGTCCGACGCGACGCGTCGCGTCTCGGGCTTCCGCTTCTCGAGATCCGACTCGAGGATCTCTCGGCGTCCCGTGCGGCGCTCGAGTCGTTCCTGTTGCTTCCCAGCGGCTCGATCGCCGCACCACCGCGCTCGAACGCGACGCGATCGGTGCGCCCCTCCTGGCGCGCGTGGTCACCCTCGATGCGCCGCGAATTCGAGCGCCATGCAGGGGCCGAGATGGATCGCTGCTACGCGGGCTGGCGCGGCGAGTTCCGCTGGTCGTTCGCCGATGAATGCAAGGGCGCGGGCCGGCGCATGATCGGCCTCGCGCGCCTGGCGAAGGTCCACGCCATCGCGACCCTTGGACTGCACGGGGCCGCACCAGCGCAGGGACGCTCGCCGGACGGAGACGCCACATGAATCCACTTCGATCGATCCGAAGACTGCTCGGCGCATGGCAGGAGCATCGCCTCGAGCACTCCGACTACCACCGCGGCCCGCATACGAGCGAGGCGGACGGGATCTTCGTGATGGGCTGCGGCCGAAGCGGAACGACGCTCCTCCGCGGGATGCTCGAGCGACATCCGCGGCTCTGGGGTGGGCCCGAGAGCGGCATCTTCAACCGACCCGTCGATCCGAAGGCGCTCGCGGACAAGTTCCTCTGGAACCCCGAACGCGCGGCGCGGATCGCGATGGAGACCAACAGCGCCGTGGCGTTCGCCGAGCGGTTCTTCGGAGAGCAGACGCGCGAGGCGGGCAAGGCGCGCTGGGTCGAGAAGACGCCGAAGCACGTGGTGTGCCTCGGATACCTCCTCGGCGCGTTTCCGAACGCGCGGTTCATCCACATGATCCGCGATGGACGAGACGTCGCCTGCTCGCTGCGGAACCACCCGAAGGCCGCGTTCCGCAACGGCAAGGTCGTGCCGCTCAACACCAACAACCCGATCCCGAAGTGCATCGATCGCTGGGTGCACGACACGAGCGCGGGACTTGCATACCGCGGCCATCCGAGACTGCTCGAGGTGCGATACGAGACGCTGGTCGCCGACCCCACCGCGACCGTCCAGAGCGTCTGCCGGTTTCTCGGCGAGACATTCGATCCTGCATGCACCTCGGGCGATGATGCAGGCAAGTCGAACGAGCAGCGCATGCGCACTCCCAACAACATGTCGAGCTACGGGAAGGTTGGCGATTCGAGCATCGGTCGCTGGCGACGCGATCTCCGCCCCGCCGAACTGGCGGCGTGCCTCCGCAAGGGCGGCCCGCTCCTCGAGGCCCTCGGGTACTGGGACGGCATCTCCGATGCCCCCGAGCGGCACGGGCCGAACTGAGCGCAACGCCCCGTAACCGTCCAGATTTTCTAACGCCGGAACAAACAAATCGACGAATCCACGGATGCGAGTCGGCGCGAGGGCCTTCCGGGTTGCCTTTTGATGCCGAAGTGGCACTGTCCGAGCGATCGAGGCCATGAGACCGCAAGATCGGACAGCATCACCAGCCCGCAAGCCGGGACTGCGCGACGCACGGAGGCTCGACCCGCTGCAGGAGGACACTCCTGTCACCGCGCTCGAACTGTTCGAGGACATCGTGTTCGGCTTTCGGCTCACGCAGAGTCCGCGCGCCTCGCGCATGGCCGAGGCCTGGATGCCCGTGCAGACGCATGCTGCAACCCATGCTGCAACCCATGCTGCAACCCATGCTGCAACCCTCGACCCGCTTGGCTCGCGCATCGCCGAACTGGTGGATCCCGAGACCGCGCTCGAACTGACCGGCGGATCCGACTGCCGCTTGCTTCTCTCGCTGATCCTCGCCTCCGGAACCCCCATCGAGCGGGCATTCACGCTCGATCTCGGCGACGGCGACGATGCCATGGTCGGCCGGGCGATCGCGGAGGCGCTCGGACTCGAGCACCTCGTCGTGCGGCCCGCGATCACATCGGCGCGTGCGATGGAGGATGCGATCCTCTTCACGCGGGCGAGCGGCTGGTCATGCAACGCGGTGAGCTACGGATGGATGCCGGGGGTCTATCGACAACTCGCCGGCTTCCGGAAGTCGCAGATCGGCGGCGTCGGCGGCGAGATCGCCACGGGGTTCTTCCGAACTCCGCTCGACCGCTTCGCATGCTGCCCCTGCTTCGTCGGGAGCTGGCGCAGGTTCCGGCTCCAGCGGCCGGCTGCATGGCTCCACCTCTTCCGCCCGGAAGTCCGTCGGCATCTCGCCGCACTCTCGGCGGCGAGCGTCGACGCGTACTTCGCGGGCAGCCGGAGCTGCGACGCGTGGCGCGAGCGATCCGACGCGTTCTACCTCGAACGACGCATACGGCATTGGGCGGCTCCGGTCCTCACCGCGTCGAGCCGCTGGTACGAGCCACGCATGCCGTTCCTCACCGACGAATACCTGGGGTGGGCACGGTCGGTGCCGCCCCGGGATCGATCGCGCGGACGGCAGCACCGCGTCACCGCCGAGTATCTCGCGCGCGCGAGCGCGAGCGGATTCCTCGATGCGCGCGGCCACGCGGCGCTCTTCACGCGCCCGAATCCCACGCGCTCCGGAAAGTTGCGACGAGCGATCGCGCGACTCATGGCGAAGCCAAGGCCTGCTCCGATGGTGTACCGGGAGTTCGCCGTGGCCCTTGCCGGTGACGAGCGCCTTCGCAGCGCGATCAGGGCGCTTGCCGAACGCGGAGGCCCTCACGACCTCGGACTGGACCGCGCTGCCGTCGAACGGCTGCTTGCCGCGCCGCAGGAGGCCTGCTTCGAGTTCGGTGCGGTCGCGACCGCCGCCTGCTCGCGCCTCGATCCGATGCGGCCGTAGCCGCGGCTCGGAGCCTCGGAGCCCTCCCCGAGGGAACCTAGGCGCGCTTGCCGTAGTTCGTCTCGATCCAGTTGCGGTACGACCCGTCCATGACGGCGCGCCACCAAGCCTCGTTCGAGAGATACCACGCGATGGTCTTCGCAAGACCCGTCTCGAACGTCTCGTGCGGGCGGTAGCCGAGCTCGGCGCGCGCCCTGCGCGGATCGATCGCGTAGCGACGGTCGTGGCCGGGCCGATCCTTGACGTAAGTCACGAGCGACCAGCACGGCTTACCCTGCGCCGCCGGCGAACCCGGGAACCGGCCCGCGAGGGTCGCGTCGGCCGCGAAAGCGGCGTCGATTGCGCCGGTGAGCCGCTGCACGATCTCGAGGTTGGGTCGCTCGTTCTCGCCGCCGATGTTGTAGACCTCTCCGACGCGCCCCTTCTCGAGCGCGAGCGAGATGCCGCGGCAGTGGTCGTCGACGTGCAGCCAGTCGCGCACGTTCATGCCGTCGCCGTAGATCGGAAGCGGCTTGCCGTGCAGGCAGTTCACGATCATGAGCGGAATCAGCTTCTCGGGGAACTGGTACGGACCGTAGTTGTTCGAGCAGTTGGTCGTCGTCACGTCGAGGTGGAACGTGTGGTGGTACGCGCGCACGAGGTGATCGCTCGCCGCCTTGCTCGCGGAGTACGGCGAGTTCGGCTGGTACTGATTGGTCTCTGCGAACGGCGGATCCGTCGGCGAGAGCGATCCATAGACCTCGTCGGTCGACACGTGGTGGAACCGGTGCGGCATGCCGGTTCCGGCGAGCCAGACCGTGCGCGCCGCCTTCAGCAGCGAGTGCGTGCCGTTCACGTTCGCATCGATGAATGCGTCGGGACCGGAGATCGAGCGATCGACGTGGCTCTCCGCCGCGAAATGCACCAGCGTCGCGATGCCGTGGTCGCGCAGCAACCGCTCGACGAGCGCCGTGTCGCGGATGTCGCCGTGCACGAAATCGACGCGCGATGGATCGCAACCCGCGAGGTTTGCCCGGTTGCCCGCATACGTCAGGGCGTCGAGCACCACCACGCGTTCGGTCGCGTGCTCGGCAAGCCGATGACGGATGAAGTTGGCGCCGATGAAACCGGCGCCGCCGGTGACGAGGATGGTCTTGGACTGGCTCATGCGGCTCTCGGGGTGGTCGCGTGTCTGCGTGGTCGCGGGTCAGATATCGGCGATCCGGCCGGGAAACTCCATCCGCGCGAGGACCGATCGCAGCTCCTCGCGCCAGTGGCGCGCAGGGCCGATCACGGCCCACGTCGCATCCTTCGACAGGAGGCTCATCGCCGGTCGGCGTGCCGGGGTCGGATAGTCCTCCGTCCGGATCGGAGTGACCCGCGCCCTGCCGATCTTGTCGGCGCCCAGCGCCGCAGCCTCCTCGCGGATCGCGACGGCGAAGTCGTACCAGCTCGCGACCCCTGCGTCGGTCCAGTGGTGCACGCCCACGGCACCTGCGGCGGCGAGGGACCAGAGCGCCCGAGCGAGCCCGGTCGCGCTCGTCGGCGTGCCCACCTGATCGGCGACCACACGCACCTCCTCGCGCTCGTGCATCAGCCGCAGCATCGTCGCGACGAAATTCCGCCCGTGATGCGCGTAGACCCACGCGGTGCGCACGACCAGAGCGTCGGCGGCTCGAAGCGCGGCGGCCTCGCCGTCGCGCTTCGTCCGTCCGTACACGGAGGCCGGCGCGGTCGGGTGGTGCGGCTCGTATGCGACGGGAGAGAGTCCGTCGAACACGTAGTCGGTCGAGACGTGGACGAGCCGGCCGGTGCAGGAGGTCGCCGCCTCCGCGAGGTACCCGACGGCGAGATGGTTGACGCGATCCGCGACATCCGCCTCCTTCTCGGCCAGATCGACCGCCGTGTAGGCGGCCGCGTTGAGGATGATGTCGGGTGCGATGTCGCGCACCGCGCCGAGAACCGCATCGCGGTCGGTGATGTCGAGCTCCGTCGCTCCGAGCGCGCGCACCTCCACGCCGGCCGGCGCCGTCGCCACAAGCTCGCGCGACAGCTGTCCGCCCATGCCGGTGACCAGCGCCCTTCGCAACGCACGCGCGCTCATGCGAACGTCTCCGCGGTCGCCCACGACGCGGCCTTCGTGCGATCCTTCTCCGACAACTGCACCCCTTCGGAGCCACCGACCGCATCGAGCGGCCAGGCGATGCCGACCGTCGCGTCGTTCCACGCGAGGGTGCGGTCGAACTCGGGAGCGTAGAACTCGGTGCACTTGTACGCGAAGTCGGCCTCGTCCGAGATGACGAGGAACCCGTGGGCGAAACCCGGCGGAATCCACAGCGCGCGCTTGTTCTCCTCGCTGAGCACGCGGCCGACGTGACGCCCGAAGGTCGGACTCGAACGACGCAGATCGACCGCCACGTCGAACACCGCTCCGCGCGTCACGCGCACCAGCTTTCCCTGCGGCTGTCGGATCTGGTAGTGCAGGCCACGCAGAATCCCGCGACGCGAACGCGACCAGTTGTCCTGGACGAATCCGGTCGCGATGCCCGCGTCGCGGTAGACGCGCTCGTTCCATGTCTCGAGGAAGAAACCGCGCTCGTCGCCGAACACCCTCGGCACAAGCTCGATCACGTCGGGAATCTCGGTGGGAATCGCCTGCATGTCTCGTCGTCCGTGGGATCAGTCGCGGTGCTTCAGCACCTGCAGGAGATACTGGCCGTACTGGCTCTTGCCGATCTCGTTGCCGAGCCGCTCCAGCTGCGCGTCATCGATCCAGCCGTTGCGCCAGCAGATCTCCTCGGGGCACGCGATGCGAAGCCCCTGTCGCGCCTCAAGCGTCTGCACGAACTGCGCGGCCTGGAGCAGCGTGTCGAACGTGCCCGTATCAAGCCACGCGCTGCCCCGCCCCAGTAGTTCGACATCGAGGTCGCCCCGCTCAAGGTACGCCTGGTTGACGCTCGTGATCTCGAGCTCGCCGCGCCACGATGGCTTCACGGCCTTCGCGATCTCGACGACATCGGCGTCGTAGAAGTAGAGACCAGTCACCGCGTAGTTCGACTTCGGCTGCTTCGGCTTCTCCTCGATCGACTTGGCGCGCTTCTCGGCATCGAACTCGACGACGCCGTAGACCTCCGGATTGGCGACGCGATAGGCGAACACCGTCGCGCCCTTCTTCTGCGAAGAGATCTCCTTCAGCCGGCGCTGGAGCTCGGTGCCGTAGAAGATGTTGTCGCCGAGGACCAGCGTGCTCGGCCGTCCGCCGACGAAGCGCTCGCCGATGATGAACGCCTGCGCGAGTCCCTCCGGCTTCGGCTGCACCGCGAACTGGAGATTGATGCCCCACGCGCTTCCATCGCCGAGAAGCGCGTGGAACATCGGCGCGTCATGCGGCGTGGTGATCACGAGGATGTCGCGGATGCCCGCGAGCAGCAGCGTGCTCAGCGGGTAGTAGATCATCGGCTTGTCGTAGACCGGCAGCAGCTGCTTGCTCGGCCCCTTCGTGATCGGATGCAGGCGCGTTCCGCTGCCGCCCGCGAGGATGATGCCGCGACGTTCGCTCATTGGGTATCTCCAGCAGTCTCTTCACCGGCCTCGACGGCCCGACGCACTTCCGTGATCCGCATGCCGAGCGCGCGGGGGACGACGCCGCGCCGCGTGGCGATCGCGTCGGCATCCGACAGGGCGGCGCGCACCTGCATCATGTCCTTCGCGGCCAGCGCCACCTCCGCCCGCTCGACGGCCGAGTAGAGACGGTCGGGGTTCGCCACCGCGACGTCCTTCGCGTCGACGAGGGATCCCTTCGCGAGCAGCGCGCGGAAGAGCGTGTCCTTCGCCTCGCTTGCCTCGGGGACGATCGTCGTCACGCTCCGCGCGAGCAGCACGGCCCGGTCGAGCGCCTCGCGTCGCGACACGAGGAAGTCCGCGAGATTGTTCATCGCCGCGATCGAGATCGGATCCGCACGGAACGCGTCGCGCAGCGCCGCATCCGAACCCACCCGCTGCGCGAGCTGGTCGATGCTCGACGCAGCGCCGCCTGCGACACCGAGGAAGAGCGACTCGTACAGCCCCACCGCCTCGGTCGATCCGCGGGCCGCCGCGAGATCGGCCGCGAGCAGCGGGCGCGGAATCGATCCGTCGGAGAGTTTCGGAAGCAACGACTCGGCGAGCGCACAGGCCTCGGTGGACCCTTCACGGCAACACTGCGCCAGTACAGCGACGCACGCATGCGCCTCCGAATCGCCAATGAACGCCGCGAGCGTCCGCGCCGATTCCACGGCCTGACTCGTCGACAACGCCTGCGCGGCGTCGAGCCATGCCCCGGTGATCACTCGCCGGCGATCCTGCGGAAGACCGCTGAGTTTCACGGGCAGTTCCGCCGAGCGACCCGCGAGCACGTTCGACGAGACGACGAGCGCGAGAGCGTCGTTTGCGTTCGGACTCGCGACCAGCGCCGAGAGATGCGGTTCGAGCAGCGCCGCACCGCGGGCTGGATCGCGACGGATCATCTCGATGAGCGCGCGGGCGGAATCCGCGGCGACCAGGTTGGCGCCGATGATCCGCTGCCACGCGGCGGCCGCGGCCGCCGCGTCGTCGATGCGCCCAGCCTCGATCGACATCAGCACGGCGAGTTCCGCCGTCGACTCGTCGTTCGGGAGACGCGACAGCGCGAGCAGCGCAAGGCGCGCCGCTTCCTCCGCCGCGCCCGACGCCGCATAGAACTGCGCCGCGAGCCGCCAGATCAGCGACGAGCCCGAGTAGCGCAACGTGAGTTCGCGCGCGGCGCGAAGATCCTCGGGATCCGGCTGGATCTCACCGCCCTCGCTGGTGGCGCCGTCGATCAGCCGCACCGCCGCCACGAGGTCGGGGCGCACAGCCTGCGCGGCCTCGAGCGCCGCGCGCAGCGCACTGCGGCCGCCCTCGCTCAGATCGCCCGAGAGCACCGTCGCGGCGATCGGAAGGATGTTGGGATCCTCGGGTGCGTCCTTGATCGCAGAGATGAGAAGTTCGCGCGCCTCGGCGACCCGTCGGTCGGCTGCGAGCACGCGAGCGAGCAGGAGATCCGACGCCGCGCCAGGATGCGAGTCGCGGTGCTTGCGCGCGCTCGCCTCCGCGACTTTCAGATCGCCGAAGGCAAGCTCGATCTCCGCCCGCAGGCTCTCGAGGAAATCCGCACCGGACGCGCCCGCCTCGTCGAGGATGCGGCGCGCATCGGCGATGCGTCCGCTCGACGCGAGGAGCAGGCAGAGTTCGCGCCGTGCCAGACCGGCGTCATCGGCGGCCGCGAGCTCGCGGAGCTCCGCCTCGGCCTCCTCGAGTCGCCCCGCGCGGATCTTCGTGCGCAGAAGAGCGAGCCTGTCGATGGCGTCGCGAGTTCGCCCACTCAGCTGCGCACGCAACGCGGCGGCCTCGTCGAAGTCGCCCTGCGACTCGCGCATGGTCGCGGCAAGGCGCGAGCCGCGGGTGTCGTCGGCCATCAGGCGCGCATAGGTGTCGATGGCCACGCCGGCCGCCTGGTAGTCGCCGGTCTGCTGCAGGAGCCGCACGAGATCCGGATACAGATCCGCATTGCCGGGCTGGATTTGCACCGCACGGGCGAGAAGCGCGGCGGCGCGCACCGGATCGGGCTGCGAACCGATCTCGAGCAGTCTCGCGAAGGTCGCCAGCACGCTCACGGACTCGGGCATGCGTCGTTCCGCATCCGCGAGCGCCGCGAGCGACGCGGCGATGCGCGCATCGTCGGAGGCATGGAACACGATGTTCTTGGTTGCCTCGGCGATCAGCGCGCGCTGCGATGTCGGCCCGACGGTGTCGCGAAGGATTCCGACGGCCGCCTCCACGAGCGCCGCGTTGGCCGCGGCGACCGCGGGTTCCATCGCCCAGACCTCGGGACGCGCCAGCACGAACGACGCGCAGTCGATGCTCGGATCGGCGCGGAGCTCCTCCACAAGCCACTGCACCGAGCCGTCCGCCGGCGCGTCGAGCGAACGACGCGCGCGGTCGAGGCGAAGACGATCGCGATCCCCCGCCTGGCCTGCGACGCGGGTGAGCAGTTCGATCGCCTGGGCGTGCTGTCCACCCACTTCGAGTTGCGACGCGAGTCGGATCGCGGCAGCTGGGCCGCAGGGCAGCGTGGATGCTTTCGCCAGAACCGCTCGAACCAGATCGTCCGACGTACGCTCGGCTGCCGGAAGAAGCGCGAGGACCTCCTCCGCCGAGACCGCGGCGTCGACGCCATCGCGGATGATCTCCGTCGCACGCTCCGACAGCCGCCGACGCGCGAACACCTCGGCCACGAGCGGCGCGAGTTCACGCGGCCGTCCCATCTCGGCCCAGTAGGCGAACAGGCTCTCGGGAGAATCCGATCCGAGGGCTCCGTAGACGCGCGAGGGCACGAAACCCGCCTGCAGCGCGCTGGACCAAGCCTCGAGGATGGCGGCCGCGACGGCACCGTCGGTCTGGTAGCGGAGACCGAGGTCGCGGGCGATCCGGAGCGCGTCCGGCACGCGACCGAGCGTCGCGCACGCGCGCACCGCGCGCAGACCAACCGGCTGGCTCCGACGACCCGACTGCTCGAACGCGTCGACGAGCAGGCCGACCGCGAGATCAAACTCGCCTGCCTCGATGAGAAGATCGGAGACGAGGATCGCGACGACGGGATCCCTCCGCGTGGAGCGCACCGCGCCCTCGATCGACTCGACGCGCGCGCGCCGCGTGCCCTCGCCGAGCGCGATGGGAAGCGCGCGCAGGAGATCGTTCGCGTTCTCGGCGGGAATCTCCGCCGCATCGATGACGCGCCTTGCGGCGGCGGGATCGCCGGCCAGATACTCGGCGGCCGCCTTCAGGCGCACGATCTCGGGATCCTTGCGGTCGATGCCGACGAGTCGCTTGCGCAGCTCGGCGATGCGACCCGCCGACAGAAGGCGGTCGCCCTCGATGCGGATCACGTCCGTCGGATCGGCCAGCTGCGACGCGCTCGCGGCGATAGCGCGATCGATCTGATCCGACTGACCGGTGGCCTCGAGTCCCTCGAGGAGAGCCGAGAGGAGGCGCGGCTCCGCGACACCGCGGTCCGCGAGCTGGGCGTAGATCTGGCGCGCATCGGCGATCCTACCCGAGGCGCGGAGCACGTCGGCACGGAGCAGCGAGAGACCCGCGCTCGCGCCCGACTCGGTGATCCAGCGCTCGACGAGCTCGAGCCTTCCCTCCGCGTCGGCACCCGACGAGGCGAGGCACTGCATGTGCACGGCGCGCCAGCGGACCTCCTGCGGCTGGAGCCGCTGGAGCTCCTCGGCGATGGCGATCGCGTCGGTCCAGCGTCCCTGCGCCGCACGCACCTCGAGGATGGCCTCGCGGGGGCGCACGGCATTGGCGTCGATCGCGAGGATCCGCTCCGCGATCATGGGGATCTGATCGACATAGCCGAGGAGGATCGCGCACTCGAGCTGACCGTCGAGCGCCTCGCGGTTTCCCGGCGCGAGGGTTTCGGCCTTCGCGTACATGCCCGAGGCGATCTTGAGGTGACGAAGCCCCTGCTCGCTCACGTTCATGCGCGCCTTCGCGAGCGCGAGCAGCACCTCGAGATCGGTGCCGCCGCGCGATGCGATCGAGAGCGGAGCGAGCGCCTCCCTGTACTGCCCCGCCGCGAAGCGCTCGAGACCGAGCTTGCGGTTCTGCACGACCTGCGACTCGCGGTACCACGCGCGGCCGACGAGGCCGCCGGCCGCGAGCGCCGCGAGGGTGCCCAGCACGGATGCCGAGAGGATGATCCTACGCTTCGTACGTCGATTCACTTTGAGTTCCTTGCCCGATGCAGCGCCCGCGGCCGAGATGCCCATCCGGCCTTCTCAACGGCGACGAATGATGTTGACGACGGTCAGGATACAGAGCCAAAGATCGAAGAGCGGCCCCATGCGCTCGACGTACTCGATGTCGTACTGAATCCACTCCTGGAAGTCCTTGCCCTCGGCCCGAGTCCTCTTGACCTGCCAGTTCCCGGTGATGCCCGGCCGCACCGACAGGCGGATCTCGCGCCATGCCGGGCAGAACTGGTTCTCGTTGTCCGGACTCGGCCGCGGCCCGACGATGCTCATGTCTCCGACCAGCACGTTCCAGAACTGCGGGAACTCGTCGAGCTGGAGCTTGCGGAGGTACTTGCCCACGCGCGTCACGCGGGGATCGTCCTTGATGTTCACCTGCGGACCGTCGCAGAGATTCTGCTTCCGCAGCTCGGCGACCAGCGCCTCGGCGTTTCGCCGCATCGTGCGGAACTTCCAGCAGCGGAACGTGGCTCCGCCCTTCGTCTGGCGCTTGTGACCGAAGAAGATCGGGAAGCCGTCGTCGATCACGATCGCAACCGCGCAGAGGAGAAGCACCGGCGCGAAGCAGATCAGCACCAGTGCGCTCGCGAGGATGTCGATCAACCGCTTCAACGGGGCGTACCAACCACCGGGATCCGAGGCACCCCGCGATTCCGACTCGCGGTCCTCCGAGAAAAGCTCCTCGATCGGGCGCACGGTCGCGGGTGCCGTCGGCTCCGAATCCCACAGGACCGATGGGCCGATGCAGACCGGCTGCGCGTGCGCGCCGGAACCGACCCACACCGGTGCGATCAGGCGGGAATCCTCGCGCAACGAACCACTCTTCCTCCCGAAGATGCCGTCCTCGAGACGCACCACGCCCTGGATCACGTGATCGGGATGCGCCCAGTCGCGCACGAGGCTGCGCACCATGGCGTCGCGCGACTCGTCGATGCCGAGATCGAACCGCTCCCCGTCGCACTCGGTGGCATCGAAGCGCACCCTGCCGCGCCTCCGCATGGCCGCGAAGGCCTCGGTCGGCGTGCGCGCGCGGGACCACTCGATCGCGTCCTCGCGACGGGTACCGAGCAGGACCTGCCCGATGCTCGACCGGTCGGCGCCGTATCGCCGTTCGATGCGCACCGCGCTCCCGCCTGCATCCTGCACGACGCGCTCCGAGTAGTGCGACGTCGTGCGATCGACGATGCGAAGGCGGGTGATGTGGGCCTGGTTCCACAGCAGCGACTCGGCGATCCTCCGCAGGTCGAAGTTCGCCGCCTGCCCCTGCTCGAGCAGCAGGTAGAGATCCGCTCCGGGCTGCGGATCGACGCCGCTTCCCAAGCGCACGCAGGCCACTCCGTGCGACGACCAGTAGGCGTCGTGCAATGCGGCGCTGTCGAGTCCCCACAGACGCGGCGACGCGACCGATCCGTTTGGATCGGCCGCGACGGCGGGCATGGTGGATGCTTGGGGTTTCATCTTCTCGTTCGATCGGGTTGCGACGCCTCGGCTTCGCCTGCGGCTCAGGCGGAACCGCCCCCGCGGCCTGATCCGAGCAGCGGGTGCGGAGTCGCGGGCGACGCGGAATCCGACAGCGCGCGCGCGACCTCGACGGACATCTTCGAGATCGATCCGTAGCGGCGGCAATCGTCCGCATCGGCGTAGTTGAGCACGAGACCGAGGTAGTCGATGCCCGAGTCGGTCAGTTCCTTGACCGACTCCGGAAGCCGCGACCGCGAGCGCCCGCGACGAATCGCCATGACGGCGCCGTCGCAGCTCGAGGCGACCGGGATCGCCTCGACGCTCGCCGTCACCGGACCGCTGTCGACGATGATCACGTCGTACTGGTCGCGCAGCGTGCGGAACAGGCGTCGAAGCGCGCCGATCTGGAGATTGCTCGCCGAGAACGAGAGATCCGCACCCACGGGAAGGAGCGAGAGATGGCCGTCGATCGCGACGACCTCGCCCGCAAGCGCACCGCGTCGCAGCACCTCGCAGACACCCGGCGAATGCAGGTGCTTGAACTGGTGGCTCAGCGCGCGACCGATGAAGTCGCAGTCGACGAGCACCGTGCGGTGTCCGCTCTCCGCATAGCTCCATGCGAGCGCCACGGCGACCGTGGTCTTGCCGTCGCCCTGGAACGGGCTCGTGACCATGATGGCGTAGCCGGCGCCGACGTCCTGCCGTCGCGCCTCGATCTTGTTGCGGATCCGATGCACGCAGTTGGACGCCAGTTCCTTCGCGGCGGGGTCGGTCGCGACACCCGACATGTCGGGCACGACGCCAAGCCAGCGTCCGGCCTTGCCGTCGCGCTGGAGCTGGGCGACGCGATAGGCGCGCGGGTCGACCGAACCGAGGAGGAAGAACACGGCGAACGAGGCGATGAAGCCGCCACCGAGGCCGACCGCCGCAAGCTGGATGCGCTTGTCCGATTCCGGGGCGCCACGGCGCGACGCGCCTTCGACGATGGTCACGCGACCGCGACGGATGCTCTCCGCCTCGCGATCGAGCTCTCGGAGACGCTCTCCGAGCCGCCCGAGCTCCGCCTGTTCGGCGGCGATGTCCCGGTCGATCTTGACGAGCCGCATGGCGACCTGGTTGGCACGCTCGATGCCTTCGCCCACGAGTCGCTTCTCGGCGATGATCTCCTGCTTCTCGCGCTCGAGCGCACCGAAGCTCTGCGTGCTGCCGACACCTTCGCGCCAGCTGCGTAGCGCACCCTCGCGCGCGGCGCGGAGGAGGCTCTCCTTGGTCGAGAGCTCGACCGCGATGCGCTGGAGCGCCGGGTGCTCCGGCCGGTACTTCTCGCGCGCAAGCGCCAGCAGCACCGACTGATCCTCGATCTGCTGCCGGATCGTGACGAGCCGTGGGTCGATCTTCTCGAGCTCGAACATCGTCGGCTCGAACATCGCTCCCGGGGGCATCTCGCCGGGCTCCTCGCCACGGGCGATCATGCGCTCGCGGTACTGGCGCTCGATCTTCTTCTGCTGTGCGGCAAGAGCCTCCATCCGCGCGTCGAGCAGCTGGATCTTCTCCTGACGGGCCTCGATGAGGGACTCCATGTCCGGCGAGAAGAACTCGGAGTCCTTCACGGCGGCCATGCGGTCCTCCTCGAACTTCTCGAGGCGGAGCCGCACCTGCGTGGCGAGGCTTCGGATCTTCGCCATCTGCTCGGTGTGCTCGGTCTCGGCATCCGGACCGTAGATGGTCATGAAGCTGTCGAGCACGAGGTTCACGACCGCAGCCGGAAGGGCCGGGTTCGAGGACTCGAACTTGACCTCGATGAAGTTGGAGCCCTTCGGAACGGTCGCCATCAGTCCGGAACGGAGGAATCCGACCGCCTCGGCCTCGTCGCCCGAATCACCGATGACGCGCTGGAGCAGCGCGATGTCGGCCTGCGGATCGCGGCCGGCGAGCGTCGACGCGGAGGCCGAGGGCTTGCCGCTGCGGACGGTACGCACGACCGACTCGAGCACGCGGTCGCTGCGCATCAGCGTGGCGCGCGTGGCAATGAAACCACCGAAGTCGTCGATGCGCTCGGTGTCCATGGTCTGGTCGACCAGCGGCTTCAGCTCCGAGATGAGCTGCACGTAGCCGACCGAGGCCCAACGCACCGGGGCGAGCCGATACGCGACGATGGCGAGGATCGGGCCGAGCACCGCACCGACGATGAGCACCCACTTCCAGCGATTCTGCAGACGGTCCTGCACCATGTGCAGCGGATTCGCCGCAGGAGGCGCCGCCGAGGCGTCACCGCCCGCGTTCGCACCCATGCTTCCGGTGAACTGCTCGATGGACTTGGCTTGATCGATCTCACTCACGGTTCGCCTCCGGCTTCACCATCTGCCATCCGGGCAGTTCCCTCGGTCTCCAAGCGGTCGCTGCCGCGGTCGGTCGCATCCGCCGACGGGGACACGTTCCCGGTCCCTCCGACGGTTTCATCGGCACGATCGTCGATCAACATCTCGAAAGTCGATTTCGGAATCGACCGCAACAGATCGCTCGCGATGGCGCCGGCCTTGTCGAAGGCCGGAAAGCCATCGAAGAGCACCTGCACCTGGCCAGCCCCGCGGGATGAAACCGCGCGACGCGTGGATCTGCTGCGCACGACGGCCGGATCCGGAGTCATACCGACTCCTGGAAGCGCGAAGAAACCGACGATCGTGATCTGTCTCTCGCCGCCAGCGGGATCCGGCTTCGCGAAGCGGAAGACGTTCGCCATCACCTCGCGGCCGTGAAGATCCAGGCGGAGGCTCCCTGCTCCCGGTGGATCGTCCGCCGCGCGACCTGCGGTCCATCCCGAGGACGGATAGCACGACGGCGGATGGTGTCCGAGCATGTCGCGCACGTCGCCGCAGAAGACGATCGCGAGCCGCGCCTGCTCCCCTGTGCGGAGGTTCGAGTAGTTGCGCGACACGGCGGCCGACGAGTGCAGGATCTCGAGCGCTGCGGCCGGAAGCTCGATGTCACGACCGACCCAGTCTCCGAGCCGGTACGGGATCGACGCGACGCGCGATCCGACCACCGACACGCGCCGGTCGGCCTCGGCGCGGTCGACCGCCGGCCCGCCCCAACCCTGGAGCATCGCGACGGCGACGAAGGCAACGATCGCGCACGCCGGAGCGAGCGCGTTGAGCCTGTGAATCCGACGGACTCGTGCGATGCGCCAGGTCATGCCTGCAGGAACCTCCATGTGTACACGGGCAGATCGAGCCAGCGCATGAACCTCACGATTCCCTGCAGGAGCACGATCGCGAGCGGAAGCATCAGCCAGCCTGCCACGTCGTGCATCTCCTCGGCGAACTGCGTGGTCGAGAAGGCGTACGCGAAGCCCGTGGCGACGAGCCGCACCATGTTGCAGAGGAGCGCGACAAACGGACTCGCCAGGAGCAGGATCACGCGGGCCTGCGTGCGGAGCGGAATGCTGAACACGAACGCGAAGAAGGTGAGCGCGAGCGCGAAGACCATGCGCATGCCGTCGCACGCCTCGCCGACGAGGATCTCCTTCTGGTCGATGAGGATCCGGATCCCCTCCCGTTCGCTCGGAACGCCCACGAGCGACAGGACGTCGTGGGTCACGATCACCGCCAGCTGCTGCAGCGGACCCGCGATCGCGCGACGGATCTCTCCGGGCACCGGAATGAGGAAGAGCAGCGCGAGGAACACGGGCGCGAGTTGCCGGAGCACGGCGAAACCCGCCAGTACGATGAAGCAGGCAACGAGCCCGAGGATCGCCGCGAGGTGCGTCGCCACGCGCGTATCCGTCTCGGCGCCGATCCAGGCGAGCCCCGCGGCGCAGACGATCAGCGAGACCCCTGAGAGACTCGGCCGCCGGCGGATGTAGCGGAAGCGCGATCGACGGATCCACGCGAGGTACCCCGCGACGAACGGCACGATCAGGATGTAGCCGTTGTCCTCGCGCCGGAGGATCTCGGTCACCAGTTCCTTCCATGCGGGAAGGAACGCGACGATGCTCGTGATCAGAAGGGCGACGAACGCCCAGAGATCGCGCATGGTCCATTGCCGTGCCTGCGTCACGACTCCTCCCTTCCACCCGAGGCGAGCGAGGCGAACACCTCGTCGATGATGCGGGAGCCGGCCGGGATGCGCGCGCCCGGCGGCACGACGCTTCGCGCGACCACCGCTCCCGCCCCCACCACCGCGCCGGGCATGACGACGGAACCGGACACGATCGCACGATCCTTCACGACGGCTCCGCGCCCGATCAGCGAACCGCCCTCGATGAACGCGGATGCATCGATCTGAGCCGCGTCGGAGATCATCGGGATGCCGCCCGCGCGACGCGCGTCGACGAGCGCGAGGTAGCTCCGACGGTCGCTGATGCGGAACGGCGCGCCACTCGAACGCACGACCGGGACACGTCCGCCCGCGGCGGCGATCGCCGGCAGGAGCTGCTCCTTCAGGTCGAAGTACCCGATCGTGGGAATGCGGCGGATCGCCCGCAGCGAGAGATGCATGACGCCGCAGGGGCTGCCGTCCGGTCCGGCGAGGACCGTCGCGTCGGATGCGGGATCGATCGCCGCCACGAAGCCGGGCAGATCGAAGTCGCCGAATGTGGAGCATTCGGCGATGAGCATGCCGCCGAGGATCGGATCGGCAGCGAGATCGTCGAAGTGGTCGCGGACCGTACCGCCCGCTCCACGATGCTGGTTTCGATCGATCCAGACGCTGAAGCCCTTGTCGCAGTCCGCCTCGACCGCGATGCGTTCGTAGAAAGATCGCTCCGTCTCGTCGGCCACCGCGACGGACACACCGTCGGCGACGCCCCCTCGCAGCAGCGCATCGAGCCACCAGGCGAGCACGCTGAACCGCGCGTCGACCGGCAGCGACGCGACGGGCAGTCCGAGCGCACCCGCGAGCGGCGCGGCCCGCGCAGTGCGGAGCGATCCGGCGAGGAGGAGCGCACGCATCCCGCTGGAACGCGATGGATCGGTTGCACGGCGGTCCATCCTGCTGTTCGCCGAAGCGGATCCGATGGTCACGAGCCACCTCCCCGGAGCACGGGCAGCGGCTCGACGTCGAGCCGGCTTCGCCGCCGCGGCGGCCATGAGGTCGGCGGCGTCGGCGCGGTCCGTTCGCGTTCGAACGAGCGCACCATCGCCGGATCGCGCGTCCACTGACGGAGGCTCGCGGACAGGGCCATGAAGAACTGCCAGATCACGACGGTCTGGCCGAAGTAGCTGACGGCGAGGAACACGGCCATCTGCGCGCACATCGCCGCGCCGATCCCGTAGACCAGCAGTTCGTCCCGCGTCAGCTGGTCGTAGGCTCGGCGCGCACCGCCGCGCATCGCGCGGAACCGCTCGACGGCAAGCCTGCGCAGTTCGGCGCCGACGGACGCGTAGCTGAAGATGAAGACGGCGCAGATCGCCAGCAGCGCCCAGACGCCGCCGCGGATCGCCTCGATCACGAACTGATTCGTGACGTCGTAGAGACCCCACCCCCAGTGCGCGGTCGACGGCGTCCCGAGCATCCACCACTCGCCGAAGCGACGGATCGCGGCGTCGATGAGCCGGTACCGGTGGATGCCGGTGCTTCCGCCCACGAGGTCGATGCGGGCGATGAGGTGCCAGATCGGCTTGGTCATGAGGAAGTGGAGAACCACTCCTCCGGCGATCGCCGCGAGGTACATCGACCGCAGGTGCGCACGTGCCGGGAACGCGGTCCACACGGCGAACGCGAGGAGGAGCGAGACGACCGGCGTGCTCGATGCGCAGGCGAAGACGACAAGCAGCGCCCCGATGAAGCCGATGATCGCCATGCGGCGATCGCGCGCAGGTCCTCCGAGCAGCAGCGGGATCCAGATCGGGATCCACGCGACGAAGAAGCAACCCGCGAGGATCGCGTGCGAGAACGCACCCCGGCAGCGGATCTTGCCCTCGCGGACGTTCGTGATCTCGGGGATGCCTCCGAAGACGGAGAAGAGATTCCGACCGGTCTGCCGCTCGAGGAGGAAGAACGGGGCAACCAGGATGCAGAGGAACGCCGCGGAGCGTGCGAGCTGCCGAACCTCGTCGAGATTGCGGATCGAGCAGCGAAGGATGAAGTAGGCGCCGACCAGCTCGAAGTTCGAGCCGATCGCACCGACGAGATCCGCGACGGCGCCGCGCGAGATCGGTCCGCAGACGGTCCGGGCGATCGCACCGAGCACCATGCACGTATCGATCGCGTTCCAGCGGATCCAGCTGAGTTCACCGCGCGCCATGTGACGGATGAGGCCGATCAGCACGAGGAAGCGAACGAAGTTGAAGTCCGCGCCCGCGATGACGATCCGCTGGGAGGACGGAATGACGGATGCGAGCGCGAGCAGCACGATGGGCGCGTACGGACGCTTGACGAGCAGCATCACGATCGATGCGATGGCCACGGCCGCCGCGCCGACGGGGTGGATGTTGTTGCTGCCCGCGAAGTCGCTGGCGCCGGCCAGCACGTATGGCGCGAGATGCAGGATGTCGGTCGGAGCGATCATGCGACCGCCCCCCCGCCACGCGAAAGACGCACCCCGGCGTGGAAGGGGCGGTGCCGCATCGACGAAGGCGGCGCGCCGCGCATGCCTGCACGGGTGCACCGAAGTCGAGGAGCCGACGATGTCCTGAGACTCGAATACACGTTCACCAACTCGATATGCCTGATCAGGGCGTTGCCTCGGACCCGCCGAGACCGGGAGATCGACCAGACCGCTGGCGGTCTCAAGTCGTTTCTGCGTCCAAACTTCCGGAGCTCCCTGTCCCGATCGGGGACTCCGGTCCACCACACCACCACGTATCGACCCCCTGTCTTCCTCGTCTTCAACTTTACCGGACGCCCGGTCGGCCTCCGGCGACACCCCGCCAGGGCGCAGGAACACCGAAGCCGGCGGCGCGGATGGAAGCAGCACGGTCGCCTGCACGGGGACCGGGGACTTCCGCGATCAAGGCTCGCCCGACGAAGGCGAGCCCCGCGCTACGAAGGCAACCGGCGCCGGGTTCGCCAATCCACCACCCTGCCCTGCGGGAGGCGTCCGAAAAGAAGCGCGGGCGCGGCAAACTGCCGCGCCCGCGTCGAGACCCAGTTGTCCCTCAGGTCGTGTCCCTCGGGTTGCGTCCCTCGGGTTGCGTCCCTCGGGTTGCGTCCCTCGGGTTGCGTCCTCATCCGTCCGACCCGCAATCAGTCCTCGAAGCTTCCCACGTTCGCGGGGTGCGCGACGAGGTTGAGGTTCGAGTCGACCGGGAGCATCGGATCCTCGACCTTGCCTTGCAGCGGCGAATCGGTGCGCGGGCGATAGTCGTTGGTCGCGGTCGAGACGAACTTCGGATCACCCGCGGTTGCGCCGAGGCCCCAGAGCGGACCGGTGATCGAGTGGTTGCGGGCCGCATCGACGACCGCGGCGCAGGCGGCCGTGAGCGTGAGCTTCGTGAACACCGAGTTCTTGATGGACACGTTGTTGTAGCTGAGGAGCGCTTCACCCTCGTAGCCACGGACCATGAAGACACCACCGATGAGGCTGCTGTTCCACATCACGAGGTGATCGACCGACACGTTCCACTGCGCCGTGTGGTTCGAGCCCTGAGAGAACTCGCTGAAGTAGTTGACGAAGGCAAAGTCTCGCCACGTCGGGTTGCCGGCGGCGGGTGCGGCGCGCGCAAACAGACCCTGGCTGCGGCAATCGAAGGCCTTGAAGCCGTACACGATCACGTTCTGGTTGGGATTGCCGGGGTTGTTCTGCGCGAACTGCATCACGTCGCAGTGCCAGACGACACCCGCCGGACGGGTGAGGCCCTTGAGGCTGCTGCTGAGGACGTGCGGAACCTGCACGAGGCCGTCCTTGCCGATGTTCTCGATGTGAAGGTCGCGGACGAACAGGCCGCGGTTGACTCCGTTGGCCGAGTTCGAGATGCGCGTCTGCGTGAGGAAGCCACCGACGTATCCCTGGTCGACCCACTGGCGCGTGTCCGCGGTGTGATCGCCACGGAGGTCGCAGTTGGCGATCCACAGGAGCGCGTTCGGCGTGTTTCCGCTGCGCGCCGCGGTCGCGGACTGGAAGCGCAGGCCCTCGATGGAGAAGAGCTTGGTCGCGACCGCCCCATCCGAGTCGTTCGAGGTCACCGTGACCTCGCCGGTGCTGCCCGGATCGCGGCGGACCGTGAGCCAGCGCTCGTTCGTGACGGGCGCGACCACCGCGGCGCCGAACTCATCCTTGCGAGCGCCGCTCCAGCTGTACTCGCCGGGGAGCATGTTGATGAAGCCACCGCCTGCATCGCCTCCCTGCGCGGCGTGGATGCTTGCCGCGGCCTTCGCGATCGTGCGCATCGGAGCGTTCGCCGAGAGACCGTCGTTGCTGTCGGTACCGGTCGGCGAAATCCAGCGCTGCGCCGCAGGGAGCGTGCCGCCGCGGTTGTTCCAGACGATCATCGAGTACTCGCCGAGACGCTCGCGTCCGGCGATCGCGCCCTGCAGCGCGCGCGGCTGGCCGTTCGTCGGCCACGCGATCGCGCGGATCTCGATCTTCCCGTCCGCGAAGTCGGCCGGATCGAGCGTCACGAAGTACTCCCAGACGCCCGACTGCGGATTGCGCTTCATCTCGCGCACGTCGACCCAGGCACCGCCGTTCGCGCTGAACGAGACGCGGTCGATCCCGCCCATGTGGAACGCGGTGACCGCGATGTTGGTCGGGCTCGTGATCGTGCGATAGGGGATGAAGTCCCAGCGCGCGATCGCCTTCGCCGTGCCGCCGGTGACCGTCGCGTCACCGACCTGCTCGGGCACCGAGGTCGGACCCGCGAAGCCGGAACCCGGATAGATGCGGGCGCCTTCGGTGCCCGCTGCATTGCGCATGAAGTTCGGGGCGGATGGCCCCGCGGCGGCGACCGACGCCGCGCCCGGCGTCTCGGTACCGGCCGGTGCGAGGCTGTTGCTTTCTCCGCCACCGCTGCTGCTGGTGACGTTCTGCCCGGTGGATTCGGACCCCCCGGACTGCAGGAACATCGACAGGTCTGCACCGTTCACCACGCCGTCGCCGTTGAGGTCGTAGTCGGCGTTCGAGGTCCCCCAATGCTGGGAGAAACCACTGGCGGTGATGCTGGCGTTCTGGGCGAGCACGGACGTCGTGAGCCCAAGGAGCGCGACGCCGGAGACAGCGAAGAACATTGCGGATCGTGGATGGTCGTACACGTGATGAACTCCTGCACGGGGCGAATGGAAGGACGGCTCTCTCAAATCGACCAGCTACGGTTCAACATTCGCCGCTGCCTCAAGGATCGGCGCTTTCTGCGCGACGTGGTCGCGGGATAGTTCCTGCAAACCGCACAGGCGGTGCGGATGGCGCGATGCGAAGAGCGGTCGCGATCAGCCCGCGCGACCCGCGTCGGCGACGCGGGTCCATGCGCCGAGCTCGGGGTCGAAGCGCTTGATCACACGCGCTGGAACACCGGCGGCGATCGAGTACGGCGGCACATCGTGGAGAACGACGCTGTTGGTTCCGATCACGCTGCCGCGGCCGATGCGGACCCCGCGGAGGACCGCCACGCGCTCTCCGATGTAGACACCGTCCTCGATGACGGTCGGGCTGATGCGGATGCGCTTGTGCGCGACCACCGAGTTCCGTGGATCGGACGTGTCGTGGTCGTGATCGGTGATCCACGTGTACGAGCCGATGCCGCATTCCGCACCGATCTCGACCAGGCCCGCAGCGCCGATGTGCACGTGCGGCGCGATGCGCGTCCGCGGTCCTATGCGAATGCGCGTCTGGCCCTCGTCGGTGAAGTGCGCCTCGAATCGCGCACCGCGGCCGATCAGGGCCCGATCGCCGATCTCGATGGCCCGTGTTCCGATCACGAACGCGGGGAAGTCGAGACGTGCGCCGTTCCCGAAGGATCGGAATCGCATGCGATGCCACGGCGCCCGAAGGAGGCGACCGAGTCGGCAGTACCACCGGTAGAGGAACGGTGGTCGACCTCCCTCCATCACGCTGCGGATGATGTCGTCGCGGGGACTCATGCGATGGATCGCCACCCCGGTATCGGTCCGGGCCGGGACGTCACTTTGGGGGGAGGCGGATGAAATCCTCCGGAGCCGGGGAGAGCCAGGGTCACCCCCTCGGGGAAACTACCCCGTTACCGGGCGGTCAGGGTGCGGAGCAGCCCGAGCGCCGATCGGCTGAACGACCTGCGGCCTCCGGCCGGGGATCGGCATGCGTCGAACATCGGCCGCCAGTCCGGGCCACACTCCGACTCGAAGCGGCTCCATGCGCGCGATCCGAGCCAGCTGCCGAGGCGCAAGCGAGGCTTCCTCATCAGCGAATCCGCATATGGGATTCCGGTCTGGTCGAGACGCTCGAGAACGACCTCACGCCAGTCCCGCGCCATCGCGCGCTCGAGATCCATGGCCAGCAGCGACGACACCAGTTCCTCGTCGAAAAGCGGCGCAACGACGCGCTCGGACGGAAGCAGTCCGAATGCGCTCGCGGAGATCCCCCGCCGCGTCCAGTGCAGCAGGCTGAATGCGCCGAGGGGGTTCGGGTAGCGAGCGAGGTCGCGGAGCGTCGAGACAAGTTCGGCACGGACCTCGTCGTCGCTTGCGAGAGGAATGCCGACCAGACGCACCGCAGCGCGGAACTCCGGCGTCGTCCCACCTGCGTGCCCGATCGTCCAATCGGCAAGCTCGTCGAGCGCGCCCCGCTTCCAGAGCGGAACCGCGTCGGGATGCATGAGCGAGCCCGTGCTCAG
This sequence comes from Planctomycetaceae bacterium, assembly GCA_021297795.1. GTDB lineage: Bacteria > Planctomycetota > Phycisphaerae > Phycisphaerales > SM1A02 > QWPT01. Next base: position 26,267 of record JAJTGL010000009.1, read on the forward strand.
GACGCCGGCACCGATGCCGTCGGTGATCGGTCCGCCGAGTGCACGTGCGCGAAGCGCCAGCGCGAGGAACCACGAGTGCTCCAGCGATTCGAGGTTCTGATGCACGTGCCTCCACCGCTCCTGCCGCGCATCGAAGCGCGCTCCGCACACATGCTCGATCGGATCGCCGTGCCGACGCGCGAGAGCCCGCGCGACATGCGCGTCGGGCGATTCCCTCGCGGACCCGACCGTCAGGATCGACCTCGGCCGGACACCGATCGATCGGAGTCCCAGATAGATGAGGCGCGAGTCACGACCGCCGCTCAGCGCGACGTTGGGCGAATCCTTCGCGCCGACGCCAGCGATCGCTCGCCGGATCGCCTCGATGCAGAGTTCGAGAAGCGCGTTCGCCGAGACGGGCGGAGCAGTCCAACGAGGCTCGACGCCGGTGGAGATGAGTTCGCCGTCCGTGGAACGCGCGCGGGCACCCGGGTTGGCGCGAAGGACACCGCGGTAGACCGTGCGCGAACCGAGAGGGAATCCGAGGCTGAGCACCGTCGCGAGCCCAAGCGGATCGACCTCGGCATCCGGGGGCGCGACCTCGAGCAGCATCCGCGAGACGCACACGCTCCCACGAGCCCCCGGTCTCTCGGCGATGAAGAGCGGTCGCTCACCGAATGCTCCTGCATGAAGGACGTCTGAACCTTCGGGAGCAACGGTGTGCGACGACACGGCGTCTGCGCCGACCGCCGCGCGGTTGACGCTTCCGTCCGTCGACGGGGTTTCCGTGGATGTGCGAACCCCAATGTCCGATCGCATTCCCGACGCACTCCGATTGCTGGCGGCCCGTTCCCATCCACAGACGCGTTTGTACGCGAAGCGCGAGCAAACGCCTCTCCGCGACTCGATTCCGATTCCGATCGAGCGTTCCGATGACGCCGGCCGGATCACCCTGATGCAGGCGTTGTCGCGGTGCCGCTGGCACCTCCCTCATCGTGCCCGGGAGGGCTTGCGGGGAGGAGCATCGGCGCCTGGCGGTCCGACGCGCAGAAAAAAACGCCTAGGCGCGAAAGATCGCGCCTAGGCGGGTGGAATCCAGTCAGAGGTTGGATCAGCCCAAAGTGGCGGATCCGACCAGCAAGATCACTTGCGACGACGGAGGAGACCGACGCCCACGAGGCCGAGGCCCGCGAGGATCGCCGGAGCACCGATCGGAACAACGATCAGCTGATCCTGGGCCGACGGGTTGGTCAGGCCGAGGAGGTTGTCGCCGATGGAGCCGAAGCCGCCCGTGCCGAGGCTGGCGAGCATCGCGGCAGCGCCGACGAAGCCGCTCGAGCCGGCAGCCTGGGACTGGAACGCGCCCTTCTCGAGGCTGAGCTGGGAAACCGCACCAGCGGCGTCCGCAGCGGTGATGTTCTCGTGGGTGATCTCGTAGAGCGCGAGCTGGAAGGCCGAGGCCTCCGCAGCCGTGTCGATGAACTTGTAGTAGCGCTTGTAGAGGTCCTGGACGAGGGTCGCCTTGACGGCGCCCATGTTGCCCGGGCTACCCGGCTCGTCCGGCACGTTCTCAGGGGCGACGATGGCAAACGTGTAGGTGTTGCCAGCGGTCACGCCTTCGAAGAGCTGGGCGCAGAACGTCACGCGCGAACGACCGCTCGCGGAGGTGAAGTTGTGCTGGCCGCAGACGATGTTGTAGAACGACGCGGGGCCGCGGGCGTCCCAGCTGCGGGAAGCGTTGTAGGACACGCGGTTCGAACCGTTGAGACCGTAACCATCGAAGGTCAGGGTCATGTTGGTCGCAGAGGCCGCGGTGGCGGCGCAAAGCGTACCGAGAATGGCAAAGCCGATCTTCATCTTTCTTCCTCTTGTTGGAAACACACCTGCTCAGCGACATCCACCACGGAGGCCGAGAGTCGGTCGAGGATACCGCGAATGAGTTTCTTGTCAACTGCGAGGCCTTCGTTTCTGTCAGGAAATCGCCCGAGTTCCTTCCAAGCAGGAACCCTCCCTCAGCCGATATCTTGCCTCAGCCCTGTAACCTGTTCGTTTCCGTCAATACACCGCCTATTTCCTGCATCATCACCGGGACACAATGAAGCGAAACCGACTCATTCAGAATCCACGGTTCCTGCGCACAATTTCACTTGTTCTCGGAACAATCGGCATCCTTACAGGTGATAGCCTCGCGTCCAGCGTCACGGAAGGCATCTCGGGGGGCTTCCAGGCACGAGGCCTCGAGGCGCAGATCGAGGAGGCGGCGAACGCGTCCGGACTGGGGCGGTCGCTCAGCTACTCCGTCGTGCGGGTCTCCGATGGCGCGACCATTTCCGAAGGCAACAGCGGTCTTCCGTTCAAGCCCGCGAGCAACCTCAAGGTGTTCACCTCCGGCGAGGCACTCGCCGAGCTCGGTGCGGATTTCCGATTCCGCAACTCGATCCGCTTCGACGCCGCGACGGCCCGCGTGACGGTCGTCGGCTGCGGTGATCCCGCCCTCGGCGATCCCGAGGCGCTCGCGCGGAACCCGGTCGTCGATGCAGCAGGAAACGTGCACCCCAGAGTGCGCGCCGACCAACTCGTCGGCTGGTGGGCTGATCAGGTCGTGGCGGCCGGCGCCACGCGCATCAGTGAACTGGTGATCGATGCGCGCGTGTTCGATTCCGTCTGCTACAACCCGACTTGGCCATCGGACCAACGCACCCGTCCCTACTGCGCCGAGGTCTGGGGGTTCAACTTCCACGCCAACATGATGTTCATCGGCGCCGCGGCGCGGAGCGGAAAGGTCGCGATCGACCGCATGGAGCCCGCGTTCGACTGGACCGTGGCACGCAACACCGCGCAGGCCGGACCTGCGAAATCCAAGTCCACGTTCGTGGTCACCCGAAACGCAACCTCGAGCAACCTCACGATCTCCGGCCGTCTGCCCTCGGGCGAGCGAGCCGACGTCGATCTCTCCGTGCACGACGCGCCGAGCCTCTTCGCCGAGTTGCTCGCTCGCGCGCTTCGCGCCCGTGGCGTGGAGGTCGGGACCGCTCGCGTGGCGACATCGACAGATCCGGCACCGGCCGGCGCGACCGTCGGCGTGATCGAGACCCCGATCGCGGTCGTGCTCAAGCGCACGAACACCGACAGCGCGAATCTCTACGCCGAGAGCCTGCTCAAGCGCCTTGGCGCCGCACGGGCGAACCGCGGCGGCGCAACTGAGCCGGGACCGGGGTGGATCGCCGGCTCCTGGGCGAACGGAACCGCCGCACTGCGGGATTCGGTTGTGGAGCGGATCGGCTCCCGCGCTGAGGGATTCGTCTTTGCCGACGGCTGCGGCCTGTCGCACTCGAATCGCGTGACCGCGGGCGGAACCGCCGCATGGCTCCGGTCGATCGCACTCGACCATCGGATCGCCGGCACCTTCCGCGACAGCCTCGCCGTCGCGGGCGAGAGCGGCACCGTGAAGGCGCGGTTCGGACCGATTGCCGCAAGCCCGGTGCGAGTCCACTGCAAGACTGGCTACATCAACGGTGTCAGCACGCTCAGCGGCCTGATCACCGCACCCTCAGGCGAGCAACTCGCCTTCAGCATCCTTGCGAACGGACTGGAAAAGGTCGGGACCGATCGGGCGAGGAAGGCACAAGAGGCGATCGTGACGCACGCCGTACGCTGGCTCGAGGCAAACACGACTGCCCGTACGCAGGCGACCGCAGAGCCCTGAGATCCGCACCATGGAAGCATCCGCGATCATCGCGCTCGTCTGCGTCGGCATCACGCTCGCGCTCCTCGTTCGGGGGCGCATCGCGAACGACATCGTGATGGCGGGCGGCATCGGCCTCCTCGTGCTTACCGGATCGCTGACCCCGAAGGACGCCTTCTCGGGCCTCGCCAGCCCCTCGATCATCACGATCGCGCTCCTGCTCGTGGTATCGCAGGGCGTGATCGAGACCGGCCTCATCCAGTGGGTCGGCCCGGCGCTCTTCGGTCGGGCGAAGTCGGTCGCCGTCGCACAGGCGAGGCTCATGATCCCGGTTGCCGCGATCTCCGCGTTCATCAACAACACGCCCCTCGTCGCGATGTGCATCCCGGTCGTCCAGGACTTCTCGAAGCGCACGAAGATCGCGCCCGGAAAGCTCTTCATCCCGCTCACCTACGCGGCCACCCTCGGCGGCGTCTGCTCGCTGATCGGAACGAGCACGAACCTCGTCGTGAACGAGATGTGGACGAAGTCGGGCCGCGAGTCGTTCGCGCTGTTCGACATCGCGCCAGTCGGCATCCCCGTTGCCATCGCGGGCATCGCTTACATCCTCATCGCCGGACGATGGCTGCTGCCCGAAAGCGGAAAGGTCGAGCTCTCGACCTCGGATCCACGCAGCTACACGGTCGAGATGCTCGTCGCGGGCGCACCCATCGCCGGCAAGTCGGTCGAGGGCGCGAACCTCCGCGGCCTCGAGGGCCTCTACCTTGCGGAGATCGCGCGCGGCGACGAGATCATCTCGCCGGTCGAACCGACGACCATGCTGGCGACGGGCGATCGTCTCTTCTTCGTCGGCGACGTGGCGAGCGTGGTGCAGCTTCAGAAGCTGCGCGGCCTCGCGCCGGCGACCGATCAGGTCGCGAAGCTCGGCCGCGACCGCTTCCGCCGCTTCCTCGTCGAGGCGGTCGTCAGCGACTCGAGCCCCCTGCTCGGAAAGACGCTGCGCGAATCCCGGTTCCGCAACGTCTACGGCGCGGTCGTGATCGCGATCTCGCGGAACGGCGCGCGCATCGAGAACACCAAGCTCGGCACCGTCGTCCTCAAGGAGGGCGACGTGCTCCTCCTCGAGACGAAGGAGGCGTTCGTCAACGCCTACGGGGCATCGCGCGACTTCCTGCTCGTGCGTCGCATCGAGGATTCGGAGCCGGTGCGGCACGAGCGCGCGCCGATCGCCGGGCTGATCCTCCTCGGCGTGATCCTCACGGCGACGTTCCAGCCCTTCGGATTCGAGATGTTCCACGCCGCGCTCGCCGGCGCCGGCCTCATGATCGCCACCCGCTGCTGCACGGGCGCGCAGGCGCGCCGCGCGCTGAACGTGCGGCTCATCTTCGTGATCGCGGGCTCGATCGCGCTCGGCACTGCCCTGGAGAAGTCCGGGGTGGCCGGGTTCTTTGCAGAGAAACTCGCCGCCATCAGCGCCGGCAACATGCTTGCCACGATCGCGGCACTCTATTTCGCCACCTTCATCCTCACCGAACTTCTCTCGAATGCGACGGCCGCCGCGCTCGTCTTCCCGATCGCGCTCAACGCGGCGACCGCTGAGTCCGGCGGATTCGATCCGACGTTCGCCGCGATCATCGTGATGTTCGGAGCGAGCGCGAGTTTCGCGACACCGATCGGCTACCAGACGAATCTCATGGTGCAGGGCCCGGGCGGCTACCGGTTCTCCGACTACATGAAGATCGGACTCCCGCTTGGACTGATCACCGGAACCGTGGCCGTCACCGCGATCTGGATCATGGCGCGAACGTGAGACGCGCCCCGTGCTCCGCCCATCGACAAACCGAAGACCCGTCACTCGAGAGCCCACCATGCAAGATGCCATTCTCGCCGCGATGAAGGACGCCGTCCTCAAGGCGGCCGTCGCCACCCGATCCGTGCACGCCTCGACCGCGATCGACGGCGTGTCGAAGGACGACAAGAGCCCGGTGACCGTCGCCGACTGGGCGAGCCAGGCCGTGGTGTCGCTCGAGCTCGCGCGCGCCGGACATGGCGCGATTCCGCTGGTCGGCGAAGAGGAGGCCGCGACGCTGCGCGCCCCCGAGAGCGCCGCGTTGCGCGCCCGCGTGGTCGAGGCGGTCGGACGCGCGCTGGGACCGGTCGGCGAGGATGCCGTCCTCACCGCGATCGATCGCGGCCGCGCAACGCCTGGAGCGCGCTTCTTCACGCTCGATCCGGTCGACGGCACGAAGGGCTTCCTGCGCCGACAGCAGTACGCGATCTCGCTTGCGCTCATCGAACAGGGCAACGTGGTCGCCGGCGTGGTGGGATGCCCGAACCTGCCGGCCGCCGGGACCAACTACGACGAGGCCGATGCGCTGGGAACCCTTGCGTGGGCGACGCGGGGTGGCGGCGCATTCGGATGCGCAGGCGACCAGACGTCACGCGCGCGGCGACTCTCGATCGCGCCGTGGAGCGCGGGCTCGCCGGTCCGCGCCTGCGAGTCGGTCGAGAGCGGACACTCGAAGCAGGATCTCTCCGCCGAACTGCTCGCGGAGCTCGGCAGCCCCGGCACTCCGGCGCGGCTCGACAGCCAGTCGAAGTACGTGGTCGTCGCGCGTGGCGGAGCCGATGCCTATCTCCGTCTTCCCACGAAGAAGGACTATCGGGAGAAGATCTGGGATCACGCGGCGGGCGCGCTCGTCGCGAGCGAGTCGGGCGCACGCGTCTGCGACGTCGACGGAAAGCCGCTCGACTTCAGCCAGGGTCGCGAACTGACGACGAACCGTGGCGTCTTCGCAGGCCACCCCGATGCGGTGGCGCTGCTGGTCGAGGCGTTCCGGCGACGCGGGCTCTGACAAACCTGTCGACCATCCCCGGATGAACGATCCGCCGACCCGCGCGGGCGCATCCATCGCGTGGATCGCGGCTATCGCACGATGCCACGTGCACGAAGCTGCTCGATCAGCCCCGACGCGGCTGCGTCCGGGGTCAGTCGGTGCGACTCGAGCAGGATCTCGGGCTGCTCGGGCCTCTCGTAGGGTTGATGGATGCCGGTGAAGTCCTTGATCTCGCCGGCACGCGCCTTCCGGTAGAGCCCCTTCGGGTCGCGCGACTCGGCCACCTCGAGCGGCACGTCCACGAACGCCTCGAGGAACGGGATCTGCCACTCGTCGTGCAGGGCACGCACCTGCGCGCGATCGGCACGGAACGGACTGACGAGGCTCGCGAGGACGATGACTCCTGCGTCCGCGAGAATCCGGCAGACTTCCCCGGTGCGCCTGACGTTTTCGCGGCGATCCTCCGCCGAGAACCCGAGGTTTCGGTTGAGCCCATGGCGAAGATTGTCACCATCGACCCGATAGCAGAGCCGCCCGGAGCCGACGAGCAGCGATTCGACAGCGACTGCGATCGTGCTCTTGCCCGAGCCCGAGAGGCCCGTGAACCAGATCGTCGCACCCCGCTGACCGAGAATCCGCTCTCGGTCCGGTCGGGAGACCGAGCCGCCGTGCCAGACGACATTCGTCGATTTTTCGACCATGGGAAACCTCACATTGCGCCGTTCGTCGACCGATGACCGATACCCTATCGGCCCTTTGGAACGCGCGCATGGAAGAAACGAGACTCACACATCTGAAGGAACTCGAGGCGGAGAGCATCCAGATCTTCCGCGAGGTGGTCGCGAGCTTTGAGCGACCCGTGATGCTCTACTCGATCGGCAAGGACTCGGCGGTGCTGCTGCACCTCGCCATGAAGGCCTTCTACCCCGCCAAGCCCCCCTTCCCGCTCCTCCACGTCGACACCACGTGGAAGTTCAAGGAGATGTACAAGCTCCGCGACGAGTACGTCGGGAAGGAGCTCGGCCTCGACCTGATCGTCTACAAGAACGAGGAGGGCCTGCGCGCGGGCATCAATCCGATCACCCACGGATCGCGCAAGCACACCGACGTCATGAAGACGCAGGCGCTGAAGCAGGCGCTGGACAAGCACGGCTTCGACGCCGCCTTCGGTGGCGCGCGCCGCGACGAGGAGAAGTCGCGCGCGAAGGAACGTGTCTTCAGCTTCCGCGACCGGCAGCACCGCTGGGATCCGCGCAACCAGCGCCCCGAGCTCTGGAACATCTACAACACCGAGGTCAACCGTTCTCCCGGGCAGCTGGGCGAGTCGATCCGGGTGTTCCCGCTGTCGAACTGGACCGAACTCGACGTCTGGCAGTACATCTGGCTCGAGAACATCCGCATCGTGCCGCTCTACTTCGGCGCGGTGCGTCCGGTGGTCTATCGCCACGGCGTCCCGATCATGGTCGACGACGACCGGCTGCCGCTCGAACCAGGCGAGCAGCCGCAGATGAGGATGATCCGCTTCCGCACGCTCGGCTGCTACCCGCTCTCGGGTGCGATCGAGTCGCCTGCGGCGACGCTGCCCGAGATCATCAAGGAGATGCTGCAGGCGACGCAGAGCGAGCGCCAGGGCCGCGTCATCGACCACGATGCCGCGGGCAGCATGGAGGAGAAGAAGAAGGAAGGCTACTTCTGATGCGCGCCGATTCGAACGCAGCCGAGCAGGAACTGATCGAGAAGGACATCGAGGCGTACCTCTCGCGTCACGAGAACAAGGAACTCCTCCGCTTCCTCACCTGCGGGTCCGTCGACGACGGCAAGAGCACCCTCATCGGGCGCCTGCTGCACGACACCCACATGATCCACGAGGATACGCTGAAGGCCGCCGAGCGCGACTCGAAGTCGATGGGCACCCAGTCGGGTGCGCTCGACCTCGCGCTGCTCGTCGACGGCCTCAAGAGCGAGCGCGAGCAGGGCATCACGATCGACGTCGCGTACCGCTACTTCACCACCGCGGCGCGCAAGTACATCATCGCCGACACGCCGGGCCACGAGCAGTTCACGCGCAACATGGCGACCGGCGCCAGCACCTGCGACCTCGCGATCCTCCTGATCGACGCGCGCCACGGCGTCGCCGTGCAGACGCGGCGGCACTCGTTCATCACGAGCCTCCTCGGGATCCGCGAGATCGTTGTCGCGGTGAACAAGATGGATCTCGTCGACAACTCGCAGGCGCGGTTCGACGAGATCGTGGCCGACTACAAGGCCTTTGCCGCGAAGCTTCCGGCGCGCAACATGCGGTTCATCCCGATGTCGGCGCTCAACGGCGACAACGTCGTGCACCGCAGTGCGTCGATGCCGTGGTACACGGGGCCGACGCTCCTCGAGCACCTCGACACCGTCCCACTCGCTGGCCGCCGCAACCTCGTCGACTTCCGTTTCCCCGTGCAGTGGGTGAACCGGCCGAACCTCGACTTCCGCGGCTTCACCGGCACGGTCGCTGGCGGCTGCGTGAAGCCAGGCGACCGCGTGATGGTGCTTCCGTCGCGGAAGACGTCGACCGTCACCCGCATCGTGACCTTCGATGGCGATCTCGCACAGGCAACGCCCCCGCTTTCGGTCACGCTCACGCTCGCGGACGAGATCGACTGCGCGCGCGGCGACATGCTTGTCCACCCGGGCAACGAGCCGCACGTTGCGCAGGACGTCTCCAGTCGCCGCTCGTCCAGGGCAAGGAGTACATCCTCAAGCACGGGCCGAACAAGACGCCGGCGAGCATCACCGCGGTCGTCCACCGCGTCGACGTGAACACGCTCGACCGCTCGGCGGCACCCGCGCTCGCCCTCAACGACATCGGTCAGGTGCGCATCCGCACCAGCCGGCCGCTCGTCTACGACGGCTACACGAAGAACCGCGCGACCGGTGCGTTCATCCTCATCGACCGACTCACCAACATGACGGCGGGCGCAGGCATGCTGCTCGATCCGTCCGAGGCTGGAGACGGTCACTGGCAGGACACGCCGCAGGGCGGACACCTCGCGCCCTCGGGCCGCGTGGTGAGCGCCGAGGAGCGCGAGAAGCGCCTCGGACAGAAGCCGTTCACGATCCTCTTCACCGGCCTCTCGGGCTCGGGCAAGACGGAGATCGCGCGCGCGGTCGAACGAAGACTCTTCGATCTCGGTCGCTTCGGCGCCGTCGTCGACGGCCCCGCGCTCCGCTCGGGCATGAGCCGTGACCTCGGTTTCTCCCGCGCCGACCGCTCGGAGAACCTCCGCCGCGGCATGGAGCTCGCGAAGGCGATGAACGAGATCGGCCTGGTGGTGCTCGCGAGCTTCACCGCCCCCGACGCCTCGGTGCGTGCGAAGGCACGTGAACTCGTCGGTGGCGCCCAGTTCGCGCTCGTCCACGTGTCGACACCGCTCGACGCGTGCCGACGGCGCGATCCGGTGGGTCTCTACCGCGACGCCGCGCAGGGCTCGGTCAAGGATGTTCCGGGCGTCGACTTCGAGTACGACCAGCCGTCGGACGCGGATCTCACGATCCCGTTCCACGATCTGGGAGCACCCGATGTGGCGATCCGCACCGCCGTCGAGCGCGTGATGGCGCTGCTCGACGCGCGTGGCGTGATCCGGAAGTAGGCGGAAGCACGAGGACGTCGGCGGAACTCAGCCTCCGCACGCACCCCACGCGCCAAGGAGCGCGGAGAGGTCGCCTGCGCCCACGGTGCCGTCGCCGTCGAGGTCCGCGGAGCGGCCACCGGTACCGGTGCCGTTCGTTCCCCACGAACCAAGCAGCGTCGCGAGGTCGCCCGCACCGACATCGCCGTTCGCATCGAGGTCCGAAGGGCACATCGGCGGCTTGAAGAGCCACGCGCCGCGATAGGCGCTTGCCGACGTGACCGAGGCCTGCGCGAGCAGGTTGAAGCTGCCATGGTGCGGCTGGTAGCCCGCGGCGACTTCGGGCGCGATCGCCGCGTTGCCGCGGGTCGTGGTCGCGCTCCATCCCGAGATGTAGAAGCTCGCACCGAACGTCGTGTAACCGGCGTAGGTCGGATCGAAGGTGCTCAGGAAACCAAGCCCGGGCAGCACGCAGTTTCCGCCGCTCAGGGAGCCCGCCTCGCTGATGCCCGGCATGAACTCCTCGAAGAGCCCCGCGACCTGCTCGTCGGTGGCCCACACCCAGCCGGCGAGGTCCTGACCACCGAGCGTGCCCGTGCACGGAGAGACTCCGTCGACCGGGCACCGCTGCGCGATGGCCTGCCACGAGGAGCCGATCGTCTCGGTCACCTGACGCCACGAGCGCCCCTGCGCGTCGATGAAGGCGACCTGCGCGGCGTCGGCGGCGATTCCCGGTACCAGCGCGGTGACCGAGGCGATGAGGATCGTGGTGATGTTCAGGTCAAGGTGACGAGGGAGCGAGCTCATCCGATCTCCTTTGGGGGCGCGCGGCCCCGCGTCTCACGAGAGTGCCCGCAGACGGACCGGTGATACGACTTCTTGCGCGCTTTGAAGAACTACTCCTTCACCACCCGCATGGCGATCAGGTCCTGGACGTCGACGAGGCCGACCGGCTTGCCGTCGCGATCAACGACCGGGATCTCGTCAAGGCGCTTCTCCTGGACCAACTGGACCGCATCGCGGACAAGCGAATCGACGGTCAGCGTGGTCGGGTGGCGGGTCATGACCCCCGCGATCGGGGCGTCGAGCGCAGAGAGCCCCCCGCCGTTCACGTGACGTCGGAGATCTCCGTCGGTGAAGATGCCGCTGAGTCGGCCGGCGCCGTCGACGAGCACGATCGCACCGGCGCGACGTCCTTCACCGGCGGCCCGGAGCGCATCCCGCACGGTCGACGTGTCGGGCACCGCGGCGAGGTTCTGACCGACCCGGAAACGCAGGACTTCGGTGACCGGGCGCAGCCCGGCGCCGAGCATGCCGCCCGGGTGATGCTTGTGGAAATCGTCCTTGCCGAAGTCGCGGCGCTGGGCGAGGGCGAGCGCGAGCGCGTCCCCGACCGCGAGCGTCAGGGTCGTCGAGGCGGTTGGGGCGAGGTTCAGCGGGCACGCCTCGGTGAGGTCGCCGAGATCGACATGCACGCTGCAGGCGCGCGCAAGGCTTGACTTCGACTTGCCCGACATGCCGACCGTCGGGATGCCATCCATCTTGAGGATGGACGCGAGCGCCACGACCTCCTGCGTTTCGCCCGACCAGGAGAGGAGCAGCACGACATCGTCCGGGCGTATCGACCCGAGATCGCCGTGGACGGCCTCCGCCGGGTGCACGAAGTGCGATGGCTGTCCGAGGCTCGAGAGCGTCGCCGAGATCTTCGCGCCGACGAGGCCCGACTTCCCCATGCCGCTGACCACGACATGGCCCTTGCACGCCTCGAAGAGGTCGAGGGCACCGTGGATGCCGGTGTCCTCGCCGGCGGTGAGCCGCGCGGCGAAGCGCGAGACGGCCGCCGCCTCGGTCGCGAGCACCTCGCGCAGGAAGGCGCGCTCGTTCGAGCGGATGTGCGGGTCGAGGGCGGCGGTCGCGACGTCGGACATGCGGCTAGTGTAATGCGCGGCGATTCGCGCAAGAACTGCCGCATTCTTGGTAGGTTACGGGCGATGTCGCAGAACGACTGGCTCGTCCGTCTCCCCGTCTTCCAGGGTCCGCTCGACCTCCTGCTCTTCCTCGTGCGGCGGGCGGAGGTCGACATCCACGACATCCCGATCCACACGCTGACCGACCAGTACCTCGAGTACTGCCGTCACCTCTCGCGGATCGACATCGACGTCGCCGGCGAGTTCCTCGTGATGGCGGCGACGCTCGTCGAGATCAAGTCGCGGTCGCTCGCACCGGTGGCGGCGCCCGAGGAGGGTGGCGATCCGTCGGCAGCAGCCGCGCCGGGCGAGGATCCGCGCGCAGAGCTCATCCGGCAGCTTCTCGCCTATCAGAAGTTCCGCACGGCGGCCGAGGTGCTCGAGGCGCGCCGGCGCGACTTCGCCGAACGCGCTGCCGCACGCGCGCGGCCCGGCCAGTCGGACGATGCCGACGGCACCGACGCCGAGACCGAGGACTTCGAGCTTGAGGATCTCCACCTCGGCGACCTCTTCGCGGCCTTCGAGCGGATCGCCGCGTCGATCGACCTGACGAGGATGGGCGACCACAAGGTCGAGTACGACGACACACCGATCTCGCTCCATCAGGAGGATCTCGTCGACCGGCTCAACCGGATCGACGCGCACCGGCTCACGCTCGGAAGCGTGTTCGAGGGACGTACGCACAGCGAGCGCATTGGTCTCTTCCTCGCGCTGCTTGAACTTGTGCGGCAAGGCCGCGTGCGCGTCCGACAGGACGACCTCGACGACGAGATCGAGCGGTCGGATTCAACTCGAGGATCTCGGCGATGGTTCGGCTCTTGTCGTGCCTGTTGTCGTGCATGTTGCCTCCGCGGGGTCCGGCGGGACGGCCAGACGCCCCGACCGCGATGGATCGGCGCGTCGGCGGTCAACTCTTGAAATGTGGATGCCGCGTGGATCGATCGCGGACGCCGCAGCACGCCCCGTGCACCGGGGAATCAACCCAGAGGAACCCTCTCGGACGCCACTTCAGCGGCCCGACAGCAGTTCGGCGAGCTTCCGCTTGAGAAGCGCCACCCGCAGGAGGCTGCGCACGCGCGTGAGGAGCTCGAGCTTGTTCACCGGCTTGGTGAGGAAGTCGTCGGTGCCGCTCTCGACCGCACGCTCGTGGTCGCCGAGCTCGTGGAGCGCCGTCACCATGATGACCACCATGTCGCGGGTCGCCGGATCGCTCTTGATCTTGCGGCAGACCTCGAAACCCGACATCTTCGGCATCATCACGTCGAGGAGGACGAGGTCGGGGCGCTCTCGATGGATCGCGTCGATCGCCTCGAGGCCATCTCGCGCCGTCGAGAGACGGCACGGCAGCGTCTCGAGATAGGCCTGCATGAGCTCGAGGTTCTGCTGGTTGTCGTCGACGAGGAGGATCTTCGCGTTCGACAGATCGGTCAGCGCGGCTTCGTCGATCGTGGGCTGGGTCGCACCGGTCATGGCCGCAGTCTAGCAAACCGGACGCACGGGGAATCACCGTCGATTTCAGGCTTCCGACCGCGGATTTGACCGGTTCCGCGCGGTCACAGCCCAAGCGCGCGTGCTGCGAGATCGACTGGGTGCAGCGCCTCGCGCTCGGTACCGTCGTGGATCTGGTGCCGACAGCTGGTACCCGGTGCGCACACGACGGCGTCGGTGGCCGCGCGCACCGCCGGGAAGAGCCGATCCTCTCCGATCTTCATCGAGAGTTCGTAGCGTTTCTCGGCGTAGCCGAAGCTTCCGGCCATGCCGCAACAACCGGTGTCGAGGACCGACATGCGCGCACCGAAGATCCGTCGCAGGAACCGTGCCGAACTTTCCGCGCCCCACAGCGCCTTCTGGTGGCAGTGACCGTGCAGCACCACGCGATCGACCACCGCGTCGGCCGCCGGAAGTTCCGGGAGCCGCGGATGGGTGTCCCACGCGCGATCGAGGAACTCCTCGACGAGCGCGGTGCGCTTCGCGAGCGCGGCGCGGCGCGCGCGGATCGCGTCACCGCCGGCGCCGTCCGCGCCCTTCGGAAGAAGCTCGAGCCAGTCGTCGCGCAGCGCGCTCGCGCAGCTCGGCTCGAGCACCAGCACCGCGTCGGCGCCCGTCGATTCGACGAGCGCCTCGAGTGCGTCGGCCGCGCGTGCGATCTCCTCGCGCGCCTCCGCGAGCATGCCGGTCGAGATGAGGCTGCGTCCGCAGCATCCGACGTCGGCGAGCACGACGCGATACCCGAAGGCCTCGAGGAGCCGCACGGCCGACTGGCCGATCCCTGGTTCGTTGTAGGCGGAGAAGCAGTCGCCGAAGAGGATCACGCTGCGCGTCGCGGGTGCGGGCGAGCGACCCGCGAACCAACGGAAGAGCGACGGACCGAACGCCGGAATCGAACGCCTCGGATCGATGCCGAGGAACGTGTGCGCGAGCGACTTCGCGACCGGTGTCCGGTTCACGATGTTCGCGATCCAGTGGAACCGCGACCCGAGCGCATTCAGCCGCCGGACCTGGCCGAAGACGCGCGTGGCGAACGGAACGCCCTCGCGCGCGTGACGCTGCGCGGTGTACTCGGCCTTCAGCTTCGAGATGTCGACATTCGACGGACACTCGGTCTTGCACGCCTTGCACGAAAGACAGAGGTCGAGCGTGGCCATTGTCTCCGCATCGCTCCAGCGTGGATCGACGCCCTGGCCCGGTTGGCCGAGCTGACCCGTCACCGCAAGACGCAGCGCGTTGCCGCGCCCGCGGGTCGCGTGGCGCTCGTCCCGCAGCGCCCGGTACGACGGGCACATCGACGTTCCTCCCGACATGCGGCGGCAGAGCCCCGCACCGTTGCAACTCTCGATCGCGTGGCCGAAACCCTCCTCGCGCGTGTAGTCGAAGTAGGTCGCGATCTCGGGCGCGTGCGCGTCGTGGCCGCCGGGTGCGATGCGCAGGTTGTCGACGAGGCGTTCGGCGGGCCCCGAGTCGACGATGTTGCCCGGATTGAGGAGGTTCGCCGGATCGAAGGCCCGCTTCACCTCGCGGAGCGCAGCGCAGATCGTCTCGCCGAAGTACTCGCCGAGGAGCGGCGATCGCACACGGCCATCCCCGTGCTCGCCCGAAAGGGCGCCGCCGTAGCGGGCGACGAGCAGCGCGATCTCCTTCGCGATGGACACCATGATCGCGCGATCCTTCGGATCGTGGATCGCGACGAGCGGCCGGATGTGCAGGCAGCCGACCGACGCATGCGCGTAGTACGCGGCGGTCGTGCCGTGGCGGGAGACGATCGCGCGGAACTCCTCGACGAAATCCGGTAGCTTCGACGGGCAGACCGCCGTGTCCTCGACGAACGTGAACGGTTTGCGCACGCCCGGGACACCGTGCAGCAGCGGCTCGCCCGCCTTCCGGAGCTTCCACGCCTTCAGCCGCTCGGCGGCACCGGTGTAGGTCGACATCGATCCGCCGGGCACCGCCGCGCGGAGCGCATCGAAACGCGCCGGCAGGTCGTCCACGCGGTCGGCGAAATACTCCACGTAGAGCACCGCGCCGAGCGAACCCTGCTTCGGCTGCGGCATGAGCTCGACGTACTGCCTGTACTCGGTGTTGCGCAGCGCGACGTCGATCACGACGTCATCGACCAGCTCGACCGCGGCGGGCTTCGTGGCCAGGATCGCGGAGAGATTCGCGAGCGATTCGCGCACGCTGGCGAAGCCGAGGATCGCGAGTCCACGCTCCTTCGGGCGCGCGACCAACGCCAATTCGGCGCGCAGCGTGACCGCGAGCGTGCCCTCGCCGCCGCAGACGAGATGCGCGAGGTTGACGCGGTCGTAGGTGCCGGGCGTCGAGCGCTCGATCTGCTCGAGGAAGATGTCGAGCGCGTAGCCGTCGACATGGCGCAGGATCTTCGGGAAGCGCGTCCGGATCTCGCCCGCGATCGGCCGCACGATCGCAGCGAGGCGATCGGCGAGATTCCTCTGCGCGGGATCGCGGTCGCAACTTCCTTCCTCGAGCCGATGCACCGATCCATCGGCAAAGACGACCTCGAGCGCCAGCAGGTTCTCCACGGTGCGTCCGTAGAGGATCGAGTGCGCGCCCGAGGAGTTGTTGCCGATCATGCCGCCGAGCGTCGCATGCGAGCTGGTCGCGACGTCGGGGCCGAACATCAGCCCGAGCGGCGCGAGATGCTCGTTCAGTTGATCGAGGGTGACGCCGGGCTCGACCACCGCGCGGCGGCGCTCCGCGTCGACCGAGAGAATGGCGCGGCAGTATTGCGAGAAGTCGACGACGACCGCCTCGTTCACCGTCTGGCCGGCCAGCGCGGTGCCCGAGCCGCGCGGCAGGATGGAAACCCCCTCCTGCGCGAGGTGCGCGACGACCTTCGCGCCGTCGTCGACCGAGTGCGGCACGACCACGCCGATCGGTTCGACCTGGTAGATGCTCGCGTCGGTCGCGTACAGCATGCGGTCGTGCCGACCGAACCGGATGTCGGCGTGCGCGACGCCACGCAACGACGACGACACGCGCATGCGCAAGGCATCGAGCGCATCACCCCGCTCGACAAGCGGAAGCGACGCGGATTGGGCGCCCGAACCGGGACGGCTCTCGTGCATCGGCGCAGGATATCGGGGATGCGCGCGCGGGGCCGCACGCTGCGATCGGCGCGATGGCTGCGGCTACGGCTCCGGCTGCCGCGACGGCTTTGCTTCAGCCGCACCTTCGCCAGGCGCCGCCGCATCGGCGGGCTTGCCGCAAAGTTCCTCGAGCTTCGTGCGCAGTTCACGCTGCGAGCGCGGCGAACTTCCCACCCAGACTCCTGCGATCTTGCCATCGGAAGCGACGAGGAAGGTCGTGGGGAACGCCCGCACCAGCCAACGGCGCGCGGCGAGACCATCGAGGTCGAGCACGCCGAGGAGCGGCGAGTCCTTCCCGATCTTGCGCTTCTCGAGCGTGCTGCGGATGCGGTCCTCGCGCTCGGCGCGCGACCCCTGCTCGCCCGTGTTGACCATCACGATCTCGGCGCGGCCCTTGAACTCCTCCGCGAGCTTCGCGAGTTCGGGAATACTCGATACGCACGGACCGCACCACGTCGCCCAGAAGTCCACGACGACCGGCTTCGGGCGCGAGCCTGCGAGCGACCATTCGCCCGGCTCGCCCACGCGCGGCTGCACCAGCTCCGGCGCTGGCTCCCCGACCTTCAGCCCCTCGACCTCGCGATCCTCCTCCGCAGCCTCCTGTGCGCCCGGACGGCGATCGATGAGGGCCGCCAGCCCGTCGACCTTCTGGCGGCCAACCACGTCCATGCGGAAAGAGTCCGCCGTCGGTGCCACTTTCGGGCGCGCCGCCACCGAAGTCGCCTTGAAGACGAGTTCCGCGCCTTCCTCGACCATCGGGCCACCGCGGAGGACGCCGCGTACGGACTCCACGAGCTTCGTCTCGGGATCGTGGAAGAGCCGCAGCTCCTCCGAGTCGTCGTCGGCGGCGAGAACGAGCACATCGCAAGCCTGACCGTCGATCTCGTCCGACTCGACCCGCACCGGAACGACGTTCGGAATCTGGGGCAGGAGCTGCATGGCGACCTCGCCGGGATCCTCCTCGCCGAGCGCAAGTCCGAGCTCCACGAAAGGCAGCGCCTGGAAAGCGTTGAAGAGCTGGTAGTACGCCGAGCCGTTGTCACCGACCTCGAGATACGCCAGCGGGTTCGAGTCATGCATGGCAATGACCTTTCCGTCTCCGATCCGAAGGTCGTAGCCGCGGAAGTTCATCTGCGCACGACGATCGGGACCGAAGCGGAACTTCGCCTCGACGGCGGGCCCGTTGCCTTCCACCCCATCCTTCGACGCCACGATCTCGACCTTGGTCGTGACCTCGACGCCATCCTTGCCGCGATAGGCGGCGATCATGTCCTTGAAGCGCTGCTCCGCGCGCGCACGGGCGGCCTCGGGCGACTCGACCTCCGCGTCCTGCGCCTTCTCCGCGCCGGTCACGCCGCGGGCGGCATCGGTGTCGTCGGCCGCCTGCGGCTTCGGATCCTTCGCGCCGCCTGTGGGCGGGACCTGCGCGGCGGCAGGTCCGACCACCGAGGCCACGCAGAGCGCGATCGCCGCGAGCGACGACGTGAACCGATGCGGGACTGGCGCGAGAGAAACGAGCCTACGAACCATGTCGACCTCCGATGCGGGGCACTCTACGCGCGGCCGCGGAACGATGCGACCCTCAGGCGGGCTGGTCCCGTCGAAGGCAACGCAGGTTTCGGAAAATGACGGACGCGAGCGCCAGTGCGCTCGCGTCCGTCGGATGTCGCGAGATGAACCGACCCGCGGGATCAGCCGGCCTTCGAGGCGTCGCCGGAGGCGAGCGCCTTCTCGCACTCGGCCTTCAGATCGTCAACGATCTTCGCCGGGTTCTGCGGGTCGATGCCCTGGTGGACGGCAACGACCTTGCCGTCCGGTCCGATGACCACGGTCGCCGGGATGCCGGAGAAGCCGTACGCGCGGATCGCGGTGTCTTCCATGTCGATCAGGCAAGGCATGGCGAAGCCCTGGCCGCCCCAGAACTTCTTGACCGCCGCGATGCGCTCATCGCCACGGGTCTGCTCGAAGGTGCTCACGCCGTAGACGGCGATGGGCTTCCCCGAGGTCGCCGCCCACTTGGCGAAGTCGCTGACGTGCGGGAGGCCGCGCTTGCACGGACCGCACCACTCGGCCCAGAAGTCGATGACGACGACCTTGCCCTTGAGTCCGGCGAGGGAGACTTCCTTGCCGTCGAGATCCTTGAGCGCGAACTCGGGAGCGGAGTCGCCGACGGCGATCGCGGTCGGCTGGAGCCCCTCGATCGAGTCCACCGCGGTCTTGCCGGTCTCATCGAAGCTGATCGCCGCGGGAAGCGCGTCGGCAACCATCGGCTGCATCTTGAGCATGATCGGGAACGACACGCCCTCGGGCGCGCCCGGCGGCGTGATGTTGACCTGGCCACCCGTAAGGAGCGACGTCTTCGGATCGATCGTGAAGACACCCACGCTGCCGCCCTCGCCAGCGAGGAGAACCTTGCCCTCGGCGGCGTTGAAGCCGATGATCTTCGCGGCCGGCATCAGCGCGCCCGCCAGTTCCATCGCCACGTCCTTCGGCTCGGCGGTATCGATCATCCACTGCGGGAGCGGGGCCGGGAATCCACCGAGGTTCTTCTCGATAGTGGCGACGATCGAACCCTCGAGCGGCATCGCGTAGAACTTCTTCGGCGCGTTCTGGTCGGTGATGTACACCTTGCCGTTCGCGGAGATGATCGAGTTCGGACCCATGTCGATGCGCGTGCCGGCGGCGTCGCGCATGACGGTCATCGACTGCTCGTTCTTGCGGCCCATCATGTCGACGGCGAGGGTGACGGTGTCGCTGAACGACTTCGCCTCGCGGTAGGCCTTCGCGGTGTTCTTGAGCGCCTCTTCGCCGGCCTTGATGGCCTCCGGGGTCTTCATCGCGTCGGTGAACGCACCGGCGATGTCGGGCGCCTTCGGCAGCGCGATCTCGGGCAGCGCGCCCGCGGGGATATCCTGCGCGATGGCCTTCTCCGTCATCGGACCGACGAACGCGCCGGCCGCGAGCACGCCGGCGGCGAGCACGGCACGGACGAGCGTGAATCGGGATGCGGACTTCGAGACGGTCTTCGACCTGAACTTCGACCTGAGCTGCGACATGGAGTCTCCAGTGGATCGTCGCGCGGACGATCGTTGCGGGACGTGCGGACGGCGTTCGATGCCGTCCCCGCCCCCGGCGCAGCGCTTCACGCGCGGCGCTCGACGAGCGGACCCACCCTGACCGCATCCGCGCGGCCGGGACAGGCACGAAGAAGCGATTCTACCGTCTCCCCGGTGACCGGATCGCGGGCGTTTGCAGCGATTTCCGCGAGGGGAAGCAGCACGAACGCCCGCTCCCGGAACCGGGGATGCGGGATCTGAAGGTCGCCGTCCGAGACGATCGCATTCCCGAAGAGGACGATATCGAGGTCGATCGGTCGCGCAATCCAGCGCGTCGTGCTGCGGGCGCGGCCGAGCGATGCCTCGATCGCCAGGAGCCCCTCGAGAAGCGTGCGCGGCGCGAGCGTCGTCTCGACGAGCACGGCGGCGTTGAGGTATCGCGGCTGATCGGGCGGGCCGACCGGCGCGGTGTCGTAGGCGTTCGATGCCGCGAGGAGCACGGTGCCCGGAAGCACCTCGATGCGCGCGACGGCCTCGCGCATCGTCGCGAGTCGATCGCCGAGATTCGCGCCGAGCGCGATGATCACGTGCTCACGCGCGCTCGACACGCACGGCCTCCCCTTCGCTCCAGAGAAGCGACCGCGCGCCTTCGCCAAGGAGCAGGAAGCGCGTGCACGCGAGCGCGAGGTGCGCGGTGCGTCGGCGCACGGTGGTGCGGTCGCCGGGAAAGTGAAAGCGCCGGCTGA
>JAJTGL010000093.1 GCA_021297795.1 Planctomycetaceae bacterium
CTCTCGCCGGCGCACCGACGCGCCCAGGGCCGCTGCCCGCCGTCGCGCGCGGGCCGGCGACGACCAGCACCGCGACGGCGCCGATCACGGCCGCGCCGGCGCCCGCGAGCCACGCGGGTATGTGGCCATCGAAGGCCACCAGCGCTCCGGACGCGATCAGCATGGCGACGACCGTCGCACCGATCATGGCGACAGGCGACAGCCGACGCTCGGCATCGCCGCCGATCCGTTCCGAAGTCATCGATCCACTGCGAGTCCGTGGCTCCGTCATTGGAACCTCCCGGTTCTTCGTTGCATCAGTCGTCGTTCGCGCCGGCGAACGCACGACGCGCGACCGGCGACTCGGGATCGAGCTTCATCGCCTGACCCAGCACCTCGAGGCCCTCGCGCCGCTTGCCGGCGCGCTCGAGCGCGAGGCCGAGCGCGGTGAGAGCATCGACGCTCTTCGGGTTGCGCGCGACGGCGAGGCGATGCCAGCGCACCGCCTCGTCGAACCTGCCGCGTCCCTCGGCGACAAGGCCACGCAGGGTGTATCCGGAGGCATCGTTCGTCGCGAGCGCGACGAGCCGATCGGCGGCCTGCTCGGCGCGCGAGAGATCGCCGCTCGCGAGCGACGCCGTGGCGAGGTCGCGCCACGCCTCGGATTCCTCGGGATACGCGCGGGTCTGCTCGACGAACACGGCGCGCGCGTCGGCGTTGCGGTCGAGCATCGCCAGCGATCGTCCCTCGTAGCGGTAGACGTCGCTCGGGATCTCGGCGCGGCGGCCGTTCGCGTCCTTCGCGGCCATCGCGCGCTGGCGGCGCGCGGCATCGAGGCAGCGCTGCCACTCGCCCGCGCGGAAGTAGGTCGCGACGAGCTTCTCCGCGAGAAGCGGCGCCTCCACGTCGATGACGAGCGCGCGCTCGTAGCTCCGCGCGGCGGCGGCGTCGTCGCCCTTGAGGAACGAGATGTCGCCGAGGAGCTCGTGCATCGCCGCGTTGTGCTCGAACTGCGCGAGCTTCGGAAGGAGGAGCATGCGCGCCTCATCCAGTTCGCGCGTCGAGATCATCACTTCGGCCGCTGCAAGCGGATAGGCGATCTTCTCCGGCGCCAGCTCGGCGGCCTTCAGGTAGTCCTCGATCGCCTTCTGCGGCTCGTTCCAGCGCTGGTGCACGATGCCGCGGTAGTAGAACGGCTCCGCGAACTTCGGATCGTTCTCGATCGCCTTGCCGAGCGCGGTGAGCGCGCGCTCGAGACGCTTCGCCTCGAGCTCGATGCGGCCGAGCAGCGACCAGTACTTCGCCTCCTTGTCGCTGCGCGCGATGGCCGCCTCGATCTCCTTGCGCGCCTTGTCGAGCTCGCCGGTCTCGAAGGCCTGCTTGGCCTGGTCGAAGCTCACGAGGCTCGTGGTGCGGCGAAAGCGCTCGTCGGCCTGACGCCGCGCCTCCACGCCCGATGCGCGCGGCGCGCACGCGGAGAGGAGGAGGGACGCGAGGATTCCGGTGGATGCGAGGAAGATGGTGAATCGCATGGTTGCTCCGTGCTTTCGGCGCGCAGGGCGCGGCAGGAACGACACCGCGCCCGGGCGGGCGCGGTGCGTCCATTTGGTTTGTCGGCCGTATCGAACCGGTTATTGAGCGTGATCGTCGGAAACCGACGCGAGGCGGCCCCAGTACTGATCGGCGAAGTACTCGGGCGTCCAGCGGTACCACGTCGCGAGAACCGGCGTGAACCGAATGGACGAGAAGTCGTACTGCGCTGCTTCGGTCGAGGCATCCGTCGCGGCCGCGATCGGAGCGTCCTCGAGCGACATCGCGCTGTTCGAGGCGGTGGAGTTCGTCGAGGCGACGGGTGCGTCGAGCGAAAGCCCGGCGTTGGCCGCCGCGGAGGAGGCGGCGGGCGCCGGCGACTCGACCGACGACGCATCCGCGCCGGCATTCGTCGAACCATCCGGACCCTTCTCCATGGTCTTGCCCGCATCGCCGTCGTCGAGCTTCATCTCGAGAAGCCGGCGCATCATGCTTCGCTCGTAGTCGGTCTCGGAGGCGCTCGCCCCGCCGCGCAGTTCCTCGCGCATGCGGATCATCTCCGGCTGGATCGGCGCAAGGCGCAGCGAGTTCTCGACGTGGTGCAGCGCGAGATCGCGGTCGCCCTTTGCGAGCGCGTCGAGCGCCTGCTGGTTCTGCGCGGTGGTGAGCGAGTCGCGCGACCAGGGCAGCAGCCCCTCGCGCGAACCGATGCGCACGGCCGCGGCGAATTCCTCCGCCTCGTCCGCCCACACCTTCGCCACATCGTCCTTCACGATCGTCGGGGTGACGAGGAAGATGATCTCCTCGCGCTTGAGCTCGTCGTCGTAGCCCTTGAACGCGTTGCCGAGGATGGGAACGTCGCCGAGACCGGGCACCTGACGGCGCTCGATCTTGGTGTCCTCCTTGAAGAGTCCACCGAGGACGAGCGTCTGACCGCTCTTCACGCGCACGTTGGTCACGATCTCGCTGGTGTCCTCGTTCGGCACGGGAAGTTCCGAGCCTTCCGAGTCGGCCACGTTCTCGATCTTCGCGTCGCTGAGGCTCGGCGCGAGCTCCATGCGGATCGAACCGTCCGACGAGATGAACGGACGGAAGATCAGCTTGATGCCCGAGTCGAGGAACTCGACCGACTGCGTGGTCGCGGTCTGCGTCGTGGTCGACGTGAGGTAGCCGACGCGGCGGCCGATGAGGATCTGCGCGCGCTGGCGGTTGAGCGCCATCACGCGCGGGCGTGCGAGCACGGTCGTGTCGGTCACGCTGTCGAGCATGCGCAGGAACACCGACACGTCGTCCGAGACGACGCCGACGCGCATGGTGGAGGCGCGATCCCAGCCAGCGACCGCGGTGTTCACCGAGTTCGCGACCTGTCCGTTGTTTCCGACATCGCCGTTGAAGAGGTCATCCGCGCCCGAGAGCGGATTCGTCAGATCGGCGATGTCCAGGTTGCCGATGATCGAGACGTCGACGCCGAAGCCATCGAGCTGCTCCACCTTCGACGAGACGATGGTCGACTCGACCACGACCTGCGCCGGCGGGGTGTCGATCTCCCCGAGAAGCGACTCGATCGCCTTGAGGTTGTCGGGATAGTCGCTTACGACGAGCATGCCCTGGAAGGCCCAGCTGTCGCTTCCGCCGTCGGTCGACGAGGGCTGGAAGCCCTTCTCGACGTCGCCGACGAACGAGACCTTGCCGACCTCGGAGAGGAGCGGCGCGATGAACTCGCCCGCGTCCTTCGCGTTGAGGTACTCGAGCGGGAAGTTGCGGCTCGCCTTCTTGAGGCGGCTGCGGGAGATCTCGTCCCACTCCTCGCGGGTGTAGACGTAGATGAAGTTGCCCGCCTCCTCCATGCGGAGGTCGTTCGCGCGCATGAGCACGTCGAGCGCCTCCATGACGGTGACGTCGAAGAGATTCGCGCTGACGGTGCCGGTCACGCCCTTCGAGGCGATGATGTTGCGGCGACCCTGCATCGACAGCATCTGCAGCGCCTGCAGGATGTCGGTGTCCTGGAACTGGACGGTGAAGGTCTCGGCGACCGCCTGCCCCTCGGTGGGCTTCACCTGCGCCGCAGCCGGCGCGGATGCGCTCGCGGGCGCCTGCGCGGCCGCGAGGCCGGTGGCGGCGAGGGCCGCGAGCGTGGCGATGAAGGCGAAGCGGCGCGACCCCGGCATCCCGCGGGATCGGCCGAGGCACGTGGTGCGGATGCTCCCGATGCGGAAGTCCCGCGTGCTCGTGTTGTTCGTGAAGGTCGTCATGGCGTCAGTCCCCGAAGTCCCTTCCGGCATGGCTCGTCGGCCGTGCCTTGGGCGGAGTTCTCCGAACTCCGCAGCGATCAATCGCGCGAACCGCCTGCGCTCGAACTTCCCTGCCCCGGGCTTCCGTGCATCGGGCTTCCCTGTCCCGCCGTCGTCTGCCCGGCGGCCGAGCGCAACCGCAGCTCGAACCGCTCGGCTTCCCACTCGACGATCGCCGCACCCTCGAGCACCTCGACAAGCGTGAAACGGAATCCGTCCGCGCCCTCGAGCACCTCGCCGACCCGGTACGTCCGCCCGTCGATCACGGCCATCGAGAGGCCCCTGCCCGCGGACTGGAGGCGGAAACGTTCCGCCGCCCTTCCCGCTGCCCGACTCATCTCGCGCTTCGATTCATCGGCCGACGGACCTTCGGTCTTTGGCTCGATATCCGGCACCGGTGGAACTACGGCGGGAGGATTCGCTTTGGGAAAGATGTGCGGGTCGATCCGGAACGGATCGGTCCTGATTCCCGGAATCGCCGACAATCCCGAATCGAACTCGCTCGGCGCGACGGGTTCGCGCGGCGTGTTCTCGGCAAGCGTCGACTCGTCGGCGATGGCGGTCTTCGGCAGGCTCGTCAGGATGCGGATGCGCGCCCAGAGCAGGAGCCCCATCGGCTTCGCCCATGCGACGACCGCGAAGAGCATGAGGAAGGTGATCGCGGTGCGGCGACTGCGGAACCATCGGCTGACTCCCGATGGCGAGACCGCCGCCGACGGCTGCGCGGCGGGCTGTCCCGATGCATCGGGGCGTTCGTGCGTGTTCCTCATGGCGACTCCTCCCCGCCGGGTGCGGCGGATGCACGGGCGGTCTCGTACACCGCGTCGAGCTCGATGGTCGCGTCGACGAAACCAGAGGCGGCTTCGTCGGCGCTGCGTTCATCGGCGGATCGACCGGATCGATCGACGGGCCGTGCGATCTCGATGCGGATCGGACGGACGAGCCGTCCATCCGACTCGGCGCGCGCGAGGATCTCCATCACGCGCGCGAAGCTCGCCTGCATCTCGACGGTGAGCGGTACGGCCCGGAACGGGCTCTCGGAGAGCAGCGCCGGCACGGGATCTCCCGCGACGATCGTCTGGCTCCCGACCTCGCGACCCGCGGCGACGGCGAGCGCACGCATGAGGGCTCCCGTGCGGGCACCCTGCTCGGATTCGTCGGGAATCTCGCGCAGCACCCGCGTGGCCTCGGCGCGTGCCGTCGCGACATCGGCGCGCAGTTGCTCGCGCTCGGCGCTCAGCGCGTCGAGCTGCGATGCCCGCGCGAAGAGCCGCGCGCTCTCGGCGGCACGCTCGTCGGCGAGCCGCAGGATGGGCAGCGCATGCAGGAACACCACCGCGCCGAGCGCGGCGCAGGACGCCGACAGGAACGCCAGCGACGCGCCGGACGGACGCGCACGCATCGGCGCGAAGCGTGCCTTGAGGCTTGACGACGCGTTCATCGGAGATCCTCCCCGCCGGAGGCGACGCCATCGCCCGTCGAGCCTTCGGCGATCTCGGGCAGCTTCCAGCGCTTCTCGAGGTCGACCGTGAACGTCACTCGGAACTCGCGCACGTTGCGGCCGAGGAACTCGCGGCTCCGGCTCGATTCGAGCGCGACCCGCGACACGGGCGCAAGGGCGCCGATCGCATCGACGATGCGCCCGACATCCGATTCATCGGTGGCGATGCCCGCGATCTCGGCGCGCATCTCGCGCGGCGGCGCGACGTCCTTCGCTCCACGCCGACCCTTGCGGACCACGCCCTGCACGTTGGCGTACTCGAGCGCGAGCCGGTCAAGCAGCGTTCCCTCGGGAAGGCTCGATGCGATCGCACGCACCACTCCGGTCGCGGGAATCGCGACGCCGACGGCACGCTGCTCCTCGAGACGTGCCGCGACGTCGGCGCGCACGGCTCCGAGTCTCGCGATCTCCTGCTCGATCTC
Organism: Planctomycetaceae bacterium; assembly: GCA_021297795.1. GTDB lineage: Bacteria > Planctomycetota > Phycisphaerae > Phycisphaerales > SM1A02 > QWPT01. The sequence continues at coordinate 5,724 of JAJTGL010000093.1, forward strand.
GACGACGGGCATCCCCTGCTCGCGCGCGATGCGCTCGAGCTCGGCGGAACGGCCGTCCATCCAGGTCGCGCCACCAAGCAGGAGCGCCGTGCATGCGAGCACGGCACCGCCGCATCGATGCACGGTGCGCGACGCGCGGATGCGCGCGATGCGCTGCGTGACCTCGACGGGGACGAGATTCGGCTCGCGGCGCGGTGAACCGGGCTTCAAGGTGGTTCGATCGCTCATGCCGCATCCTCCAGCGTCTCGGGGGGAAGTCCGCGCGACCGACACGCAAGTCCATAGGCCACGATCCAACGCGGCGCGGCGGCGCCGAGCGCCTCGCGCGCAAGCGGTGGCAGTTCATCCTCGAGCGAGCACACCGACGACCGGCAGCACTCCTCGACGATGCCGGCCAGGCGCGGTTCCGCCGCATGCGGGCCGGAAAGCACCACCTTCGCGGGTTGTCCGCCGCGGAACGTCACGCCGAAGTAGCGCAGGCAGAGCGCGAGCTCCGATGCGAGCGCGTCGAGCGTGGGACGGGCGGCCGCCTGCGCGGCTTCCTCGGCGACGGGATCGACCGGCGGCGCGGTGCCGCGGATGGCGGCGATGCGATGGCTGCGAAGCACGGCGGCACTCTCGACCGGTACGCCGAGTCGGCCGGCGACGGCCTCGTCGAGCGCGTCGCCGCCGAAGGGCAGTTCCCGGCAGAATGCGATGCGATCGCCGCGGAGAACGAGCACGGTCGCCTCGCGATCGTCGACGTGCAGGATCGCGCGGATGTTCGAGAGATCGCTGCCGCGTCGGGCGCGACGTCCGAACGCGCGGCAGAGTGCGGTGAAGCGCGGCTCGGCCCACATGGGCTCGAAGCCGGCGTCGACCAGAATGTCGAGCGTCCGTGCGAGGTCGGCCGAGTCGGCCGACACGATCAGCCGTTCTTCCTTCGAATCGCCGGGTGCCGTCGGGGCATCGGTCGGGATCGAATCGGCGACGACCTGCTCGCGCGGAAGCGCGGCACGCTCGCTGGCCTCCCATGCGACGGCCTCGCGGAGATCCGATTCGCCGAGCTCGGGGAGGCGCGCCACGTGCGTGCGCACGAACGGGCTCGGAAGCCCGACCGCAACCTCGCGGCCGACAAAGTTCGACGCACGCAGCGCATGCGCTGCCGCGGCGGCGCGCTCCTCGAGTGAAGCACTCGGCGCGATGCGCGCGATCATGTCGCTGCGCGGGACATCGGCGCCGAGGCGGACCTGCGTCGCGCGCGGAGCATCTCCGCCGAGATCGAGTCCGATCGGTCCGATGCTGTGGTGCCAGGGCATGCGCCAGCGCGCCATGGAGATCCTCCGTGCCGAGTCGGCACCGGGGATTCGTCGGCGTTTCCGGGAGGTCGCTTTGGCGTGGTTCCGCGGACCGGGGGGTTTTCACCGGATCGTGCGGGCGAGCCCGCCGACGTCCCGAAGGGTCCGCGGCAGTTACTGCGCGTCGGCGAGCCGCGTCACCCGCACCTTGCCGGTGACGGGCGAGAGCTCGAGCCTGTATGCGGCGTCAGGCGACCGGAGGATCAGCGAGCCGCCCGTTCCGGGAAGTCCGCCGTTCGTCACCGTGCCGCCGAGCTCGTCGAAGGTGATCTGACGACGCCCGCCGTCGATCGAGATGCCCTCGACGCGCACGCTCGCGAAGCGATCGTCCTGCGTGAAGTCGACCGCATAGGCGCCACCGCGCGCACCGCCCTTCAGCGGATCGGCGACGTACTCGGCGGTGGCGGGGTCGAAGGGCTCGCCGAGCTGGTCCTCGTCGAGCTTCAGCAGGCACCAGCCGTTGCCATCGTCGTAGAAGTGGATGCGCCGGAAGCCCTGGTTCGCGAGGGCGTCGCTCTGCGCGAACGAGATGTCCGAGATGAGCGCGCGCACCGCGGCCTGCGTGTCGAAGTCGCCGCGGCCCGACATCGACGGGATCAGCACCGCCGCCGCGAGTCCGAGGATCGCGACGACGATCAGAACCTCGATCAGCGTGTAGGCACGGTGGAACGCTCGACGCACGACGGTCTCCTCAGTTCCCCTTCATCGCATCGCGCAGGCGCACGTAGTCGATCTCGAGGCGGATCTTGTCGAGCGGCATGTCGGCGAAGTTGCCGATGTTCGCGCGCACGCGACCGCTCGTGAGCAGGCTCTTGAGCTCCGCCACCTCGGTGCGAAGCGCACGGATCTCGTTGACGAGATCGAGACGCTGCTTGCCGGCGTCGAGGGCGTCCTCGACCGCGGATGCATTCGCGTTCTGCTGGATCGAAAGGGCGCTGGGTGCGGGCGGTCCCGCTTCGGCGCGGCCTGCGCCGTACGACGTCGCGAACAGCGCGACGAGCGCGCCACCGGCCGCGGCAACGGCGATGGAGGCGAGGCGGTGGTTCGTGCGTGTCGGGTGTTCGGTGCGGTTCATGGGTCCCCTCGGTCCATTCGGTGCGGCGCGGACCTCACCAGGTCGGCGCCTCGGCGATCAGCAGGTCGTCCGGGCCGTCGTACGTCACGGTCAGGAGCGATCCGTCCCAGTTCCACGTGTAGCCCATCGGCAGCTTCGGCTCGGCCGAGAGCAGCGGCTGCTGTCCATCGTCCGGCGCGATCATCGCCGCGAAGAGAAGATCGGTTCCCTCCGCGCCGGCGACACCCGGGACGACCCCGCCATTGCGCAGCTTGTACATCTCGATCTGGCCACGCACGGCCGCCAGCTGCGAACGTGCGGCGCTCGTGGTCGCGTCCGACATGAATCCGGTCATGTTCGGAACGATGAGTGCGGCGAGGATGCCGAGGATCAGGACGACCGTGAGGATCTCGATCAGGGTGAAGCCCCGACGGCTGATGCGACGCGAACGGCTGATGGACGGGGTCATGCGGCGCCTTTCTCCGGCATTTGGTGAGTTGTGCTCGCTTCGACTCGTGTCGTGCCCCTCGAGCACAGCAAGACTCTCGGCGTATGAAGCGGCCCGTGCGGGTTTCCCCGCACGGGCCGTGGATGACTTACGACTGGATCACCAGCCCTCGATCTCGGCGGCGGTGAGGCCCTCGGGGAGCGTCGCGCCGGTGAAGGTCACGTAGATCGTCTCGACGTTCGCGGAAGCCGCGTTGTCGCCCCACACGAACTCGTAGCCCGTCGGGAGCGTGGGCTCCTTCTGGAGGTACGGATCCTCGCCGTTCGGCGGCGTGAGGAGATCGGTGAAGTCGGCCGGCAGGTTGCCGTTGTTCCGCACGCGGAACAGCTCGATCTGGCTGCGGACGGTCTGCAGCTGGCTCTTCACGCTGCTCTCGGCGGCCTCCTGCGAGGCGTTCGTGAACTGCGGGATCACGATCGCGGCGAGGATGCCGAGGATGACGACGACGATGAGGATTTCGATGAGCGTGAAGCCGCGGCGGACATTGCGCTTGAGCATGGTGTTCTCCCAGTTCCCTCGGAGTTTCGAACACAACGGGTCGACCGATCCGAGGATTCGTCGGTCACCGCACTTCGCTTGAGGCCACTTGGCCCCGGAAATGCCGCGGCGGACTCTCGCCCGCAGCGGCCATGGCTCGTATCCCTCCCTGAGGCCGGCGTCCCTCCCTCAAAGCACGCGACCAAGGATCCGAACACATGGGACATCGACGGGGACGACCGTCTCCATCACCTTGAGGGGCGAAATGACGCCGCTTCCGGCATCGCCTGCGCCTCATGGGCCGCGCGGCCGGAACAGATGGAACCCGCAGAGGTGGCCGGGGATGGATCGATACCCCCGGAGGGGCGCGGACGGGCCGTCAGACCACGCCGTCGGCCTCGAAGCGCACCGCGATGCGGTAGCGGCTTTCGCCGAAACCCTCGCAGCGCGCGACGATGCCGCGCGCGGGACGTCCGTCGGGATGGCTGAAGCCGATGCTCACCTTCGTGCCGGGCGCGATCGGTACGACCGCATCGCCACCGAGCCACCACGGCGCGCCATCGAGCCGCGTGAGTTCGACGACGGTTCCCAGCTCGGTGCCGAGCGTCAGGATGGTCGCGCTTCCGGCGACGGACCAGCGCGGTGTCTCGCGACGATCGCAGCGGAAACGCTGACGCAGGCGATCGCGACCCGGCCAGGCCGTGTCGCGGAAGAGGGCTTCGAAGCCCGTCGGTGCAACGCTGCTTGCAATGTCGACCTGCATGGGACTGCCTGCGGTTTCGACCGTTGTCCTCCGACGCCTTGAGGATTCGCACCGCCCTGCAGTTCCTGCGCGATCTCGGCAGGAAACGCGTATAAAGCGCGCATGGGTTTCGCGCCCCCGAGCGCCCTGATCGTTCCGGCCGGCACCGCCGCCGCGGTCGTCGCGTCGCAGATCGAGCATGCGGATCCGCAGCTCGATGCACGACGCTGGACGCGCCTCGCGCAGCTGTCGCCCGCCGCGCGCGTCGAAGCGCTGCACGGAATGATCGCGGCGGGCGTCTTCGCGCGCGTCGAGGACCGCGTGCTTGTCGTGCGCGTGGTGCGCGAGGGCGTGCGTTCGCTCGCGGCGATCGTCGCGATCCGAAGCGACGGCGGAGTGGATGCGGGATGCGGAACGATGCGCGCCGGCGCACCCGTCGACGAGCGCATCGCGATCGCGTCCGCGGAACTCGAGGAGGCTCTCCTCGCCGCCACGCGCACACGCCCGATCTTCCACGGGACTCCTCCCGACGGCTCCACCCTCTCCGGCTTCATCCCGGAGGATCAGGATGCGATTCTGGCGGCGATCGCCTCGTCGCTGCGGACCGGTCTCCAGACCCCCGGCCCGGCGGAAGGTCTTCCGAAATCGAGCCCGGACGGTTCCCAG
>JAJTGL010000094.1 GCA_021297795.1 Planctomycetaceae bacterium
GGGCGCGATCACCATCTGCCGCGGCATGATGGGTGCCACCTTCGGCTCGAAGGCCGCCGCCGGCACGATCCGCGGCGACTTCGGAGTCTCGAACTCCTTCAACCTGATCCACGGGTCGGACAGCCCCGAGGCCGCTGCGCGCGAACTCACGCTCTTCTTCAAGGCGGGCGAGGTGCTCGACTTCCCGCGCGCGGGCGAGCGCTGGATCTACGACAGCTCCTCCGGCAAGCCGGAGTGACCGCTGCCGCTGAATTGAAGTCCGACGCCGCCCGCACGGGCGGCGTCGGCCGTTTTGGTGTGACGATCTCCCGGAAGTTCCGTCGCGCGCCGGCCTCGCGGCTTGTGCCCTCCGGTGAGCGCCCCAGAACACGTCGATCTCCACCGATTCCGCGATCGGATCCACAACCGAATCGCATCCTGCACGTATACATGGGCGTGGTTGGGAGTCCGGCGCGAGCTGGAAGCGTCGGCAAAGCGGAAGCAGTCCACATCGGACAGGCGTGGTGGAAAATCCGGCGACTGCCAAAGGGCGGCCGCGGCGCCGCGTTGTCCGGGTCCTCGTCCGTGATGGCGAGTGTTGGCACAGGTTCGAAACCTGATGTCCTGCGACCGCGACGGTGTAGCGAGAACTCCGGAGGATCGCGTTGGAACGCGCGCAGGCTGAATCGCCGCGCGTTGCTCGGCGAAGCAATCTCGTCGGATTGCCGAACAAAAACCGTGTGAGCAGCGTCTGTCCCCGGACGCCGCAAGGCACAGATGATCGTGTGGATGGGGAACGCAGAGTGCTTGGCGCTCCTTGGGAAGTTGCGCGCAGGCACTTTCGATACTTTTTGCATCTTTTCGTTTCGTGTTCGCGACAGATCAACGCAAATGAGAGCGGCCTAGCCCAGCCGCACATGCACCCCGCCTCAAGTCGCCTGCCTCTGGCCCCGCTCTGCTGGCCAGGTGCAGACCCTGCCGCGACTGCTTCCCTGTGGAGGTTCCAGCCATGAAGCCCCTCATGAAGCCGCTCACGAAGCCCCTCAAGTCGCTCCTTGCGAAGCCCTCGAAGAAGTCCGCGACGCGATCCGACTCGAGCCTCGAGCCGAAGTTGGGAGATCCGGTGGGTTCTCGGACCGAATCGGCGGCCGCCGGACCCACTGCCCTCCGCTTGGCGGGAGCCGAGTCTCCCGGAGCCGGTTCTTCCGGAGCCGACTCGCCTTTGGCTCGCGAGCAGCGCCGGTCCGGCATGGCGGTGCGTCCTCGGAGCACCCAGCCCGGCCCGACCTCCCCGAAGAGCCTTCCCTCGCGTTCGGCCCCCGCGGCGTCGACTGGCGTTCCTGCCGGTACTCGTGCGCAGGCCGATACGGCGATCGGCGAGCGGCTGAACGAGAGGGAGGAGCGGCTGCTCAAGGAGCTCCTCTCGGAGCCGATGGACTACATCGATCACCCGGAGTACCACGCTCCCGGGGCCGAGGAGCGGATCTACGGCGTCGCAGAGATCGAGCGTCCAGACGTCACCTGGTACCGCCCGCTGATGGATGACTTCATCTCGTCGCGGAGCCGAGGAACCCGTACGCCGAAGTCGCAGTCGAGCATCCTCCTCACCGGCGCCCAGGAGCGCGTGCTCTTCATGAAGTACAACTTCGCGCGCTTCCAGGTCTCGGAGATCCAGCACCGCGCGGCCGGCCGAGCCCTGACCCTCGGGGAGGCGCGTTCGGTGCTTCGCTGGCACGCCGTCGCGACCCAGTACCGCGAGCAGCTCGCCGAGACCAATCTGGCCCTCGTTCTCGCGATGGCGAAGCGGGTTCGCCTGTCCGAGGTCGATTTCGCCGACCTGATCGGCGAGGGCAACATGGCGCTCATGCGGTCGGTCGACAAGTTCGACTGCGGCCGCGGCTTCAAGTTCTCGACCTATGCATGCCGGGCGATTCTGAAGGCCTTCAGCCGCCACGGAATCAAGGTTTCGAATCAGCGGAAGCGCTTCGGAGCCGAGTACGACCCGGTGCTCGAGAAGTCGAACCACCTCGAGACGGTCCGTGCGACCCACGAGCAGGACTGCGCCGACGAGGTCAAGCACATCGTGCTGACCAACAAGGCGGACCTCTCCGACATCGAGCGTCAGGTGATCAGCCATCGCTTCGGCATCAACATGGACGCCGTGCCTGAATTCCACGGTTCTTCCGTGACGAACGACCTTCCGCGAGCCTCGGCAGTCGATGCCGGCGCCCAGCTCACCCTCGAGCAGGTCGGTCAGGTGATCGGCGTGACCAAGGAACGCGTACGCCAGATCCAGAACAAGGCGCTCGAGAAGATCCGCGCGGCGCTCGAGCAGGCGAACCCCGATGCGGCACGCGAGATGCAGGATGACATCGCCGCGCGCGAAGGTCGTCGGAGCCCTGCTTCGGATCGCCTTCCAACCCTGCCGGACGCGAGCAGCAACTGACCGCCGGCCCACCTTCGAGAAATCGCCGGGCGACCCGTGAATCACGGGCCGCCCGGTGTGCTTTTGGGGACGGAAACTGCAGCGCGGGTACACTCCGTTCCCCGCCTGGTATCCCACGGCGCGAATCGTCCGGCATCCTTCCGACCGCCCGAAGAGTCACCATGAGCTACACCGCCACGTCGAGCCGCAGCAAGGTCTTTCCATCGCCGTCCGCAGCCCTCGAGGGCCTGGTTCGCGACGGCATCACCGTTGCGGTCGGCGGGTTCGGGCTATGCGGCATCCCCGAACAGCTCATCCTTGCACTCCGGGACACCGGCGCACGCAATCTGACCGCCGTGAGCAACAACGCCGGCGTCGACGACTGGGGGCTGGGCCTGCTGCTCCAGACGCGCCAGATCCGGAAGATGATTTCGTCGTATGTCGGCGAAAATGCCGAGTTCGAGCGACAGTACATGTCGGGAGAGCTCGAGCTCGAGTTCAACCCGCAGGGCACGCTCGCCGAGCGGATGCGGGCTGGGGGCGCCGGCATCGCCGGCTTCTACACACGCACCGGCGTCGGGACGATCGTGGCGGAAGGGAAGGAGACCAAGGAGTTCGATGGCGAAGTCTTCGTCCTCGAACGCGGCATCCGCGCCGACCTCTCGCTCGTCAAGGCCTGGAAGGCGGACGAATCGGGCAATCTCGTCTTCCGCAAGACCGCCCGGAACTTCAATCCCATGGCCGCGATGTGCGGGCGGGCCTGCGTGGCGGAGGTCGAGGAGATCGTTCCGGTTGGATCGCTGGACCCGGACAACATCCACACTCCGGGCATCTACGTCGACCGCATCGTGCGAACGACCTCGGTCAAGCGGATCGAGCAGCGAACGATCCGGCCGAACCCATCCTGATTATCGGTCAGGCTTCCGAGCGCTGCGGGCCACCTTCCGGTGGAGCCGATGGGGCAAATGGCCGATCTTCCGGGGTCCGTCGCGGATGCATGAGTTCTGCCCGTTCCGTCGGTGGATTGGGCAACGGAACCCGTGAGTTGTGGAACAATCCAAGCCCCCTTCGCGGCGCTCCGCGAAGCGGGATCCAGAGCATCTCGCAAGCCTTCACCTCTGCGCCCCCATGCGGGCGCGTCTCAGTCCAAGGAGCATCGCGTGCAACTCTTCTCGAACCTTCGCGCACCGTTCGCCTTCCTCCGCGCACCGATGGTGGCCGCGGTCCTCGCCTCCACCGCCGTGATCTCGCTCGCCCCGACGGCACAGGCGCAGTTCGGCGGTCGCGGCGGCATGGCGCAGATGTTCATGCCCGAGTACCTCTCGCGCGATCTGCCGGTCTTCGTCGACTCGCTGCAACTCGAGGACTGGCAGCGCCCGATCCTCGAGGCGCTCCTCGACGACTACAACACGAACTTCAACACCGCGGCCGACGGTGTCCGTCAGTCGATCGGCGGGCTGAAGGATGCCGCCGCCGGTACGAGCCCCGACAAGATCATCGACCTCATCCAGCAGCCGCTCCTCCGTTGGAACGACGAGAAGGAGAAGCTCCGCCAGGACTTCATCGCGAACGTCAAGTCGCAGCTGAGCGACACGCAGGCCGAGCTCTGGCCGCGGCTCGAGCGCTCGATGCGCCGCGAGAAGGCGCTCCCGAACCACGAGCTGTCGGGCGAAGGACTCAACCTCCTGCTCGTGCTCCGCGAGCTCGAGGTCTCCCCCGCCGCCGCCGACGCCGCTCGCGAAGCGGTCGAGGCCTACGAGGCGAACCTCGACACCGCGCTCGCCGCGCGCGAGCAGCTGATGCAGACGGCGATCGCCGGCCAGCTCCGCGCGATGTCGAACCCCGACCCGGAGGCGGGCATCCAGCTTGCCGAGCAGATCATGGCGCGGCGCGTGGCCGTGCGTCAGGTGCAGGATGCGTCGCTCACCGCGATCCGAGATGCGCTTGGCTCCGAGTACGGCGTGCAGTTCGAGCGCCGCGCGCTGCAGCGCGCGTTCCCGCAGGTCTACCGTCCCGATCCGATCACCCCGCTCTTCGAGGCGGCCAACGCGCTTCCCGACCTCACCGATGACCAGAAGACGCAGCTCAAGGCGCTCAGCGACCGATTCAACGCGGAGTATCCGGCGTTCCAGAACAAGTTCGCCGATGGCTACCGGGTCACCGAGCCGCGTGAGCCGCGTCGGCGTACCGAGCTTGCCCGCAACCGCGGCGCTGGCAACACGAAGTACGGCGAGGCCCCGGAGATCGAGGCGCTGAAGGCGGAGCGCGACGCGATGTTCGCCCGCTACCGCGAACAGATCGCGGCGATCCTCAACGAGACCCAGAAGCAGGCGATTCCCGGAATGGAGAAGCCGGGCTACGACAACGGCGACTCGCGCCCGGTCGGTCTCGACGCCAATGTCCTCGGCCCTGCTGCCGGCAAGCCGACCGCGAGCCCCGAGGGCGTCGAGGCGGTGGATCCGAACGAGCAGATCGCGCCGGCCCCGAAGCAGACCCCGACCCGCGAGTCGACCGGCGGCAACTCCCTCGGATCGAATCCGAAGCAGGACGTCGGCGGAGGGAAGTCAGGCAAGAAGGGCGGCTGATCGCCGTTCTGCCTTCTCGGCGCGTCTGCGCCGTCGAGCCGCCCGAAGTGCGGCGGATCGAGGACCTCACGTGCACACTGCCAGCAACGGATCGAGCAACGGAACCCATGTCGACGCGACCGCACAAGCGGCGGGCGCAGACACAGCGGCGCAGATCCGGAACGGGACCGCGAAGGACGGGGCGACCTCGCAGGACGCGGCGCGCGAGCGATGCGCGCTGCTCGGAATCCCCTGGCTCGAGAAGGCGCCGTCCTCGGACCCCGCGGCCGCGGAGCTGCTCGCGCCCGAAGTCGCGGTTCGGCTCGGCGCGGTTCCGCTGACGATCGATGGCCCACGCCTCCTCGTGGCGATGCTCGATCCGCTCGACACCTCGGCGGTCGATGAGATCGCCACCATCACCGGCCGCGCGGTGCGTCGCGTCGGACTCGAGGGTCCGGCGTTCCGCGACCTCATGCGCGACCGCTACGGCACGACCGCGGCACGCATGGCGGAGTCGCTTGCCTCCGACGGCGGCCTCGCCGCGGTACCCGACAGCGAGCACAACCTCGACGCCATCGAGGCGGACGACGTCCACCGGATGGCGGAGCAGCCGACGCTCATCAACCTGGTGAACCTCATCCTGCTCGAGGCCGTCCAGGGGCGCGCCAGCGACGTGCACATCGAACCCTTCGAGACGGAGTTGCGCGTCAAGTACCGCATCGACGGCGTGCTCGTCTCGCAGCCGCAACCGCCGAAGCATCTTCAGGCTGCCCTGATCGGCCGCGTGAAGATCATGGCCGGCATGAACATCGCGGAGCGCTACGTCCCGCAGGACGGACACATCACGCTCCGCTTCGAGGGCCGCAAGGTCGACATCCGCGTCTCGACCGTCCCGACGCTGTACGGCGAGTCGGTCGTCATGCGCATCCTCGACAAGAGCTCGCTGCCGCTCGACCTCGTCAGTCTCGGCATGAGCGAGTCGCACCGCGCGCTCGTCGACCGCATGATCGAGAAGCCGCACGGCCTGGTGCTCGTCACCGGACCGACCGGCTCGGGCAAGACCACCACGCTCTACGCGTCGCTCTCGAAGCTCTACGACCCGCGCAAGAAGATCATCACGATCGAGGATCCCGTCGAGTACGAACTCAACGGCATCAACCAGATCCCCGTCAACGCGAAGCGCGGACTGAGCTTCGCGACCGGCCTTCGCGCGATCCTGCGCCAGGACCCCGACATCGTGTTCGTCGGCGAAATCCGCGATTCCGAGACCGTCGACATCGCGATCCGCTCCGCGCTCACCGGCCACCTGATCTTCTCGACGCTCCACACGAACGACGCGATCTCTTCGGTCGGCCGTCTCGTCGACATGGGTGCCGAGCCCTACCTCGCGGCGAGCGTGCTCGAGGGCCTGCTCGCGCAGCGCCTCGGCCGCCGCGTGTGCATGGCGTGCCGCGAGGAGCGCGCGATCACCGAGGAGATCGACGCGCGCCTCACCCCGGAGGAGCGCACGCGCTTCAAGGGCCGTCAGACCGTCGGCCGCGGCTGCGAGAAGTGCAACGGCAGCGGCTTCCGCGGCCGTCTCGGCTTCTACGAGATCGTGCGCATCTCCGCGCCGCTGCGCGCGGCGATCGCGCAGAACCGCCCCGTGCACGAGCTCAAGGCCCTGCTCGACCCCGACTTCATCACCATGCGCGAGGACGGCATGCGCAAGGCGCTCGCCGGCACGACCACCATCGAGGAAGTGCTCCGCGCGACGCAGGACGTCGACGACTTCACCGAGGATCTGAAGAAGCGCCAGCAGCAAGCCTGAGCGCGTGATTGCATGGAAGAGGATGCCTGAAGCCCGATGCCGACGTTCACGTACCAAGCGATCACCTCCGACGGCTCGACGAGCAACGGCTCCGTCGTTGCGGTCGATCGCGCGTCGGCCATGCGTCTCATCGCCCAGAAGGGCGAGACCGCGCTCCAGCTCCAGCTGAGCGCCGAGGACGCGGCCGCGGCCGCGGGCCGCAAGGTCACGCGCCCCTCGATCAGCCGCTCGGAACTCGCGGATCTCGTGCGCGAGATCGCGACCGCGCTCGAGGCCGGCCTTCCGCTCATGCAGGCGCTCCGCACGGTGCGTCGCCAGGCCGCGAGCAAGAACCTGCAGGCGATCCTCGACTACGTGATCGATCGCGTCGAGGCCGGCGTGCCGCTGCACCAGGCGACGAAGGAGTATGGACCGCCCTTCGACGACATGACCGTCGGCATGCTGCGCGCCGCCGACGCGTCGGGCCGCAACGCCGAGATCATGCACCAGCTCGCCGATCTCCTCGAGCGGTCGGTCGAGCTGCGTCGCGAGGTCGTCGGCGCCGTGATCTACCCGCTCATGATCGCGGGACTGATCGCGGTGAGCGTGGTGATCCTCATCGCGTTCGTGCTTCCGCGCGTGATGAAGCCGATCCTCAGCACGCCGAACGTCGAGATGCCGCTGCCGACGGTGATCCTCATGGACATCTCCGCGTTCATCTCGTCGTGGTGGCTCGTTCTCCTCGGCGGCGGCGTGCTGCTCTGGATCACATGGCGCAACTGGCTCGCGAAGCCCGCGAACCGGCTCCGCTTCGACAGCTTCATCCTGCGCCTCCCGGTCGCGGGTCGGCTTGTCCGCGACATCGCGGTCGCCCGCTTCACGCGCACGCTCGGCACGCTGGTCTCGGCCGGAATCCCGATCCTCTCGGCGCTCAAGATCGTCCGCGACACGCTCGGCAACACCGCGCTCACGGGCGCGATCGACCAGGTCTCCGACAAGGTCACCACCGGCCAGTCGCTCGCGGATCCGCTCGAGCGGAGCGGCTACTTCCCACCGCTCCTCGTCCAGATCGTGAACATCGGAGAGCGTTCGGGCCGCCTCGAGCAGATGCTGCTCCATGCCGCCGGCAGCTTCGACCGACAGGTCAACAACTCGCTCAAGCTCTTCACCCGCGTCCTTCCGACGGTCCTCCTCGTCGTGATGGCGCTCGTCGCGAGCTTCGTGCTCGCCGCGATTCTCCTGCCCATCGTCCAGCTTCAGAACTCGGTCGGCTGACCGGGAGTAGGAACGAAACCATGAACGCCACCGCCCGCCGCAACAACCGAGTCCGCCGCGCCATCCGACGCGGCTTCAGCCTCATCGAAGTCATCGTCGCGGTGACGATCGTGGCGATCTTCGCCGCGATCATCGCGCCGAACCTCCTCGGCCGCATCTCGAGCGCCAACCAGGACAAGGCCATGGTCGAGGCGACGAAGATCGCCGACATGGTCACCGTCTACCTCAGCGAGAACCGCGGCGCGACGCTCTCGGGCGACTTCGACCTCGAGCTGCTCGTGCCGAAGTACATCGACAGCGTCGACTCGCTGACGGATCCGTGGGGAACGCGCTACCAGATCGCGATCCCGGGCATCGGACGCGAGTTCGACGTCTACAGCTTCGGCCCGGACAAGGCGCCCGGCGGCGAAGGCGACAACGCCGACATCTATCACGGCCGCGATCCGAAGAAGAACCGCGGCGGATGAATCACGCATGAGACGGGACCCGACCACGAACCCAAGCGAGCGCGCGCGTCGATTCCGGCGCGCGTTCTCGATCATCGAGGTCGTGGTCGTGTGTGCGATCCTCGCGGTCATCGCGGCCGCGATCGTCCCGAAGATGCTCTCGGTGCGAAGCCACCGCGAGGAGAAGGCGATCGTCGCGATCGAGGACCTGCTCCGCATGTACGCGTTCCGAAACGCCGCCGGCGTCCAGCAGGTCGGCCTCTACTACGAGCCCTCGGTGCAGGAGCTGTCGCTCTGGATCTACGACCTCAACCCCGAGAATCCCGAGGGACCGCGCGTCTGGCAGCCGGACCGGCTGAGCAACGCGGTCGAGCTCCCCGAGGGCATGGTGATCGAGCGCGCGAGCGCCGACGAGGCCGAGATGCCGCGGAGCGACCCGTGGAACATCCCCACGCATCCCGATGGGAGCAGGCCGAGGATCACGCTGGACGTGATCGGCCTCGACAAGCAGCTGACGATCACCCTCGAGAACTACTCCTCCACGCCGATCCGCTCGGACGACCCATGGGGTGTCGCGAGATCGCCCGTCGATCTCGATGCCCAGGGTTCCACGATGGAGGTGTGGTGATGCGCCCTTCGCGCCGCCGGCTCCGTTCCGCGCACCGCGGCTCCGCGCACCGCGGCTTCGCGCTGATGGACGCGATCATCGCGGGAATCCTGCTCGCGATCGGGATGATCGCCGTGCTCGGCGTCAGCGGTCACGCGCTCGGCCTGCAGCGCCGCGGCGAGATCGACATCCGTGCCGCCGCCGCGCTCGACGAACTCCTCTCGCTCGTCCTGACCGAGGGGCCCGTCGACTTCGGCGACCTGCATCCCTCGCGAGGTCGCTTCGAGGCCGGGTCGCCCTACGACGACTTCGAGTACGAGATCACGATCGCGCAGGGTGGCGCCGGAGTGCCCGCCCACGTGTCGGTCTCGCTCGTCCACGACTCCGGTCGCGCCTATTCGATCGAGACCCGCATCGCCGAGAAGCGCGGCGAGGAGCCCGATCCGGTGCGCGAACCCTACGAACCGCTCGACCGTGCCGCCCGATGGGAAGAACGACGCGCCCAACGAGAAGGAGAAGCCGCCGATGAACCCTGAGAACAAGCGACCCGCCGCGCGTGGATTCACGATCGTCGAGCTGGTGGTCGCGATCGCGGTCAGCGCGATCGTCGTGGTCACGATCAGCACCGTGCTCTCGCGGATCGGACGGTCGCGCGATGTGACGCGCACGCGGCTCGACGCGGTGACGCGTGCGACCGCAGCGCTCGACGGCCTCCGCCGCGACCTCTCCTCGATCGTGCGCAGCCCCGACCTGTTCGACACCCGCCTCGTGCTCCTCGACGGACAGTCCTTCAGCGCGTATGGCGCGATGGATCGCGACGAGGTGCTCGTCTACAACACGCGCCTGCGTCCGATGCAGCGCGACGAGTACCAGGGCGAGGGCGGCGAGTACGAGTCGCAGTACCGGATCATGGACGACCGCGACGGCAGCGTCCTCTGGATGCGCCGCGATGCGGTGCCCGATGAGAACGGAGAGGGCGGCGGCATCGCCATGCCGGCCGTCGACGGCGTCGTCGGCGTCTCGATCGAGGCCTACGACGGCGAGGCCTGGTACCCCGACTGGGACAGCGACGAGCTCGGACTTCCCTGGGCGCTTCGCGTGACGGTCACCGCGACGGGCGATCCCGCCGGCGCCGAACCCTCCGACGCATCGACGTCGCTCGCGGTCCTTCGCACGCAGATTCC
The DNA here is from genome assembly GCA_021297795.1 of Planctomycetaceae bacterium. Lineage (GTDB taxonomy): Bacteria > Planctomycetota > Phycisphaerae > Phycisphaerales > SM1A02 > QWPT01. Next base: position 10,270 of record JAJTGL010000094.1, read on the forward strand.
GATCGACCGCATCGTTCCGCCGCCTCCACCTCCGGAGGAGGATGAAGCGATGGAGGACGGCACCGGGACCGAAGGCGGCGAGGAAGCGGGCACCCCTGAAGGCGGTGCCGGCGCCGGCGGCGGCGGAACCGAAGGTGGTGGCGGTCGCCCGGGCGGTGGCGGTCGGCCGGGAGGCGGCGGTGGCGGCGGTGGCGGGATCGATGGCGGCGTCGGCATCGACGGAGGCGGCGGA
>JAJTGL010000095.1 GCA_021297795.1 Planctomycetaceae bacterium
GCCGCGGCGGCGGCGACCTCCGGTGCTCGAGCGACGAGGTTGCACGGTCTCGCAAAGACTGGCGCGACCTTGCGGTCCGAAGGGCCGCGTGCGCTAGGAAGCGGGCGGCGCGAGGTCCGACCCCCAAATCGGCGCGCGGGCCTCGCGGTCTCCTTGGGTGCCCGACATCGGCGTTCCTCGACGATCCGCGTCCTTCGACAGCGCTGATTCCTGGAACCCCGCACGCCGCTCGCACATCTGCGCGCTAGCGCGCCGCGGGCGTCCCGTGCGGCGCCCCGGCCTGGCGGCAACGGTCGAGCGCAGTCGCAATCCCCACCATCTCCTCGTTCCAGTCCTCGACCGTGCCCTGCTGCGAGGCGACGTCCTTCAGCAATGCCGTGATCATTGCAGGCAGCAGCCTCGCCGCGTCCGTGCTGACCGTCGCGCATGTCGCCCGGCCCTCGAACACGGGCAAGGGCCGGTTCATCTCGTCGGCATGAGGGGGCCTGATCTTGATCCAGACCGTCCGGGTGTGCATGACGTAGGAGGTCGTCCTGCTCCCGAGCGTCGTCTGCGGCACACGCGTCGCGAGACCCGGCGAGCCGCCTGCGGGGGCCGCGATCACGATCGGCGCCGGCAGCGTCTGCGTCACCTTCCTGCCGCCGTCGTCAAGAAAGCCCGACTCTACGATCAGACCAGCGGTTTGCCTCGACTCCGCCCTCCGCAGGCCATGGCGCTCGAGTCCGCACGCGATCAGTTGGACGTAGGAATCGGTCTCGAGTGATTCCGCCTGACCTTCCGCCGGATCGATCCAGAACGTCAGGTCGGTCGGTTGGGTGATGGTCGAGAACCGCACGAGTTCTCCGTAGCAGTGTCCTCGCGGGATCGTGCGAATGCAGCCCGTCGACACGCTCCAGATCGCAAGCAGGGCGAACAGGCGGTAGGCCCAGGACACTCGATCGCGCATGGGCGAAGTCTATCCTAAGACAAGCGCTCCGCTGCCGGTCGCCGCCGTCGGAACCTTTGGTTCGGCGCACGCGCCGTGTCCTCAGGCCACGCCACGGCACCCCGCTGGCAACGCGGTACAACACGGCATATCCATGCTCCTCGCCATCGGAACTATCCGGAAGGCAATCGTGGCCTCGCTGATCGCGCTGGCGCTCGTTTCGCACACGCCCGCCCACGTAGAGCCGCCCCTCCACCCCATCGAGTTCGAGGACATCACTGCGGACGGTCTTCTCAAGGCGCGTGCGGAGCTCGCGTTCGATCATCTCCACAGTGACTACTTCCGATGGGGCAACATCTCGAAGGTCAACTTCGAGCCGTTTCCTGGCGACGCGATCGGCCGCTGCATCAACGCGCTGACGCTGCTCTCCCGCGCACTGCATCGCGAGGAGTCGCCGAGTCTGCGGGAAATCGCCGCGCGCAGCCACGAGCTCAAGAACGAAGATGGCTATCTCGGCCCGCGACTGCCCGAGACCCGTGCAAACGAGGACACCCTGGCCGGACACAACGGCTACTTCTGCGGCCTGTGCGAGTACGCGCGTTGGACCAAGGATCCTCGCGCCTTGTCGACGCTGCAGGCGATGTCGGACAACCTCTTCGTGCCGTGCAGGGACTCCATCGCGCTCTACCGGCGCGATTCGGAGGAAGCCGCGAAGGTGAATTGGCACCTCTCCGGCGGCGACATCGGCCAGTTGTTTCTCCTGCTCGACGGCATCACGCGCAGCTATGCGCTCGCCCCGTCGCCCGAACTGAAGGCTGCGATCGAAACGATGATCGATCGCTACCGCACGCTCGACCTCGTCGGGCTCGGCGCGCAGACCCACGCGATGCTCTCCGCCGCCACCGGCATCCTCCGCTGGCATGAACTCGAGCGCCGACCGCAAGACCTCGCGTTCGCCGAGTCGCTCTACAAGCAGTATCGCGCATTGGCGATGACGGAGACCTACGAGAACTACAACTGGTTCAACCGACCGGAGTGGACGGAGGCGTGCGCCGTCATCGATTCATACATTCTCGCCGTGCAGCTTTGGCGCGTCACCGGGACCGCCGCCTACCTCGAAGACGCGCACCTGATCCTCTACAACGGGCTGCTGCCTGGGCAGACGCGCGACGGCGGCTTCGGCACCGGGCCATGCGTCGGCGCGCATGGCATCTGCCGCGCGAAAGGCCACTCGGAGGCCCCGTTCTGCTGCTCCATGCGCGGCGGCGAAGGGCTCGCGAGGGCGATCCAGTTCAGCTACTTCCTGTCCTCGGACGCGGTCACGTTTGCGTTCTACACCGATGGCTCGGCCATGCTGCGGTTCACCGACGGCAGCTGCAAGGTGCGGCAGACGACCGGCTATCCATACGCGGGCACGGTGCGCCTCGAGTTTCTCGAGAGCGACTTCCGCGGGTACGACGCTTCGAAAGGCGAGTCCTCGGGCGAGAAGCGGCTGCGATTCTTCCTGCCTTCGTGGGCGGTCGCGAGCAGCCTCAAGGTCACGGTCGATGGCAGGCTGGCCACACCACGTCGCGACGGCTCGTTTGCCGAGATCTCCGTGCGACCTACAGTGGGAACGATCGTTGAACTCGCGTTCGAACAAGTCTCCGGCCCTCGACCGGCGCTGCACGCCGATCGTTCGCCCGGCGCGGTGCGGCACTTCCGAGGGCCGTTGCTCCTCGGCTCCGCTTCGGAAGACGGCAGTGAGCCACTGACGCCGTTACTCGACATCCTCGATCCGTTTCACGGAAGCGGTGGGGAGCCCTACGTGTTCTTCCCGAGAGCGGGCGTGACATCGACGCCCACGGCGGCTCCCGCTCCGGATGACCTCGCTCGGTTGGCGCGCGTCATCCGATACGACACGCCTTCGGCCACGACGCCGAAGGACTTCGCGACGCTGCTCGACGAGTTGAACGTCGACAAGTCCATGCTGATCTACGGCCTCCGATGGGAGGAACCGCAGGAGATCCAGCAGGTCGTTCTCCAATGGCCTGAAGCCGGCGCGATGCCTGCCACCAACGACGTGCTGTTGCAGTGGTCCGAATCAGGCGCGATCAAGACCGCACCGCCTCCGGGCATCATCGGGAATGGGCGACAGTGGGTGTATCGCGTGGCGACGGATGGCCGTGCTACTTTGCTCTCGAGCTTCGTGCTCGCCGTCCGCAGTGCGGCCGGGAAGCCCGGAAACTTCGCTGTGCCGAGCGTGTATGTTCCGAAAGCAGGACGCTAGTTCATGTCGAGCAGCGCCGCCTGACATTGCTCACGCATCCGACGCGAGCAACGCCTCCATCGCGCGATCCATCGCGCGGCGGTAGATCCACGCGCGCTCGGCCGCGTCGTCGTGCTTCGCGCCCTGCTCGAGTGCCTTCGTGAGGTCGCTCTTCGTGCTCGCGCTGATCGCATTATCTCCGAGCAGCACCACCGATGCGATCGCGAGTTCGTAGAGCGCGGCGCACGACGACACATCGCCGGCATTGAATCGCGGCACCCCGCGGTCGATCGCGAGCTCGAGGATCGCCGCGGCCTGCCGCGCGCGCTGCTGCGGCGAGGCGGATTCCGATGAAGCCGCGTCGCCGCTCGCGCCGGAGGCCGTCGCGCTTCGCGCGGGCAGCACGCGGTCGATGACGTGCACGACGCCGTTCGCGGCCTCGATGTCCGCGATCTCGATGCGTGCTCCATCGACCGTGATCGCGCCTGATTCGAGCGCGAACTTCACGATGCCGTCGCCGAGGAGCGTGCGCGCCGAACCCTGCGCGAGCATCTCGTCGCGTCGGATCGCGGTCGGAAGCACGTGCGCCGCGAGCACCGCCGTCAGCGCCGGGCGATCCTGGAGAAGCGACTGGAGCGCATCGGCCGGGATTGCCTTGAAGGCCTCGTTGGAAGGTGCGAGCACCGTCCACGGCCCGGGGTTTCGTGCTCCGAGCTGGGCGCCGAGGCCGGCCGCGTCGATCGCGGCTCGCAGCGTGGCGAAGCGCTCGTCCTCCGCGACGACCTCCTCGATCGTGCGAAGTTCAGGCAGCATGACGCTGTCGATCACATGCACCAAGCCGCCATCAAACGCAACGTCGGTGGCGACGAGCCGCGCGCCGTCCACGGTCAACGCCGTGGGATCGACGTCGAGCGACTGACCCGACAGCGCCTTCAGCCGTCGACGCTCGAGCACCACCGGGCTCTCGAGCGACTGCGCGACCACGTGGTGCTTGAGAATCGCCTGCAGCGTCGACTTGCCCTTCGCGCTCGTGAGGAACTCGACCTTCTCCGCCGGCAACTTCGCGAACGCCTCGTTGGTCGGCGCGAAGATCGTCAGCTTCGCGTCCTTCGGAAACTCGATCTCCGCGGCCTTCACGAGCGCCAGCAGCGTGGTGAGGTTGGCGTTGGTTGCAACCGCGGCCAGCGAGTTGGCTGATGGTTGCGCTGTTGCAGCGCCACCCATCGGACGAATCCAATCGATCTCGATCGCGAACGGCCCTTCCTTCTTGTCGGCGAGCGTGATACCGACCGACTCGATCGACGCCGCGTCGAGTTCGGGCGCATTGCGCACGCGCTGGCCGAAGCTGTTCGCGACGCACTGATCGAACGGAATCTCGACCTCTGTCCATTCGCCCGCCTTCGTCGGGAAGTTGCGCTGATACCCGCCCGCCATGAGGCGCATGCGCGACGATCGGATGTCGCACTGGTAGGTGCGCCCGTCGCCCTTCACGCGAAGGACGAGCCCGGTTGCACCGGTGAAGGTGTCTTCGGCGACCGCCGTGCGGATCTGCGAGAACCCGCCGTTGTTCTCGAGCGAGAGCTCGCCGGTGAAGCGCAGCGTGCCGCCTTCGCCCGCCGCGATGCGCCCGGTTGACAGGCCGCCCATCACGCCGTCGAGCACGGTCTGCCATCCCTTCGTGCCGCCGTTGAACTCGAGATTCGAGTCGGCCGCGGCCGCACAGGGGGCGCAGACGAGGGAGCCGTACAGGAGCGCGGCGCAGCGGAGGAGCGAGGTGAAACGAGACGTCGGTGCTGGGCTGGGAAGGGGCATGGTCGGCCGGTTTCGTCCGGAACGGTGGGTTGGATGCTGCGCGCGGGGGGTGTCGCGGAGTTTGGCTCCCCCGGCGTGCACCCACGTCGCTCCTGGCCCTCAGCGCGGGGAGATCCCGTCGCTGCGCCTGCGGAGCCCGCGAAGGATGCCGATGCAGAGAGCCACCTCGGAACCGCGGATCGATCTCGATACCCCTCGAAATCATCGATTTGCTCAGGCTGATGCTCGGTCGTCCTGGCGCCGAAGCCCGACATTCGTTCGATCGATCCCGAGCATGCACCGCGATGACGTCTCTGAGGGCCCGCGGATCCGCCCTGTGTGCCTTCGCACCGAGTTGCGGGATCGAGTGCGAACGGCTTGTGTACACCCCTCGCCGACGCGTACCTTCGCACCGTGGCAGGACGCCTGTGCAACGCCGAGACCGTTTCCGTCCGCGACGCGCGGCTGCTGCTGCTTGCCGGTTGCGCGCTCGATGAAGCGCCCGCACGCGCGACGAAGGGGCGAGTCCTCGACCTCGTGCGCGCGCTTGGCTTCATCCAGGTCGACAGCATCAACTCGGTCGAGCGCGCGCATCACCTGATCCTGCACGCGCGGCTAGAGGGCTACAAGCCCGAACAGCTTGCGCACCACACCGAAGTCTCCCGCGCGGCGTTCGAGCACTGGACGCACGACGCAAGCGTCATCCGCAGCGACTGGCTGCCGTGGTGGACCCATCGCTTCGAGCGGAGCCGCGCGCGACTGCGTCAGAGCGCCTGGATGCGCGAGCGCCTCGGCCGCAACTGGCGGAAGACGCTCGTCGAGGTGCGCGCGGCGCTTGAGGAACGTGGGCCGCTCGCGACGCGCGATTTCCCACGGCCCGCGCGCGCACGCCCGAGCGAGGGCTGGTGGGACTGGTCGCCGCACAAGGCCGCACTCGAGTTCCTCTGGCGGACGGGCGAGGTCGCGGTCCATTCGCGTCGCGGGTTCGAGAAGGTGTACGACCTCGCCGAGCGCGTGCACGGCGCCATGCCCAACGCGCCGGCGCGCAACGACCTCGTTGCGTGGGCGTGCACCGCCGCGCTCGAGCGGCTCGGCGCCGCAACCGCGCGCGAGATCGCGCACTTCGCATGGGCGATCACGCCCATGGAGGCGAGCGCGTGGTGTGCGAAGGCCGCGGCACGCGGCGAGATCGCGCAGGTGGCGCTCGAGCGACTAGGACGCGCGGCGCGCCCGGGCTTCGCACGGCTCGATTGGAAGAAGGCAGCGGCGCGGGTGACACCAGACGAAACTCCGCGCCTTCTTGCGCCCTTCGACCCGCTGATCCGCGAGCGCGCGCGCCTCGCGAAACTCTTCGACTTCAACTACCGATTCGAGGCCTTCGTACCCGCTGCGAAGCGCGTGCACGGCTACTACACGATGCCTGTCCTCGTAGGGGAGCGGATCGTCTCGCGGTTGGACCTCGCGAGCGACCGCGAGAACGGCGTGCTGCGCGTCGATCGGCTCTGGCACGAGCCGAGTGTCGGGGCGCGCGTGGCAGCCGCCGCGGCGCGCGCGTCCGCCGAGCGATTGGCGGGGCAGCTTGGACTCGGGCTCGCCTGGCCGACGGCGGGGAGGAAGCGCTAAGCCTCGGACGAGGACCGCGGGCGGGGCCCGGGACCGGAGGTGGGGTCGTCCTCAAGGTGGAAGATTCGAGAGGCTCGCTGAGAGATCGCGCGTCGTCGCCCGGAAGGCCCCCATGCAGGGGCCGTCCACCCGTCCATCGCCGGGTGCGGCTGTTGTTTCGCGCCTTCCTGCAGCTCGAGAGGAACATCCATGCAGATCCTGACCTATCGCGCCGCGGTGCCCTCCGCGACGCTCGCCCTCGCCTCGCTCCTCGCGCAGGAAGCGCGCGCCAATCTCCTTGCGAACTCCGGCTTCGAGACGACGGCTTTCACGGCGTCGAGCAACGTGCTCGCCAACTTCTCGGCGAACCAAGGCGTCTGGGGCATCCTCGCGGGCGGCATCACGCCCGCAACCGCAGGCGTGACGCCGTGCGGCGGCGCGCAGATGCTCTGCATGGTGGGCGCGGGGCAGCTTTCCACGCTGACCGTGCAGGCGGTCGATGTGTCGTCGTACGCCGCGCTCATCGCTTCGGGCAACGCACAGATCAGTGCGAGCGCGCTCTTCAACACCAACGGTGGCTACAGCGGGGCCAACGCGCGGCTGCGCGCCCGCTTCTTCAGCGGTTCGACGCAATCGGCGCTGCTGGGCAGCACGGGCCTCGCAAACCTCATCCTCGACTCGAATCCCGCGACCTGGGAGCAGGCTTCTGTCTCCGCCATGATCCCCGTGAACACCACGTGGATCGTGTACGAGGTGAACTACAACGGCCTGTCGCTTGCGGGGAACACCGGCTTCGTCGACGAGGCCTCTTTGGCCATCGCCGCTGTGCCAGCACCGGGCGCCATCGCGCTCCTCGGACTGGCGGGCCTCGGCGGCCGTCGGCGACGGTGAAGTGGCGCGCGTTTCGCGGGGAAGGCCACCGTTGGTCGAAGGGAATCGGCTTCGCGCAAGGATTCTGTTGGAAACGAGATGCCATCCTGCTAAATTGAATTGCCGTTCGGGGCGTCACCGGCGCGGCAGAGGAGTACAGCATGATGACTCGATTCGGCCCCGCGGTCGTCACCGTGGTGATTTCGTGTATCGGAAGCGCCCGCGCGCAGGAGGCCGCGCAGTGGACGATAGAGGAGGGGGGAACGGGCATTGGTATGCGGCCCGGCGCGCCGACAATCCGTTGTCGTGGACGAGCGCGCGACAAGAAGCGTCGTCGCTGGGGGGATACCTCGCAACCCTGACGACAGCCGCGGAGAACGACTGGGTGTTCGCGCAGGTTGCTTCCGCACCAGATCTCTGGAACGGCCCGCAGGGGCCGTATCTCGGCGGATTTCGAGATCTCTCATCGCCCTGCGGACCGAACTGCGGATGGCGGTGGGTGACGGAAGAGCCGTGGGCCTTCGCCGTGTGGGATCGAGGGAATCCGAGCGGTGGATCCGAGGCGTTTCTCCACTTCGGAAACACGACTCCTTGCTGGTGTCCCGCCGCGCGTTGGAACGACATCGATGACGTCAATCCGGGATGGCCGATTCGCGCTTACATCGTCGAGTGGTCCGCTGACTGCAATGGCGACGGACTGGTCGACCTCGGGCAGTTGCTCGACGGAACGCTCGTGGATGCGAACGGAAATTATGTCCCCGATGTGTGCGAGTCCGGCGGAGGTGGCACCGGGGTCGAGTTGATCGTGAACGGCGGGTTCTCCATGGGGTCGCAGGGGTGGAAGGCCTCGAACATCGACGGTGCCGGCGGCTGGCGCGCGAGCGGCGGTCAACCGGCCGGCATGTTCATCCTCAATGACAGCGGGGGCGTGGAATCGGACCCGACGATCCGGCAGACGGTGGGGTCGCTCGTCGAGGGCGCGCGTTACCTACTGACCGGTGATTTCCGCGGTGCGAACATCATCAATAGCCCGGTGGGCGGCATCTCGTTCGCGGTGGATCTCGATGGATCGACGGTGTTCAGCGCCGCCGCGATCAGCATGGTTACGTGGCAATCCTTCGCCGTGAAGTTCGAGGCGACGTCGTCGACGGTCGAGGTGTCTATGCGTGCCGAGATCGATGGGACTGACAACGACTTCGCGATCGACAACATCTCGCTCGTGCTGGTCGAGCATCCTGCATGCGTCGCGGACGTCTCGGGCGATGGCGTCGTCGATGGTGCCGACCTCGCCATCATGCTCGATTCGTGGGGCACCGCCGGTGGAGGCGAGTTCGATTGCGATCTCAACGGCGACGGCGTCGTCGGCGGCGCGGATCTGACGGTCGTGCTCGATGGATGGGGGCCGTGCTCGGAGTGACGAGTGCGTGTGATGTCGCGTATCGTCGCGCGGTGTCGCGCGATCTGCATCCCTGACGGCGATGGCGGAGGCATATGCATTCAGCGCGCGCGGATGCCGAGATCGAACGCGAGCGAATCGACGAGCGATGCCGGGAGAGGAAAGAACCTGTCGACGGTCTCGGCGTTGATCAGGTTCGCCACCGCATCCTGTCCCATCACAACCTGGAACCATCGCTCCCGATCGCGCATCACGCGGAACTGCCGCTCGTCGGCACCGCCACCGATGTACGGGAGGTAAGTCTGGATCGGATGACGGTTCATTGCCTTGCAGCCGATGCGGTCGACGCGTCCGGTGCGCTGCTCGATCGTGCTCGGATTCCATGCGAGATCGTGATGGATCACGTGGCGGCAGAAGCGCTGGAGATCGACGCCCTCCGACATGACCTCGCTGCAGACGAGGATATCCGGGAAGAACGGCGTGTTGAATCCGCGCATGCGACGTAGACGAGATTCCAGCTTGGTTGCGCCGATGCACAGCGCGATGTTGGCGAGTGCGGTCTTGGATGGAGTTCGGGGATCGCGGCCGGCGATCCCGAGGTTCCCGTCGCCTTCGATGTCCCCATCGTCTTCCGCATCCCCGTCTTCGCCGACACGCTGCGCGCCCGTGCTGATCCGCCCCAGTGCCGCCAGATACTCCGCGCGGTCGTCCCGCGAGCACCTCCCAAGGAGGAATCCGATGAACTCGTCGAACTTCTGGCGCCACGTCATTCCCGAGGCGTCGGCATGATCGAGCAGCCGCGAGGCGATCTCCGCGTGCTGCAGCTCCCGCTCGATCTCGAAGGGGTAGCAGCGCACGAGCGTGGTCTGGACCCGAAGGAAGCGTCGCATGACCGAGATCAGGCCCGCGCGGAGCTCCGCGGGCTGGTCGAGTGCATCGATGCCCTTCGCGTGCAACTGCACGAGCGCGTCGAGTGCTGCATCCATCGCGCGCTTTCCCGGCGCCTTTGGCTTGTCGAAGTAGCGGTCTTGAATCTGCTGAAGCCTCCATTCGACCTGCCGCCGAACCTGCGGTCCGTCCGGCAGCCCGAGGCGGAATCGGGCCTTCGCAAGCAGCCGCCGCTCGATCTCGTTGCTGATGTGCGAGCGGAGTGCGCGGCATGTCTCGCGGTAGAACGCGAACACGACGATCTTCTCGCCCTGCTCCCAGAGGTCGGCCGCGCGATGGACCGTTGCAGCGAGCTTCGGATGGACTGCGGCGGACTGTCGCTCGAGCGCGGCGTCGAACTGCTCGAGATACCACCGGTCCGTCAGCAGCGCGTCGACCTCCCTCCGCAGGTGCATCCGGGTGTCGTCGCTGGCTTGCTTCGCCTGCGGATTCGATTCGGCGTGCTGCTCGAAGT
>JAJTGL010000010.1 GCA_021297795.1 Planctomycetaceae bacterium
GCCTCTCACCTCGCCGACGACGTGCGCGTGCAGCTCGTAGAGCGACTGCTTTGCTGCGGCGATTTCCTCACCCGCCCGCTCGCCCTTGATCGCGAGCATGACGCCGCCGATCCGGAGGAACGGCACCGACCAGACGGCGAGGTCGCCGAGCGCCCCGACCGCGCGCGAGGTCGCCACATCGAACGATTCGCGCAGCTCGGTGCGCGCCGCGACCTCGGCGCGCGACTGGACGACGTGCACGTTTCCCAACCCGAGTCTGCGCGCGATCGACTCGAGGAACCTCGCCTTCTTTCCGGTCGACTCGACGAGCGTCCACGCGATGTCGCGCCGCGCGATCGCAAGCGGGATCGCGGGCAACCCGCCGCCCGAACCAACGTCGATCCCCCGCGTCACCTCGCCAAGCGACGCGAGGGGCCCGAGCAGCGTGAGGCTGTCGACGATGTGCCGCTTCCAGGCGCTTTCGGCATCGATCCGCGTCAGATTGATGCGCTCGTTGGTCACGAAGAGCATGCCGAGATAGCGGCCAAGCAGCGCTTCCTCCTCGGCGGACAGCTCGATCCCGGCCCGGCCGAGCATCGCACGGGCCTCCTCGTCGCAGGGGATCGCCGGAGGCTCCGGATCGAAGGCGAGCCACGCGGCAAGTTCCGCCTCACGCGCGGCATCGGCAGCCTTGGCCGTCGCGCGGTCGCCGCCGTCTCCGCGAGCCCGCGCTCCATCGTCATGCTTCCCATGTCGCACGCAGGACTCTCCTCGCTCCGGCGAAACGCGCCGGATCAACCGTCGAACGAACACTTTTCGGCGCCGGTCGGGGGCCGGATGCCGATCCCCACGAGGAGACCGACGAGCGTCCAGCAGGCGACGAGGCTGCTGCCTCCGTAACTCACGAAGGGTAACGTCACGCCGGTGATCGGGAGCAGGCCGATCGTCATGCCGATGTTGACGGTCATCTGCGCGAAGAGCAGCGCACCGACGCCGACGGCGACGAGTTTCGAGAAGCCGTCGCGCGCATACCACGCCGTCAGGAGCGCCCCGATCGCGACACTCGCCGAGGCGAGCAGGACGATCATCCCGCCGACCACGCCGAAGCGACACGCGACCACCGCGAACACCATGTCGTTGTGCTCCTCCGGCAGCGCGTTGAATCGCACAAGTGCGCGCGCGTGCTCCTCGTCGTTGCCGAGGAGGCCACCGGCGCCCACCAGCCGCATCGCGCGCCAACCCTGGAAGCCGATGTCTCGTTCGTACCGCGTGTCGCCCTTGATCTGCGCCGCGATCGCGTCGATGCGCGCGCGCTGGTAGGGCTTCAGCACCGCGAAGTAGGCGACCGGCGCGGCGATCGCCGCGGCAAGCAGCGCCGCGATCACGAACCGCTTGCGCGTGCCGGCCGCGACGAGCATCGCGACGATCGTCGGCAGGAAGAGCAGCGCCGAGCCGAGATCCGGCTCGAGCACGATGAGGCCCACGAGGGTGACGCAGAGCCCGACCGGCACGACGAGCGCACGCAGCGTGCGCGGGCTCCCGCGCATCGCGATCCACTGCGCCGTGCAGAGGATGAAGGCGATCTTCGCGAGCTCCGAGGGCTGGAAGTCGGCGGCGCCGAGGTTGATCCACGCACGCGCACCGTTGCGCGGCGTGACGATCGACCTCGGCACGAACGGCAGCAACACGAAGACGAGCAGCGCGAGCGAGATCGCAAGCACGACCCAGCAGGAGATCCGCAGCGATCGCGGCGAGAAGAACGTCGTGATCGACGCGGCGGCGATCCCGACCGCGAGGAACGCTCCCTGCCGCGCGGCGAGTTCGGGCCGCGTGAGCGAGATCGAGGCGATCCCGACAAGCGAGAGAAGGAGTGCGCCGACCACCGCGAGCCACGCAGGCGTCGCCCAGCGCAGGCGGAATCCGCCGCGCCGCTCCGTTCCGGCGAAGAGTTCCGCCGGCGTGTAGCCCATTCCGGGCGACATCAGGAGCCACCCCCTGCCGCGCTCCGCGCGAGGTCACCGAGGTAGCCCTCGGCCGCAAGCGCGCGCATCGCGGCGGCGGCGACGGGGCCGGCGACCTTGCCACCCGAACCGCCATGCTCGAGGACAACCGCGATCGCGTAGCGCGGTGCACCGCCGGCCTCTCCGACGAGCCCCACGAACCACGCGTGATCGGTCTGTACGAACGAGTCACCGATCCGCAGTTTGGGCGCGGTTGCCGTGCCGGTCTTCCCCCACACGTCGAGCGCTTCGATGCCGAAGAGTTCCTCGCGGGCACCGCCTTCGAGCGTGATGTGGTGCCCGGTGCCGTACGACGCGTTGACGCTCGCACGAAGGCCCGCAAGCGCCGCGTCGATCGCACCCTGCGGGATACCGAGATCCACGCGCTCGGGAGGCTTTCCATCGCGCACGAACCGCGGCGCCAGCCAGACTCCGCCGCGCGCGATTGTCGCGAACGCCTGTGCTGCGTGGAGCGGCGTCCAGGTGAGCGGCCCCTGTCCGATCCCAAGCAGCACCGGGCTCACGCGATCGCGGTTCTCGCGGAACGACGCAAGATCGTCCGCATCCGGAAGCGATCCCTCCTCCTGCTGGGCGATGTCGGGCGTGATCGCCGCGTCCATCCCGAAACGACGGAACCATCCGATCAGCCGCTCGGGGCCAAGCCGCCGCGCGAGCTCATAGAAGTAGATGTTGCAGCTGCGCGCCAGCGCCTCCGATGCTCCGAGCGGCCCGTGCGTCGCGGTCTTCCCCTCGGCACGACGGTAGATCCAGCAGCGCACGGCATCGGGTTGGTCCTCGAAGAAGTGACCGCGACACTCGATCGCCTCATCGGGTCGCGCGACACCTTCGGCGACCGCGGCGCACAGGACGATGGGTTTCAGGATCGACCCCGGCGGATAGGTCGCCGCGGTCGGGCGGAAGATCTCCGGATGCTCGACCGCCCGCTCGTCGTCGGTCATGGCCACGCCCTCGGCCATGGTCGGCGAGCTGACCGCGGCGAGCACCTCGCCCGTCGCGATCTCGAGCACGACGATCGCGCCATCGAGGTTCCAACCGATCGGAAGCGGACCACCCCGCGGATTGCCCTCGGGGTCGAAGCCCCGCTGGTACTGCTGGATCTGCGTGAGGCGCGTCTCTGGTTCGAACAACGCCTGCAGCCGTGACTGCAGCCGAATGTCGACCGTGAGCTGCACGTCGCCGCCATCGCGCGGAGCGACGCGCGACTCGAGTCCATCCTCGAGGTCACGCGACACGACGCCACGCACGCCGCGCAGCACGTCCTCGAACGACCGCTCGATCCCGCTGGCTCCGACGATGTCGCGGTCCGCACGGTAGCCGCCGAGATCCGCGATCGCGCCCGTCGCCGGGTCGACCATCGGGCGACGCTTCAGATCCTCCGGAAAGACCTGCGTGCGCGTCGATCCGAGAAGATGGTCGCCGACGCCGTCGACGACGACCTTCGTCGGCTTCGACGAGCGTATCGGCTGCGGGAAGTCGCTGCGATCGACCTCGTACGAGATCTGTGCCCACGGTCGCCAGCGCTTCGTCGACGGTTCGACGACGACGGTCCCGGGCAGCTCCTCGGCAAGCCGCTGGAAGTAGAACGCAACCTCGTCGGCGACATCGGGAAGGACGACGTGCGCATCGAGCTGCGCGCTCACGCGCTCGCGATCGATCTCGGAAAGCCGCGCGTCCTCGCCATAGAGCGCGAGCTCGCGGGCGATCATGGCCTCCTTGCGCGACTTCGATTCGCGCGCGGTGCGCCGGAGGATCTCATCGAGTCGCCGATCGAGCTCGACGCGCGTGATGCCACCCGCCTCCGCAAGTCGATCGAGCAGCTGCTCCAGCTGCGCGTCGAACTTCTCCTCGCGCTCGAGGACCAGCGCCGCGCGCTCGGGCGACGAGAGCTCAAGCCACGCCGGACGACCGAGTTCGCGCTGGAGCTCGCGCGAGGCCTGCGCGGTCGCCCATCGTCCGACGATCGCGTCGTACTCGAGGAGCACGTCCCAGCTCGCACGATCCGTCGCGAGGACCTCGCCGCGCCGGTCGAGGATGCGACCGCGCGAGGCCGGCAGCAGTCGACGCTGCACGAGATGCTTCTCGACGTTCGCCACGTGCCGCGCGTGCTCGACGACGCCAAGCCGCAGCAACTGCAGTACGATCGCGGAGAGGCACACGACGCCCACGAGCGCCAGCACGACGATCCGGCGATCGAACCGACCGCCGCCGCGCGCACCCGTGTCCTGCCGTGCCTCGCCCATCCGCGTCATGGCGAGAAGGGTACGCGAGGTCCGCGCGCCGCGGGAGTGCCGAGCACGACGTTCGCGCGTGCCGGCCGGTCAGCGCAGCTTGATCGAGACGAGCGCGATCGCGCCGAGGATCGCCGTGATGATCCAGAAGCGGACCACCACCTGCCCCTCGCTCCACCCGCCGAGGTGGAAGTGATGATGGATCGGCGCGCAGCGGAAGATGCGCTTCCCCTTCGTCAGCTTGAAGAAGCCAACCTGCAGCATCACGCTTGCGAGTTCGAGGAAGAAGATCCCGCCGAGGACGGCGAGCAGCAGCTCCTGTCGGATGGCGAAGGCGACGTAGCCGAGCAGCCCACCGAGCGCGAGCGACCCCGTGTCGCCCATGAAGACGCGGGCAGGGTTGCAGTTGAACCAGAGGAATCCGAGGCATGCCCCCGCCATCGCTCCGGTCACGACCGTCAGTTCGCGCCCGCCTGGCACATGGGGGATCAGGAGGTGCTGGGCCAGGTCCTGTCGACCGGCGATGAAGGCGAGCACCATCAGCACGATGCAGGCGATCGCCATCGTGCCGGCGGCGAGCCCGTCCATCCCGTCGGTGATGTTGACGGCGTTCGAGGTGCCAGCGATCGCGAGCATCCCGATGACGGCGAACAGGATTCCGCCGAGGACGATCACCGAGGGGTTCATCTCGACGGGTGCCACGCTGCCGAGGGCGGTGGGCAGGTAGGTGCGCTGGAACGGCAGGTTCAGGCTCACCGCCGCGGGGTTCTGCGCCGGATCGGCCGCCTGGTAGAGGAAGATCGCCGCCAGCAGACCGCCGCCGAGCTGGAAGATGAGCTTCTCCCACGCGAAGAGTCCCTCGCGCGTGCCCGACTCGCGGCGCGCCGCCGTCAGCTTCAGCCAGTCGTCGAACGCCCCGATCAGGCCCATCCAGACCAGCATCAGCATCGCGAGCTGCGCATGGCGCGTCGTGATGTCGGCGAACAGCAGGATCGAACCGAGGATCGCCCCGCAGATCAGGACACCGCCCATCGTGGGCGTGTCCTTCTTGCCCTGGTTGAGCGTGTTGAGCTTGTCGACGTAGAACTCGGGGTTGTCGCCCACCTTCAGCCGTCGCAGCCAGTTGATCGTGCGCGGCGCGAGCAGGATCACGAAGAGGAACGCGAAGACCGTGGCCGCAAGCGCCCGGAACTCGAGCTGCGTGAAGACCTGCACCACCCGGTACAGGCCGAGTTGGTCGAGCCATTCCTCGAATCGCGTCGTCAGGATGTAGAACATGCGCGTGGCCCTTCGCTGCGAACGAGGGAAATCCACCGATCCGCGGACCAGGTCGGCACCCGCGCGGCCGGACGGCGGATTCCGACCTGGCGGCCGTTCGCGGAACGCGGACGGGACGCGGAAGGCCGGACAGCCCACGACGCCTGGCGGGATTCAGAAGCCGACGGAGGTGCCGCGCGGATCGACCTCGGTGATCCATCGCGCGCCACCCGATATCGGGTACCCGGCGCACGCGCCTTCAAAGTCGGCGACGCGATCTCGACCGTCGCTTCAGACACCGGTGGCCGCCGCGGCGAAGGCCGCCTCCAGGGGCTCGAGGAACCGCTCCATGCGCGCGCCCCGGCTGCCCTTCAGGAGGATCACCGAGCCTCGCGGGATCAACTGGGCGGCGTCGACCGCGAACGGCGGACTGAACGCGGTCGACGACGCGGACTCGCCGGAGAACCCCGCCGCACGGGCCGCCGTGACCAGCGCCTCGGCGTGCGGCCCGACCGCGACGAGCGCGTCGCGCTGGCGGAGCAATCGGCCGGCGTGCGCGCCGACCTCCTCGTGGAGCGCGCGGGCATCCGGACCGAGTTCCCGCATCTCGCCGAGGATGACGACCCGCCGCGAGGCACCCGCCGACAGCTCCTCGAATGCGCGCAGCGACGCGATCATCGCGTCGGGATTCGCGTTGTAGGCGTCGTTGTAGACGGTGCGCCCGGCGATCTCGAGACGCTCGAGCCGCATGTCGGATGCCTCGACCCCGGCGAGGCCCTCGCGAATCCGATCGATCGCGATTCCCATCTCGGCGGCGGCGGCGATCGCGGCCACGGCGTTGCGCGCGTTGTGCTCGCCCAGCATCCGCATGGTGAACGCGTGGGTTCTCTCCGAGATCGGCGCGGGCAGGTCGTCGCCGTCGAGCGCTGCCGCCCGCCTCGGAAAGACGACCTCGATCCGATGGCCGGCCTCGCCCTGCTCGCGTGTCGCAAGCCGATACGCGCAGGCTGGCCCCGTTCCGAATGTCACGATGCGCGGCGCACGACCAGCGTCGACAAGTGCGCGCACCGCCTCGACGAGCGGCGGGTTGTCGCCGTTCACGATGCCGAAGCCATGCTCGGAGACGCCCGCGAGGATCGACGCCTTCTCCTTCGCGACCGCCTCGATCGAACCGAGCCCCTCGAGATGCGCGCGACCCGCCAGCGTGATGATCGCGCCCTCCGGCTCGACCATCTCGGCAAGGGGCAGGATCTCGCCGGGATGGTTCATGCCGATTTCGGCCACGAGGAAGTCGGTGTCGTCGGCTGTCGAGAGAAGCGTCAGCGGCACGCCGATGTCGTTGTTGAAGCTCTTCGGGCTCGCGTGCGTGCGACCGGCGGCCGAGAGGATGCCCTCGAGCAATCGCCGCGTGGTGGTCTTGCCCGCGCTCCCCGTGACCCCGACCACGCGCAGCGTGCGCAGGCTCGCGCGCCACGCGTGCGCGATCGCGCCGAGGGCTCGACGGGTGGAGGCGACGCGCAGGACTCCGAAACCATCGGGGAGCGACGCCGAGGTCGCGGCATCCGGCGCCTGCTCGACGATCGCGAGCACCGCGCCGGCCGCCGCAGCCTTGGCGATGAAGGCATGTCCGTCGAAGTTCTCGCCCTTCAGCGCGACGAAGCACGCGCCGGCGAGATCGTCGCGCGTGTCGGTCGAGAGCGCGACGGGATCATGGGCGGGACGCCGCAGCACTTCGCCGCGCGTCGCGATCACGAGCGACTGGAACGACGGGCAGTGCACGCGGAACGCGCCCTTCCCGGAAACCTGCTTGCCATCCGCTGCCATCACGACCTCCCGCTTCACGTCATGCCGTCTCGGCCGAACCGAACCATGTGCTCCACCGCGCGAACGCTACCGCGCCTTCCGCTGCCGGATCGCGGCCTCGGCCTCGCGGCGATCGTCGAACTGTCGCTTCTCGTTGCCGATGATCTGATAGTCCTCGTGTCCCTTGCCCGCGATGAGGATGATGTCGCCCTCGCGCGCGGTCGACACCGCGAACTCGATCGCCTTCGCGCGATCGGCCTCGACCTCGACGCGCGCGCGCGCCTCACCGGGAACGCCCTCGAGGATTTCCGAGATGATGTCCTCCGGCCGCTCGGTGCGCGGATTGTCGCTCGTCACGATCACCTGGTCGGCGCCGTCGCAGGCGACCTTCGCCATGCGCGGTCGCTTCGTGCGGTCGCGGTCGCCACCGCATCCGAAGACGACGCGCAGGCGTCCGCCCTCGGGCACCGTCGGCCGCAGCGCGCGCAGCACGTTCGCCAGCGCGTCGTCCGAGTGCGCGTAGTCCACGAGGACGCTGAACCCATCCGAACCGATCGACACCGGCTGCAGGCGTCCTGGCGGCGCGTGGCAGACGGTCAACGCGTGCCCAAGCCGCGTGGCATCGACGCCGTTCACGAACGCCGCGGCCGCGGCCTGCATCGCGTTCATCACGTTGTGCGCGCCGACGAGCGGCAGCCGGAGCTCGAGCGTGCCCCAAGGCCCGCGGAACGTCACATCCATCGCCTCGAGCCCCATCCGGTGCACCGTTCCGAAGACATCGGCCGATGGGTCCTTGAGGCTGGTGCGCAGGCAACGCGCCCGCGGCGGAAGCATGTGGCGGTGCCACGGGTCGTCGATGTTGACGATCGCGGTGCCGCCCTCGTCGAGCATTGCGAAGAGCCGCGCCTTCGCGGCGGCGTAGTGCTCCATCGTGCCGTGGTAGTCGAGGTGGTCGCCGGTGAGGTTCGTGAAGATCGCCGTGCGGAAGGCGAGCGCGGCCACGCGCTTCTGGTCGAGCGAGTGGCTCGACACCTCCATCGCCGCGGCGCGGCAGCCGTTGTCGACCATGCGTGCGAAGAGCTCCGACAGTTCGAGCGCGGGCGGCGTGGTGAGGTTCGACGGCACGCGCTTCGCACCGTCGTCGATCTCGACCGTTCCAACCAGTCCGCAACGCACGCCCGCCGAGGCGAAGAGCTGCTGCGTGAGGTACGCGATCGTGGTCTTCCCGTTCGTACCCGTGACGCCGACGAGGGCGAGCGCGCGCGACGGCATTCCATAGAAGCGCTCGGCCGCAAGCGCGGCGACGAGCGGCGCATCGTCGGCCTCGATCCAGGCGACCGTCGCGGGGAACGCGTCGGGCCGCGCCGAACCGATCGGGGCAACCACCGCGATCGCGCCGGCGGCGACCGCGTCCGCGATGAACGCGCGTCCATCGGTCTTGGTGCCTGCGCGCGCGAGGAAGAGCGCGCCCTGCTTCACCCGCCTCGAGTCCTCGCAGAGACTCCAGATGTCGGGGTCGAGCGCGTCGGCGCGTCGGACGGGCAGGCCATCGAGCAGCGTGGTGAGTTTCATCGGTGGTTCTCGTGGCGAAGCGCGGTCGATCTCGAGTCGTACCCGGTCAGTTGGAGTCGATTGGGAGCGGATCGGCGACGCGTCCACGCGCCCAATCCTGGAGGCGCGGGAGCAGCAGTCGCCGGGCGGCGATCTTGCCGCACGCGGCGATCGGAATCGCGAGGAGCATTCCGTACACGCCCGCGATCGATCCGCCTGCGAGGATCGCCACCACGATCGTCACCGGATCGAGATTGGTCGCCTTGCCGGCGATGACCGGAGTGAGGAGGTAGCCCTCGATCGTCTGCACGACCACGAAGACGAGCGACGGCCAGAGCAGCATCTGCCACACCGCCATCCGCGCCTCGGGCGCGAGACCGTACTGGTCGGCCACCAGGAGGAGCACCGCGAACGGAAGTCCGATGCCTCCGAGGTACGGGACGATCGAGAGGAGCCCGGTGAGGAGACCGAGCGCGATGCCGTATGGCACGCCGCAGACCTGCCAGCCGATCGCGAACATCGCGCCCATGATCGTGCAGATCACGATGCGGCCGCGCACGAATCCCGCGACGGCGCGGTCCATCTCGGCCACGATCTCACCGACGCGCCCACGGTTTTCCTCGGGGACGAGCGACGAGAAGAACCCGACGATCGAGGGCCAGTGCACGCTGAAGTAGTAGAAGTAGAACGGAATGAGGAAGAGGACGAGCCCGAGCTGCAGCATCCACATGCCGATCGCGTACGCGCGTCCTGCTCCCGCGCCGAGCACGGAGACGATCGGATTGTCGAGGCTCACCTGCGTGACCGCGCTTGGAAGGGGCGGCAGCGCGCGTTGCCCGCGCTGAGCGTCCTTTTCGGCATCGCGCACGGCCTCGCGGGCCTCCTCGCGGGCCTCCTCGCGGGCCTCTCCGCGCACCGCCGCCTCGTCCTTGGCCAGCGCGGCATCGTCTGCATCCGGCTCGTTCGGGCGACCGCCGCTCTCGGCCGGCGGTGCGGAATCTGCCGTCGATGGCTTCGCTCCTGCCGCCGCATCCGAGTGCTTCGACTCGCGCGACTCGCGGGAAGAGGGATGCACGATCCGATCGGCCCACTCCCGCACGTCGGCGCGATACTCCTCGGGCACGACCGAGATCACGCGGCTCACCGCTCCGTCGTAGCGCCCGCTCCGCAGGCTCTCCGCGAACGACAGCGTCTGACCGACCGCGAGCGGAATCACGATCGCGAGAAGCACCGACAGCAGGATGCCGAGCGCCGCGAGGATGACGCCCACCGCAAGCGGACGCGACATCCGCCGCCATGTCGTCATGCGCGAGACGACCGGCTCCACCAGGTAGGCGAGCGCGAGGGCGATGAGCAAGGGCACCGTGACCGTGCGCAGCGCGTAGCCGACGTACACGACGCCGGCGACAAGCGCGATGACGAGCACGTCGCGCACCGACTGGATCTGCCAGATGTGGAGGGTGCGGACGTCCGGAGGCGCGGGATTCGCAGGCGTGCTGCGAGCGCTACCTTCCGCGTCCGTGCGGCGTTCGTCCATGGGTTCGGAGGGTACCGGATCGCTGCGCCGAAAGGGGCGCGCTCGAAGGATGCCACAGGGGCACGGAGGGCCCGCCGCCGACTGTCGGACGACCGGCCGCCAGCCGCACCGCCCGCGACGCCGGTCCCCGTGGGGAAGCCGCCGCGGGAACGGTTCCGGCCTCTCCTCACCGATGCTGCAGACGCCCCCGTCATCCCCGACGGTGCAGGAGTTTCTCGCAGAACGCCGATGACATGCTTGCGTGGGCGCTCCGGCGGGTAGACTCGCCATCTGTGGCGGTCGTACCCGCCGTCGGCTCGTTCCACCGGAGGATGTGCACTGTGGATCCGATCAACGAGTATGAACTCGATGCGCTGAGCCTGCAGTCGGCCGACCTGACCTCGGCCGAGGTCTGCCAGGCCGCCCCCCTGTCGATCGCGCGCATCGTGGGAGATGGCCCCTACCCGATCGAGGCCTACCAGTTCGTCCAGGAAGGCCTCTCCCACACCGTCGAGCGAATGCAGGGGCACTCCCGGGCATCCGTTGGGTCGGCCACCGTCGGCGCCCATCGCTCCCTGACACCCGACTTTGACGACGCCGACACGCGCCACATCACCGGCCAGCAGCTGTCCCTTGGACTTCGCGACTACGCGATCGAGCGCTACGGCATGCTCGCCCCGACCGTCCTCCGTCATTGGAACGTGCTGCGGACCGAAGACTTCGGACGAATCGTCTACCGGCTCATCGAGCTTGGCATGATGTCGAAGACCCCGGAGGACTCGATCCGGGACTTCGCGTCGGTGTTCGACTTCGAGGAGGCGTTCAGCCGGACCAACCTCTCCCGCCGGATCGGCGAGAACGCTGGCCGGAACGGCTGAGCGGCGGGCGCCCCCCAACGACGGCTGAAGTCGACACCCTCGGGCCCACGCGCAGCGGCGCGGGGCGGCGACCCCGACGCTCGTCCCCGGCGCGGATTTCCTGCGCGGCGCTGCGGGCCTGAAGCACAGCGCTTGAAAATCCGTACAATCCGCGCGCGCCGAGCACCTCGGCGCTCCGTTTCATCCCAACACACCAAGGCAAAGTTGATCGGCATCGCGCGATGCCGTGACGAACGAATCCGTTCGATTGGTACCGACCACCCTCTCCGAGACTTGTGGTCAAGACAACTCCTGAAGGTAGGAAGCCTCATGCGTTTCGCCCACTCTGCAACCCTCGCGATCTCCAGCCTCACCCTCATCGCCCTCGGCGGCTGCGTGCCGCAGAACCAGTACGACGATCTCATGTCGGCGTATCGCAGCAAGGAGCAGCAGCTCCTTCAGATGCAGACCGACTACCAGACCGCTCGTGCGAACGAGGACATGCTGCGCAAGCAGCTCGCGGAAGCCGCGGCCGATCTCGCCGCCGCGAAGAGCATGGTTGGTGGCGATCGTGGCGCGCTCGAGGAACTCGAGAAGCGCTACCAGTCGCTGCTCGCGCAGCTCGGCTCGATGAGCCCGCTTCCCGAGTCGGTGAACGAGGTGCTCGAGAAGCTCGCGGCCGACTACCCCGACATCTTCGAGTTCGATGCGCGTCTCGGCATGCTCCGCTTCAAGAGCGACGTGACCTTCGACCTCGGCAGCGCGAAGCTCACCTCGAAGGCCGAGACCGTGCTGAAGAAGTTCGCCGAGATCCTGAACCAGGGCGAGGCGCGCAACCTCGAGGTGCGCGTCGTCGGTCACACCGACAACGTCGCGATCCGTCGCGCCGCCACCGCCGCGCAGCATCCGACGAACGTGCACCTCTCGGCGCACCGCTCGATCTCGGTGCGCGATGCGCTCGTCGGTGATGGCGTCGGCGCGAACCGCTTCATGGTCGCGGGTTACGGCGAGTTCCGCCCGATCGCGGAGAACTCCACGAAGGGCAACGCCGAGAACCGTCGCGTCGAGGTCTTCCTCGTCCCGATGCCGAGCGGCGCGATGGCGTCGGGCTCGGGCTCGTCGACCCCGGCGAAGTCGAGCAGCACCGGCACGCAGACCGCGACCGGCACCGAGGAAGCAAACGAGAAGTGATCTGACATGACGTCAGGAGGCGTGCGCGGCGCTTCAGCGCCCCACCGCCTCTGCTCAGAGAGCCGCGATGGGCGGCGCGGACCACGGTCCTGCGCCGCCCACCGCATTTTTGGGACGCTCCTCTTCGAGGTGGCAGCCCGGTCGGTCTCGCCGCCGCTCCCCACGCAACCCGTCCCCGGCGGCTTCTGACGCGGCGCCGGGCCGGATCCCGGACTCAGGCTCCGTGAAAGGACCGAGAAATGTCGGTGAAAAGGGGGTCGTTCCGGGCATTCGATTCGACTTCGGACAGGTCCGCACTACACTCGGCCCTGCCTCACGAGCGAGGCAATTGTGTCCCACACGGCCCAAGATCGACGCGTCCGAGGGACCGTCCGCGCGCATGAGGCGCTCGAACGGACTCCTCAAAGGGGCGGACAACTCGATCCAAGCCACAATCTGAAGAGCAGGAGCAAGTTCCGATGCGTCGACTGGCCATTTCGGGCGTCGTCTGTCTTCCGTCGCTTTTTGCGGCGGTCGCCCTCGCTGATGCCCCCCTCCGTCTCAATGAGATCCGCCTCGAGCAGCCCGGCGCTGATTTCGATGAGTACATCGAGATCGCAGGCGCCCCGGGCGAGCTTCTCGCGGGCGTTTCGGTGATCGTCATCGGCGACGATGACTTCGCCTTCCCCGGCCAGCAGAACGGCTACATCGAGGAAGTCATCAATCTGTCGGGCAACATGCCCGCGAACGGCTTCTTCCTAATCGGCGAGCCGACGCTCAGCCTCGCGACCCCGAACCTCGCGGTGAGCCTCAACCTCGAGGGTGGCGACAACGTCACCTTCCTCCTCGTGCGCGGCTTCACGGGCACGATCGGACAGAAGCTCGATACCAACGACGACGGCACGCTCGACGTGACGCCGTGGACCTCGGTGGTCGGCAGCGTCGCCGTGCTCGCGACCGACACGCCGAACGGCCAGAAGACCGACTACTACTACTCGACGACGACCGTCGGCCCCGAGGCAGGCTCGCAGCCCGCGGCCGTGTGGCGCTGCGCGAACACGTCGCAGTGGAACGTCGGCACGATCGACCCGCTCGGCGGCGTCGACTCGCCCGGTCTCGCGAACCAGACCTGCGTTCCGACCGGCGTCATCATCAACGAGGTCCGCATGGACCAGTCGGGAGCCGACTACGACGAGTACTTCGAGCTCAAGGGCGGCGTGGGCACCGATCTCTCCGATCTCACCTACATCGTGATCGGTGACGGCTCCGCGACGCAGGGCTCCGGCTTCGTCGAGGCGGTCGTCTCGCTCGCCGGCCGCACCATCGGCGGCACCGGCTACTTCGTGGTTGCCGAGCCGCTCACCGACGCGAGCGGCACGTCGACCGTGGCGGTTCCGACCGCCGACGTCGTGCTGACGGGTACAAACCCGCTCAACTTCGAGAACACCGACAACACCACGCACCTCCTCGTGCGCAACTTCACCGGCGCGATCAACACCGACCTCGACACCAACGACGACGGTGTGCTCGATGTGACGCCGTGGAGCGAGATCGTCGACGCGGTGGCGAACGTCAACACCAACGCCACCGGAGCGCAGGATCGCGTCTACAGCGCGGTTACCGTCGGCCCGGACGGCACCTTCTGGCCGGGCCACATCTATCGCTGCTCGCCGACCGGCGCGTGGTCGATCGGCACCTTCGCGGTGACCGACCCGAACAAGAAGGACAGCCCGAAGCTCGTGAACCCGGACTGCACCACCTGCGGCAACGGCGCCGGCAACTGCCACGCCGTCCACGCGACCCCGGGCTGCGTCAACCCGACCTGCTGCGCCGCGGTCTGCGCGATCGATCCGACGTGCTGCAACACCACGTGGGATCAGGACTGCGTCAACCAGGCCCGTACGTCGTGCCTCCAGTCGGGCGCGGCTCCGGTGCTCGAGATCACCGAGATCCGCATCGACGACGTCAGCGGAACCGACCCGAACGAGTACATCGAGATCAAGGGCGTTCCGGGCACCAGCCTGAACGGCGTCTCGATCGTGGTCGTCGGCGACGGCGCCGACCTCGACGGCAACTTCGAGGCGGTCATCTCGCTCGATGGCACCTTCATCCCGAAGGACGGCATCATGCTCATCGCCGAGTCGACCTACACGCTCGGCACCGCGGATGTGGTCAAGAGCCTGAACTTCGAGAACGGCGACACCGTCACCTACTTCCTCGTGTTCAACTTCCTCTCCCTCGCGAACACCGATGGCGACACGGACAACAACTGCACCCTCGACGGCACGCCGTGGGACACGACGATCGATTCGGTCTCGGTGCTCGCCGGCGACGGTCGCTGCGCCTACTCGGCGAACACGGTGGGCCCGAACTACTTCGGCGCTCCGCCGCACGTCGTGAAGTGCACCGATGGTGCATGGCGCTTCGGCCGCCTCGATCCGGCTGATCCGACGGGCTTCGGCACGCCGGGCACCGCGAACACGGTCTGCCCGCCGGCCTACGCCTGCGGTGACGCGACCGCTCCCTCGTGCTACGAGCCGCACGCCTCGGCGGGCTGCTCGGACCGCGACTGCTGCGATTCGGTCTGCCAGATCGACGTGACCTGCTGCGAGGTCGAGTGGGACGCCGCGTGCGCCGAACTCGCCACCCTCAACTGCTTCGTCCCGAAGACGGCTCCCGAGGCGATCATCTCCGAGGTCCGCATCGATCAGATCAACGCGGACAACGACGAGTACATCGAGCTCTACGGCGCTCCCGACACCCTGCTCAACGGCCTCACCTACATCGTCATCGGCGATGGCGCGGCCACCGCAGGCTCGGGCGTGGTCGAGACCGTGATCAGCCTCCAGGGCCGCCGCATCCCCGCGGACGGATTCTTCCTGATGGCGCGCTCGACGTTCACCCTCGGCGGCGCGACGCCGGACTTCGTGATTCCGTTCACGAACGAGTTCCTCGAGAACTCGGACAACCTGACCCACATGCTCGTGTTCGGCTTCACCGGCACCTCCGGCCAGGACCTCGACACGGATGACGACGGCACGCTCGACGTCACCCCGTGGACGAGCGTGAACTCGATGTTCGCGCTCATCGAGAGCGCCGCCGTCCCGCCGGTCAACACCGAGTACGCCTACGGCACTGTGCGCGTCGGCCCCGACGCGGGCGGCTTCGTCCCGAGCCAGGTGTCCTACTGCCCCGGCAGCGACACCTTCGCGATCGGCGTGTTCGATCCGACCACCGCTCCGGCGGGTTCGGAGACCCCGGGTGCGGCGCTTGCGGGCTGCGAGTACGAGACGGGCAACCCCTGCCCGGCTGATCTCGACGGCGACGGCGCGATCGGCGCGAGCGACCTCTCGGCGCTGCTCGGCAACTGGGGCGGCTCGGGCGTCGGCGACATCGATGGCGACGGCTCCGTCGGCGCCAGCGACCTCTCCGCGCTGCTCGGCGCATGGGGCCCCTGCGCCTAAGTCCCGAACCTCGGGAACCTCTTGAGAATCCCCGGCGGCCCGACTTCGGTCGGGCCGCCGGTTTCGTTTGATCCCGATCGTGCGCCTGCGTATACCCTGCCGCGGATGACGCAAGCGATCCAGTTCCTCGCTTCGGTCGGCTGGTCGGCGATCCTCGCGCTCGACGGCTTCGGTCGCTTCGCGCTGTTCGCGTTGAACGCGCTCCGGATCGCGGCGACCGATCCAGGCAGCTGGCTGCGCTGGCGACAGATCGGTGGGCCCCTCTACACGGTCGGTGCGGCGAGCGTCCTCGTCGTCGCGATCACCGGCGGCTTCATCGGCATGATCCTCGCGCTCGAGGGCTACGACCAGTTCGCGGCGCTCGGACAGGAACAGCAGATGGGCGGCGTGATCAACTCGGCCGTCACGAAGCAGATCGGCCCCGTCCTCGCGGCGGTGATGCTCGCCGGGCGCGTCGGCGGATCGCTCGCGGCCGAGCTCGGCTCGATGCGCGTCACGGAACAGCTCGATGCGATGCGCGCGATGTCGGCCGACCCCGTGCGCACGCTCGTCGTGCCGCGCGTGATGGCGTGCCTCATCATGACGCCGCTGCTCACGATCTACTCCGACATCGTCGGCTCGCTTGGCGCCTGGGCGATCGTCACCGGCTACTTCGGCGTGACCAATGCCGACTACTGGCACTACACCGCGCTCTTCGTCTCGGCGTGGGATCCGATCACCGGTGTCGCGAAGAGCGCGGCGTTCGGCCTCGCGATCGGACTCATCAGCTGCTACAAGGGATTCCACTGCTCGGGCGGCGCCACCGGCGTCGGCCGCGCGGCGACGGAGAGTTTCGTCGCGAGCTTCCTGACGATCATCGTCCTCAATCTCGTGCTTGCGCAGTTCGTCAACGGGATCCAGCACCTCTTCGATCCGGCCAGCCTCAAGACGCTCATCAGCTGAAAGGCACGCCATGCGCCACGCACCGTTGCTTCTCGCAGCCTTGACCTCATCCGCGATCACGCTCGCGGCGACGGCGGCGTACGCACAGGGCACGCCGGCGCAGACGCCGCCCGCGCCCGGCACGCCGCCGCCGACGCCGCCCGTCACCGCGCCGCAGGCGAGCATCGCGATGATGCGCAGCGATCCGAAGGTGCGCCAGATGCAGCTCGAGATCTCGCTCTACGGCACGTACCAGACCACCCCGCAGCAGCCGACGCAGCTGCAACCCGGGCAACCGCAACCCACGGGCTACCAGAACACGCCGTTCCGGCTGCGCGGCACGACCAAGGTCGCCGTGCCGGTCCTGATGCGCACAAGCTGGTGCGACACCGACTTCTCCACGCTCGACGCGCGCGTGATGGTCGATGGCTTCCAGTCGAAGCTCGATCCCGCCACCGTCTTCACCCGCAACGCCAGCGGCCCGGAGGCGCTGCTCGTCTACGGCATCAACCCGCAGAACTCGGCCGGACAGAACGAGATCCGCGTGAGCGCCAGTTGGCAGGTGCAGCGCTGGGAACTCTCGGTCGACGAGAACATCGCGGCGCGCTCGACCTGGCCGCGGAAGGTCGATCCGAAGTTCAACCGCTACCTCGGACCCGAGCCGGGGATGGACCCGACGAATCCCCTCGTCCTTCGGATCGCCGACGGCGCGACCAACGGCGGCGCGCGCTCCGCGAGCCCCTTCGTCGCCGCCCGCAATGCCGTGGCGGCGATCGCCTCCAGCTTCAAGTCGGTCACCGGAGGCACAAGCGACTTCGGGCCCGACGGCGCGCTGCGCGGCATCGGCTTCTCGCCGGATGGAATCTCCTGGGGGCTCGATGCCGGCCGCGGTTCGCCGGTCGAGATCTGCGCGACCTGCGTGTCGGGTCTGCGCGCGATCGGCATTCCCGCGCGACTCGTCTACTGCATCGACGAGGGCGACGAAACGCCGCAGGGCAACGCCAAGTCCAAGTTCCGCTTCATCGGCGAGTTCTTCCTGAACGACATCGGCTGGATCCCGTTCGACCCGATGCAGATGCGCATGAAGGGCATCGCCACCCGCCGCGGCAACGGCCCGATCACGGGTTTCGCGAATGTCGACGGGCTCGAGACCTGCACGCCGTTCGCGTTCCGCACCGTGCCGGACGGATACGACCGGGCCGATCGCTTCGCGCTGTGGGGATGGAACGCGCGCGGCGCCTCGATCAACGAGTACTCCGCGATGTCGCGGATCGTGCTCAGCGACAGCTCGCGTGGCAACGGCAAGGTCCCGTCGATGCCCGCACCCGTTGGCGACGACGGGCCGTGAATCGACCGACGGTGATGGGCCTGAACGAACCGGAGCCCGTGGTTCCGAGCCCTGTAATCTCACCCCGTCGAGGGCAGGAATGGATGTGCGGCGCGGCGATCGAACTCTTCGAGTCGCACCGACCCTCTCTTTCAAGGCACTCCGGGCCAGATGCCGATGGAAGCCACATGTCCGAGCACATCCGTGAAGCCGAGCCGGCCCCTGCTGTTCAGGCCGATCTCCTCCGCGAGATCATCCTCGAGGTGCGCGCGCTTGCCGACGCCACCGGCCACCCCTGCATGATGTCCCGCCCCGAGATCGTGGCGCAGCTTGCGGAGGAACGCCTCCTCGCCCGTCAGCGACAGGCCGCCGAGCGCGCCGCGCGCTTCCGTCGATCCGCATGACTCTGCCAAGCGCGGGTTCAACCACGCGATCGTTCAGTCACGAGATCAGGCAGGACCGGACTCGCGCAGGACCGCGTGCGCCACACGGTGCGTGATCGCGTGGAGTTCGGCCGTCCGCTCGGACGAGGTCTTGCCATCCGCCCCGAGGGCGTAGCCGCCCGAAAGAGTCAGACACGTCGCGATGCCCTGACGCCACACGCCCTCGAGCACCATGCGGTCGCGCGCGGCGATACCCGCTTCGGTGAGCGCGAGCCTGCCGAAGCGGTCGCCACGCGCCACGTCGACTCCCGCCAGATAGAACGCGAGGTCCGCGCGCGATCGCTCGACCGCGATCGGGAGGCTTGCGGCGAGCGCCTCGAGATAGGCCTCGTCGCCAAGACCGTCCGCAAGCGGCACGTCGAGGCTCGAGGGCGGCTTCCGCAGCGGGAAGTTGCGCTCGCCATGCATCGAGAACGTGAAGACGTCGGGGTCATTCGCGAAGATCGACGCCGTGCCGTTTCCATGATGGACGTCGAGGTCGACGACGAGGATGCGAAGCCCGTACTCTCGACGAAGGACATGCGACGCCACGGCGACGTCGTTGAGCGTGCAGTATCCCTCGCCCGAGTCGCGCAGGGCGTGGTGCGTGCCACCCGCGAGATTGGCCGAGAGCCGTGTGCGCGATCGGTGCGCGGCCACGGCGGCATCGATCGTCCCCTGCACCGCGAGGCGCGCCCGACGCACGAGCCGCGGCGACCACTCCATGCCGATCCGGCGCTGCTCGTCGCGAGAGAGCGTCCCGTCGCGGAGTTTCGCGAGGTAACCCTCGTCGTGTGCGAGCGCGAGAGACTCCCACGGGCACTCCGCGGGCTCGTGGAGGTTCCATGCGCCGACAAGGCCCTCCGCGAGGAGGATCGCGTGAAGACACTCATACTTCCGCATGGGGAACGCATGCCCCTCGGGAAGCGCGATCACATAGTCGGGGTGGTAGGAAACGTGCTCCACGCGTGCGGATTCGCGCGCGGGGTCAGAGCCGCTTCACGAGGGCGTCGGCGAATTCCATCGTTCCGAGCTTTCCACCGAGGTCGCGCGTCGTCACGCCTTCGGCGAGCGCCCGGTCGTAGGCGCCACGAATGCGCGCCGCGCACTGGGCGAACCTCGGCTCGGCGCGCCGGGTCGAGAGCCAGTTCAGCATCATCACGCCCGACATGACGAGCGCGAGCGGATTGGCCACGCCCTTGCCCGCGATGTCGGGGGCCGAACCATGCACGGCCTCGAAGACCGCGCCCTTCTCGCCGATGTTCGCGCCGGGCGTCACGCCCAGGCCGCCGACGAGTCCGGCGCAGAGGTCGCTCATGATGTCGCCGTAAAGATTCTCGGCAAGGACGACATCGAATTTCGTCGGGTCCTGCACCATCTTCATGCAGGCCGCGTCGACGATGACCTCCTCGTACGCGATGTCCTGGTAGTGCGCGTCGTGGACCTCGCGCGCGCACCGGATGAAGAGGCCGTCGGTCAGCTTCATGATGTTCGCCTTGTGGAAGACGGACACCTTCTTGCGACCGCGCTCGCGGCAGTAGCGGAACGCGTAGTCGGCGATCCGGCGCGAGGCCGCCTCGGTCGCGACCTTGATGCTCGTGGTCACGCCCTTCGTGATCTCGTTCTCGATTCCGGCGTAGAGCCCCTCGGTGTTCTCACGGACGATGACGAGGTCAACGTTCTCGTAGCGCGTCTTCACGCCCGTCATCGTGCGGATCGGCCGGACGGCCGCGTAGAGATCGAGCGTCTTCCGGAGGAGCACGTTCACCGAGCGGAAGCCGGTGCCGACCGGCGTCGTGCACGGTCCCTTCAGCGCGACGCCATACTCGGCGATCAGGTCGAGCGTCGACTGCGGGAGGAGCTGCTTCTCGCCAGCAGCGAGCGCAGCCTCGCCCGCATGGCGCACCGTCCACGCGATGTCGGCGCCGCTCGCGTCGATCACGCGCTGCGCCGCCTCCGCGACCTCAGGACCGATTCCGTCACCTGGGATGAGAACGACATTCGTCGGCATGCTGGTACTCCGTCATGGCGCCTCGGCACGAGGCCCGAATTCGAAGGGCGGAGGATAGCGGCTCGCTGCGAGGAATGAGTTCAAAAGAAGAACGGGAGGCGCCCGAAAGGGCGCCTCCCGTGTGCGTGTGCTTTCTCCATCGGACGGCGATGCGCACGCGCAGGCCGCCCGACAGACTCGAGCGATCAGCTTCCGCTGCTGCCCGTGTTCTCCGCGCCGGCAACCGCCTCGCGCGCAGGGATCACCAGCTTCTGCCCGATCTTCAGGTTCTTCTCCGTCGTGCCCTTGTTGGCCGACAGGATCTGACGCCAGTACTTGTCGGAGCCGAAGTACTTCCGCGAGATCGAGGAGAGCGTGTCGCCCTTCGCGACCACGTGGAACGAACCACTCGTCGTGCTGACGCTCTCGGCGGCGCGGGATCCACCATTGCTCGCGAGCGTGGAGGGAACGTCGAGCGACGGCGTCGCCCCCGCCGCAGGAATGCGGATCTTCTGACCGATCTTGAGCCGCTCCGGCTCGACGGTCGGATTCGCCTTCGAGATCATCTGCCACTTGGTCGCGCTGCCGTAGTACTTCTGCGCGAGCGCTTCGAAGGTGTCGCCGGAAGCGATCACGTGCGTGCGCTCGGCCGAAGTCGATGCCGAGGTCGATGCCGAAGTCGACGTCGAGCCGGTGGCCGACGCGCCGCCGGTGAGACCAGCGGGCACGTTGCCCGCAGGGAGACCCGCACCAGTCGGAGTCGGGCCGCCGCTGCCGGTGGCGATCGAGGTTCCGTTGCCGGCCGTGTTCGGCGAGGTTGCGCCGGAAGTGCTCGCGCCGGGAGTGCTCGCGCCGGGAGTGCTCGCGCCCGGTGCCGAACGATTGATGCCATTTGCGAGCCGAGGCGTGCCGACCGCGACGCTCGTCGTGTTCGACGCAGCGCCCGGAGTCGTCGCGCTACCGCCCACGGTGTTACCTGTGGCGGCAGTACCCGTCGCGATGCCGTTGAAGTTGCTCGTGCCACCGGTGCCGTTCGAGGCAATGGTGCCGTCACCCTTGCCGGTGCCGGCAGGCGCGGCTGCGCCTGGGACGAACGCTGGCTGCGAGCGACCAGCGTTGTTGACGCCGTTTGTCGTGCCATTCGCAAGTGCGCCGGTGGGAGTCGGCGTCGAAGCCGGCGTCGTGTTCGGCGAAGTCGCCGTCCCCGTCGCGCCATTCGCGAAGCCGCCTGCAGCGGTGTTGCCGCTGTTGGGCGTAACGCCAGGAGTCAGCGTCAGCGTGGGCGGCGTGTTGCCCACGGACGTTCCCGAGTTCGTCGAGTTGGAGCCGCTCTCCTTCGCGGCGCTCGACTTCGAGGTGTTGGAGGACGGCGAGGAGGCCACGAAGTAGAGGCCCGCAACGCCAAGGAGAACGACAAGAACGATCGCAACGATCTTGGTACCGGTCGGCATGATGTGCTCGGAGGACTGCGACGGTATCGCAAGTGCGAACGAGGCTCGTGCTCCGGCATCCGTTCCGGCGAGCGCTCGTGTGAATGTTTCGGAGTTCGGTCAGGCGCGCTGTGCTGCCGGACCACCCGCCGATGCAGTGCCCGGTCCTGCACCGGATGCTGCGGTCGTCGGAGCGATCGCGACCTTCGCGCGCTCGGCCTCTTCCTCCCGCCGACTGTACACGAGAGGCGCAGCAATTGCCACCGAGCTGAACGTACCCGCGATGAGGCCGATCAGGAACGTGTAGGCGAACGGCCGGATGCCGGTGCCGCCGAGGGCGATCAGGATGATCGCCGTGGCCAGGGTGCTGCCGCCGGTGAGGACGGTACGGCTGAAGGTCTGGTTGATCGAGAGGTTGACGGTCTCGCGGCTGATCCAGGTGCGCTTGCCGCGGTTCTCGCGGATGCGGTCGAGGATGACGATGGTGTCGTTCAGCGAGTAGCCGATGATCGTCAGGAGGCCGGCGACGACGTTGAGGTCGATCCGGTACTGCTCGATGTACAGCGCCGCGCCGAAGCCGGTCTGGGCGACCGGGATCGAGATGGCGAGGAAGCCCAGGCAGACGATGACGTTGAAGGTCACGCCCACGACCGTCGCCGTCGAGAACCGGAAGCTGCCGAACCGCACCCAGATGTAGGCAAGCATGCCGATCAGGCTGAGGACGACCGCCACCACGGCGCTGGCGGCGAGGTTTTCCGCCACCACCGGACTGAAGCTCGACACCTGGTCGAGGCTCGCCTGCTGGGTGAGGGCCTGCCGGACAAGATCCCACTCGGGGCTCGCGAGGTTGCGATCCCACGTCTCGAGGTCGACCTTGGTGGCGTTGATGTCGGGGTCGCTCACGAGGACGACCAGGGACTTCTGGGGGCCGTTGGGGTTGGCCGGATCGGCCGGATCGAGGCCGACGACCTTCGTCGACCGACCCGCGGTGGCCGACCAGTCGGGCTGGGAGCGCATGCGGCGCACCCGCTCCTGGACGTCGACGACGGTCACAGGGGTCTTGAGATCGTCGACGAGGATCGCGACGCCGCCCTTGAACTCGCCGACCGGCTCGCCGGAGGCTCCCGGCCGACCGATCGAGGAGCCGACGAGGGCCTTCTCGAGAGGCTTGGTCGACAGGGTGTGGTCTTCGCTCTCCGAGTTCTTGAACTCGAGGGGCAGACGGACGTCGAGGTCCTTCGCGAACCCGAGGACGACCGCCTCCTGGACGTCACGGCTGATCCGGCTCTCGTCGATGCCGTCCATGTTGGGCGGATTGCCGACGCGGATCTGGAAGCTCGAGGCGAGCCCCTCCGGAGTCTCGCGACCCACGGTGAGCACGTTGGCCGTGGCGAGCTGCGCCACGATCGCGTCGTCGCCGGCCTGCTTGCCGATCTCGCGCACGCGGTCCTCGACCGCCTGGCGGCTGAGACCGAGCTTGCCGTCGACGGCCTGGGCCTCGCCCGCGGTCGCCGCACGCGTCGAGAGCGTCATGGAGACGCCGCCGCGGAACTCGGTCTCGAAGATGTCGTTGCCGCGCGCGAGGAGCACCACGATCGAGAGCACGGCGAGCACGCCGCTGAACCCGAACAGCGCGGGACGGATCGCGATCCAGTCGACCTTGGGAAGGAGCACGCGGGCGATCGCCGGCACGACGGTCGGCAGCATCGGCAGCTTCTTCATGCCGAGGCCGAGCATGACCTCGAAGATGGCGCGGGTCACCCAGATGCCCGTGAAGAGCGTGGTGATGACGCCGATCGACATGGTGAGCGCGAAGCCCTTCACCTCGGTTGCGCCGACCTTGTAGAGCACGACGCAGACGATGAGGTTGGTGATGTTGCCGTCGATGATGGCGCCGAGCGCGCGGCGGTACGCCGTGGCGATCGCGGCCTTGAGCGGCACCCCCTGCTCGAGTTCCTCGCGCACGCGCTCGTAGATGAGCACGTTCGCATCGACCGCCATCGCGACCGACAGCGCCACGCCCGCGAGGCCCGGCAGCGTGAACGTGCCGTCGATGAGAGCCATGATGCCGAAGATGAGGAGCGTGTTGACCGCGAGCGCGATGTCGGCGACGAGGCCCGCGAGGAAGTAGTACGCGAGCATCACGACGCACGTGATCGCGACCGAGAGGATGGTCGCCTCGAGACCCTTCGCGAGGTTGTCGGCGCCGATCGACGGGCCGAGGATGTTGACCGAGATCGGATCGCTCGAGACCTTCGCCTCGAGGCTGCCCGCGGTGAGCACGCGGATCAGGTACGCGATCGCGGTGTCGTCGAACTGGCCGGTGATGATGCCGCTGTCGCTGATCGTCGCGTTGAGCGTGGGCGCGCTGAAGACCTCGTCGTCGAGGACGATCGCCATCGCCTGTCCCTGGTTCGCTCCGGTGAGGCGCGCCATGCGCTGGGCGCCGGAGGCGTCGAGTCGGAAGCCGACCGCCGCGCCACCGAGTCGCGGATCGACCGTGCGATAGGCGTTGGTGAGCCCCCACGTGCCGCCGTCGTCGTGCGTCATCGACTTCGCGGCGTTGTCCGCGAGGAGGAGGTACGTCTCGCCGCCGAACTGACCGGCAACGAGGTCGTAGCGCGAGCCGAAGTAGGCAACCGGATCGGCGCGGAGCTGCTGGAGCTGCTCGGGCTTGTCGTACCACTGCTTGAGATCGTTGATCGCGAACCAGCGCGCGCGGCCGGGCTCACCCGCGCCGGGGCCCTTCGAGGCGAGTTCCTTGCGGAGATCCTCGAGGTTGAAGCCGGTCGGGTTCGAGTTGCGGACCGCGATGCGGAACTCGAGCACGCCCGCGCCGCGCATGAGGCGCATGAGGTCCTCGGGGTCGTCGAGACCGGTGCGCTTCGAGAGGTAGGCGTCGTTCGCCGCGACGAGCGCGTCGAGATCCGCCGACAGCGACGGGAAGTCGGCCTTGATGGCCGCGATCTCCTTCTCGCGCGGGCTCGGTCCCATCTCGGGCTTGCCATCGGCGTCCTTGACGGGGTTGCCCTCGGCATCGCGCACGACCGCCGGAGCGCTCGAGAGCTCGAGCGCCTTCTGGAGCTTCGACGCCGGGAGCGTCTTCGAGAGGATCGAGGCCTTGAGCTGCTCGACCTTGAGTTCGCTCGCCACGAAGCGATCCTCTGCAGCACTGCGGTCAGCGGGAGCGGCGTCCGCGGCGAGCGACTCAAGCGCTCTCTTTGCGGACTGGTAGTTCTGCCACTCGGCCTCGAGCGCGGCGACGTTCGGATTGACCCCGCCGAAGCGGGCGGCCGCCTTGCCGGACAGAAGCGCGGCCTCGAGGTCGCCGGACGCGATCTGCGTCTTCGCGAGGAACTCCTCGATGCCGGTCTTCGCCTTCACCTGGAGCGCGCGCACCTCGGACGAGGGCAGCGGCATGACGACCTCGATGCGGTCGCGTCCCTGCGGCGTCATCGCGATGTCGAGCACACCCTGCGGGTTGACGCGCTGCTTGAGCACCTCGATGACCTGCCCGAGCACCTCGTTCGGATCACCCGTCTCGGGAATCTTCACCGAGTACACGAGGCTCACGCCACCCTGGAGATCCTTGCCGAGACGAATGCTCTTCTGAGAGAGGAGCACGCCGAGCACGGCGCAGAGGATGGCGACGAACGCGAGGAACCAGGCTTTCTTCATTTCGGAATCCAACTCTCAGGCGCCCTCGATCGTCGTTGCACGCGGAGGCCGTGCAGATCGGGGCGAAGCTTGCGGAATGCTGTCGGTCGGGGTCGGGCGGCGGGGTCGGGCGCACGGCGCGGCTGGCGCCGTCGCGCGGACGGCGATCAGCTCGCCGTCGACTCCTTCATCACCGCCTCGATCTTGCTGCGGGCGACGGTGATCTTCGTGTTCGAGTTTTCGTCCACCTTGAGGACAACAACGTCGGGCTTCACCTCGACGACGCTGCCGATGATGCCGCCGACGGTGCGGACGGAATCGTTCTTCTTGATCGAGGCGAGCATCGACTCGTACTTCTTCTTCTCGCGACGTCCACCGAGGAACGTCATCACGATGAACAGGATGATGGCGCCGAAGAGGAAGATCTCGATGCCGAGGCCCTGCCGTGGCGCGGCGGCGGCGGCGTCGCCCGTGGCGGCAGCACCCGCGTCGGAGACGGTCGCGGTCTCGCCCGGCGTGCCGAGCGGGACACCGGCCTGCGCGAAGATCAGGTGCGAGTGGGAGATCGGCGGAACGGGCTTGGCGACGATGTCAGACATGGTGGGAGCCAATGCGGCGGGACGCCGCTGGGAAGATCTGAGACTTGCGACCGGTGCGGGACGAGCTCGTCGCACCTTGCGACAAGCGCCCTGGAAGCCCGCCCCGCGCATGGAGTTCGCGCGGCCCGCTTTCGCGGGAACCTCCTCGAGGACGATCAGGACGCTCCGAGCGCCCCCGCCTCCGGCGGACCTTCCGGCCCCCCCGGGCCCGCGCTGGCGGATGCCCGGAGGCACGGCCAGCGGTCGAGGAACGAGGGCCAGCCATCATCCCCGATCGTGGCCCGAATGTCCACCATGAGGCGTTGGAAGTGCCGGATGTTGTGGATGCTCAGGAGGGTCGGCCCGAGCATCTCGTCGGCGAGGAAGAGGTGCCTCAGGTACCCCCGGGAGAAGCCCCCGGCGCAGGCGAGGCAATCGCAGGCGGGGTCGAGCGGGCCTGGATCGAGGGCATGGCAGGCGTTTCGGATCCGGAGGGGTCCGTTGGTTGTGAAGACGTACCCCTTCCGGCCGTTCCGGGTGGGAAGGACGCAGTCGAACATATCGACCCCAGCCCGGACGGCCGCCACGATGTCGCGCTCGTAGCCGACGCCCATCAGGTAGCGCGGGCGATCGTCGGGCAGCATCGGGGCGACCGCGTCGACCGTCCGGTGGATCTCCTCCGGAGACTCGCCGACTGCCACGCCGCCGATCGCGAAGCCGGGAAGGTCGAACGCGCAGACCTGTTCGACCGAGCGCCGGCGCAGCTCGAGGTCGGTGCCGCCCTGCACGATGCCGAAGAGCCCCTGCTCGCCTGGACGCGCGTTGGCCGCCATGCAGCGGCCAAGCCACCGCGCGGTGCGTTCGATCGCATCCTCGAGGCGACGCCGATGCTCCTCGGGCTTCGAGCGACGCTTGCGCGAGAGCTGGGGATCGGCGGGCGTCACCTCGGGTACGAGCGCCGGCGGACAGTCGTCGAACGCCATCATGATGTCGGAGCCGATCGCGTTCTGCACCGCGATCGAGCGTTCGGGCGAGAGCATGATCTTCGAACCGTCGACGAACGAGCGGAACTCGACGCCCTCCTCAGAGATCCGCGTTCCCTCCGACATCGACCACGCCTGGAATCCGCCCGAGTCGGTCAGGATCGGACGGTCCCAGCGCATGAAGCGATGGCTGCCGCCGAAGTGCGCGATGCGCTCGGCGCCCGGGCGCAGCATGAGGTGGTAGGCGTTGTTGAGGATGATCTCGCTGCCGGTCGAGCGGATCTGGTCGGGCGTGAGCCCCTTCATCGTCGCCGCGGTCGCGACGGGCATGTAGGCGGGGGTCTCGAAGGTGCCATGCGGCGTCGTGACGCGGCCGCGGCGCGCGCGCGTCGAGGCGCTGCGTCCGAGGATCTCGAAGCGGATCGCATCACGACCGCCGGCCACCGCGATTCCTCTCGTCGCTCGCGCTTCGGAGCGTGTCGCGCTCGCGATCGGTGAGGCTTCCGAGCCCCTTCTCCCGAACCTTGTCGAGAATGCGGTCGATCTCGGCCTCGTCTGGCGCGGAACGGAGGCGGGACCCGCTTGAGGCGCCAGCCGATGTGCCGCGCGCTGCTGCCCGCACAGGAGCGATGCGATCACGCGCACTCCAGCCCGAGATGTGCAGCACATCGAAGAAGTCGTCGAGGAGATGCGGACGCTGCGCCACCCACCAACCAGCGATGGCACCGCCGAGGTGCGCCGCCTCGCCGCCGCTGTTGTTGCCCTGCCGGAGCAACGTGATCACCGACATGGCGACGATGCCGATCCCGAGCCACTTCAACTTCATGGGGATCATGAAGAAGAGAAGCACCTCGTCGTTCGGCCGGAGCCACGCGGCCGCAAGCACGATGCCGCACACGCCACCGCTCGCGCCGATGAGCGGCACCCACGGATCGTTGAAGAGGAGTCCGGGCACGGCGATCGCCTCGCCCTGCGAGCTCACCCACGCGATGCCCGCGGCATTGAGGAGCAGGAAGAGCAGCGCGCCCGCGATCGTGGACGTCAGGAAGATCGCAAGGAAACGGGCACCACCGTACCGCTCCTCGACGACGGGGCCGAAGAACCAGAGCCCGAGCATGTTGAGGAGGAGGTGCAGGAGGCTGACGTGCAGGAACCCGTAGCCGACGAACCGCCAGACCTCGAATCCTGCGACGCCTCCGCTCGGACCGAAGTGCACGATCGCCTGCGAGGTCGTGAACTGGAGCCATCGCTTGATCGGAGTGGTGAAGACGAACGGCGCGACCGCCACCGGCTCGTACTGCTTCGCGATCCCCTCGGCGACGCTTCCGGGCCAGACGCCCTGCAGGAGCTGCCCCGACTTGTCGACCACGAGCTGTCCGCCCGGACCGCGGAGGAGCGGATAGATCGCGTAGGGCGCGTTGGCGGCGCGAAGATCCTCGAACGCCTGCTCGCGGCCCGAGACCGCCCGCCACTCGCCCGACTGCACCGGTTGCGGCGGAAGCATCGAGTCGATCGCGAAGATCGCGCAGCACAGCATGATGACGATGACGTGGGCCGGCCATGGAAGCCGAGACGCCCAGCGCCCGCCGCCGCCGCGCGAGGTGCGGCCATGCACGCCCATCTTCCACGCGGGTCGCGCGTCAGCGCGCGTGTAGTCGCGATCCGAGATTCCCATCGGCGCGAGTGTACGGATTTCGATGCATGCCGTGCGGGCGTCGAACTGCCCGATCGTGCGGATGCCGGCGTGGTCGCGGTCGTGGCCGCGTCTGTGGTCGTGGCCGTCCACGTCGCCGCGTGCGCGGGGCCCGGTCAGCAACTCGCGCCGGCCTTCAGCCTTCGCGCTTCTCGTCGGTCGCCCGCTGGAGCGTCTCGCGCTCGCTGCGCGTGAGGCTGTCGATTCCCTGCGAGGCGATCTTCGCGAGGATGCGGTCCAGTTCCGCCTCACGGCTGCGCGCCTCCTCCGCCTTGCGCACGGCCTCCGCCTTGCGCGCCGCGTCTGCGGCGGCGGTGGCGCGACTCGGCGGACCGGAGGCCGTTCCCGAGGCGCCACGCCGTCCGGCAGCGTCCGGTGACCGGTCGTCGAACTCCTCCTCCATCGCGAGCAGTTCGGAGGGATCCGGCTCGAATCCGAGGAAGTCGCGTTCGCGCTCGATCTGCTTCGCGGTGACGAAGCAGGTGAATCCGCCGAAGATGGCGATCACGAGCAGCATGGTCTCGTTGTTCCAGAGCGCGACCACGCCGAGGACGACGGCGCCCACCAGGCCGCTTCGACAGGCGATGCGCATCGACCGTGTGTAGCCCACGCGCTTCCACAGCACCGCCTGCAGGATGCGACCGCCATCGAGCGGGAACATCGGCAGCAGGTTGAAGAGGAGCAGCGTCCACGCGACGTAGTTCGTGAGGAGCACCGTGAGCTGGAGCCAGTCGCCGACCTCGGCACGCTGCACGAGCGTGGCGAGGCCGAACGGATTCGGGATCGCGCGCCCCCACCATTCGCCGGTGGTGAGGCCGATCCACGGCGTGAGCACGGCGATGAACGCGACGTTGACGAGCGGCCCGCCGACGGCGGTCCAGAAATGGGCCGACGGACGCTGCGGAGGCGTGCAGGTCGCGAGGCCACCGAGCGGCCAGAGGAGGATCTCGTCGGCGGTACCCCCCTTCGCACGGCACGCGATGGCGTGACCGAACTCGTGGAGCAGGACGATCGTGAAGAGCGCGCCGAGGCCGATGAGTGCCGGCACGAGGTTCAGCGGACTCTGCCCGCCGTCGCTTGCCGAGCGAGAGAGCGCCGCCAGGATGAACACGATGAAGAAGAGATGCAGGCGAACCGTGATCCCCGCGACGCGGAGGATCGGGAACGACCACGACATCGGGTCGTCGAAGGTCGGGCGCGCGCCGCGCCAGTCACCGCTGTATCCCGAGGGGCGCTCGCGCTCGTCGGGCTCCTGCCATTCGGTCATGCCCCACCTCCCGCGCCTCGACCATCAGGCGTCCAGGCCTGAGGCGTCCTGACACGAAGCGTCCAGAGAAGATACGCGCCGAGCGTCTTCCCGTCGGTGACGGCACCCGAGGCGATCTGCCGCGCGAGGGTCTCCGGGTCCATCTCGATCACCTCGAGTTCCTCTCCGGGCTCGAGCCTCTGCGGCACGGGTGACAGACCCGTCGCCAGGTACACGTGCATGATCTCGTCCGCGAATCCCGGCGAGGTGAAGAACGCACCGAGCTTCTCGATCCGTTCGGCGCGATAGCCGGTTTCCTCCTCGAGTTCGCGGGCGGCGGCCGCATCCGGATGTTCGCCGCGCTCGAGCTTGCCCGCGCAGAACTCGACCAGCCACCGGGCGACCGCCACGCGTCGGTTGCGGACCAGGACGAGCATGCCGTCCTCCTTCTGCGCCACCACGGTGACGGCTCCGGGGTGCCGCACCACGTCGCGGAATCCCGCCGGCGCGACCGCGCCGATCGCGGTGGCGCGCTCGGCGTACTCGAGCCGCTCGACCCGGATGATCGGCCCGTCGTGGGTGATCTCGACCCGCGACGGAGGCGCCTCGGGGCGCTCTGCGAAGGGAATGTCTGACGGAGCAGCACCGGCCGACGAGGCCGGGGCGCTCTTCGGAACCGTCGAACTCGCGGGATTGTTCCTTGTCGATGTCAGGGGAGCCTCTCCGAACGGTCAC
Organism: Planctomycetaceae bacterium; assembly: GCA_021297795.1. Classification (GTDB taxonomy): domain Bacteria; phylum Planctomycetota; class Phycisphaerae; order Phycisphaerales; family SM1A02; genus QWPT01. Next base: position 30,829 of record JAJTGL010000010.1, read on the forward strand.
CGCCTGCCCACGTGCCGCACACGCGCCGATCGCACGCGCATGGAGCACGCGCGCGAACACCGCGTGTCGGCACCGTGTTTGGGAACCACAGGTGCACACCACTTGCGGACACCAAGTCGAACGCCACTTGCGGACATGGCACGCGGGGACCGATGATACGGTCGTGCCCGACACCTCGCGCCCCGCAACCGCCCAATACGTCATTCCGCCGAGGGAAGGCGACGATGCCCCCGTCCGGGTGGTCGGGCTCTGCAAGAGCTTCGGCCGTCAGAAGGTGCTGAAGGGCGTGACGCTCTCGTTCCCGCGGGGCAAGACCACCGTGGTGCTCGGGCCGTCGGGGTGCGGGAAGAGCGTGATGCTGAAGCACCTCGTGGGGCTGATCCGGCCGGACAAGGGCCAGATCATCTACGAAGGCGAGCGGATCGACATCCTCTCCGAGCGTCGGCTCGGCCCGATCCGCCGGCAGTTCGGGTTCCTCTTCCAGCAAGGGGCGCTCTTCGACAGCTTCGACGTCTACGGCAACATCGCGTTCCCGCTCCGCGAGCTCGAGGGCGAGGCGCCCTACGACGAGGAGGCGCGGGTGCGCCGCGTGCTGCGGCTCGTCGGGCTCGAGAGCGCGATCGCGAAGATGCCGAGCGAACTCTCGGGCGGCCAGCAGAAGCGCATCGCCCTCGCGCGGGCGGTGGTGCTCGAGCCGAAGGTGCTGCTCTACGACGAACCGACCACGGGACTCGACCCCATCCGCTCGGACGTCATCAACGAACTCATCATCAAGCTCAAGCAGGAGCTCGGCGTGACGAGTATCGTGGTGACGCACGATCTCGCCAGCGCGTTCAAGGTTGCGGACCACATGGTGATGTTCCACGAAGGCAACGTCGTTCTCGAGGGTGAACCCGAGATGTTCCGGAAGTCGACCGATCCGATCGTCTCGCGATTCCTCCGTGGCGAGGCGAGCGAAGAGGAACTGCGCGCGATCCGCGAGGTGACCTCGGCCAACCGCGAGGCGGCCCGCTCCACCGGAGGCGCACCATGAGGGAGCGCGTCCGGAACGTCCTCGTCGGACTGTGCACCATCGGCGCCCTGAGCGGCGGCGCGGGACTCCTCTTCTTCTTCGGCGAACTCGAGCCGTTCTTCGCACGCCGCTGGCAGCTGCAGGTCGCGTTCAACGACTCCGGCGGACTTCGCAAGGGAAGTCTGGTGACGCTGAACGGCGTGCCCGTCGGCGCGATCGAACGCGTGGAGATCTGGACCGACGCCGACCGGCCCGTGCTGATCACCGCGGCGATCGACGACGGCGTGCGCATCCCGGACCCGAGCGTTCCGAGCGTGCAGGCGTCGCTCCTCGGATCGGGAGCCCGCCTCGAGTTGACCGCGCAGCTGCCGATGGCGATGCCCGCGCGCAGCTACGCGATCGATCAGCAGCTCGTGCTGCGCGGCACCGTCGTGCCGCTCGAGAACCGGCTGGTCGAGCGCGTCACGAAGGAAATCAAGCCGCTCGTCGACAACTTCAAGGAGATCGGCGAGCTCGCGCGCAACCTCAACACGCTGGTCAAGCCGATCGAGCCGGGAGCGCCGGAGGATCCCGAGAACGTGCGCACCGCGATCCGGCGTCTCACCGAGACGCTCGCACGCGCGGACGCTGCGCTCGCCGACGCGCAGGGCTGGCTTTCGGACGAGCAGCTCCGCACCGACGTGCGCGATGCCGCGCATGGCGCGAGCGAACTGATGGCGAACGCCTCGCGCATGGCCCAGCGCATCGAGGCGCTGGCGGACAGCCTTGCGAAGGACGCAGGGACGCTGCGCGACGGCGCGCTGCCGATGCTCGACCGGGCGAGCGTCGCCCTCGACGAATTGCGCGCCCTCCTCGTCACCGCCCGAACGGGCGACGGCACCGTCGGCCGCCTGATGAAGGACCCGACGCTCTACGAAGGTCTCGCCGACGCGGCACAACGCCTCGACGATGCGCTCGCGAAGATCAACCTCCTCATCGAGAAGATCCGCGCGGAAGGCATCGACGTCGAGTTGTTCCCGAAGTGACCCGCGGGACCCCGCGAAGACGATGCCGACGCAAACACATCGAGCATCGGCCCTCGGGCCGCGCCACCACACTCCAGCCAATGAACAAGGCGGCCCGAGCGGGCCGCCTTGCTTATCTCGGATGGCTTCTTTCGGATGGCTTCATCCGGATGGAGAGCCCCGCATCCCGCTCGCGCCAGTCACCCGGCACGACGTTCGCGATCACTCGCTGACGATCGCGATCTCGACGCGACGCGATTCCTTCTTCGACGACTTCGGCATCTCGGGTCCGAACGACGAGTACTCGATCTTCGAGTTCGCGATGCCCTTGCCGTTCATGTACTGGCCGACCGAGAATGCACGCTCGAAGCCGAGGTGGTAGTTGGTCTTGAATCCCGACTTCTTGATCGGGTCGGTGTCGGTGAAGCCCGCGAGACGCAGACGCTTCTCCGGATACTTCTTCTTGATCTCGGCGGTCACCTTGTCGAGGGTCGACTTCGCATCGGTCTTGAGCGTCGCCTTGCCCGAATCGAAGAGCACGTCGCCCTCGATCGTCAGCGTGAGGACGCCGTTCTGCATGTTGGCGGTGACGCCCTCGGGAAGATCAAGGCTCGGGGCGCTGCTGCCGCTCGCCTGCGCCGCGCTCGGCGGCTGCTGCTTCATCTGATCCTGCAGGCCGGCGATCTCCTGATCGAGGCGGCGGCGCTCCTGCTCGCTCTGATCGAGCGCGTTGCGCGCGTCGTCGCGCTCGATGGTGAGCTGCGCGTTGGCTTCCTTGAGCATCGCGAGCTCGTCCTTCTGCGCACTGTTGCAGCCGACAAGCGAGGAACCCGCGACAAGCGCCGCGAGACAGACGAGACGGAAACGAAGACTGGTGCCTGACATCGTGATGGCATCCCTTCCAAAGTGGAGGCGTGCGGGGTTCCGAGGCTCCGTCCTCGAATGCATCACCCGCGTCGGCATTTCACCGACGATCGCTCGGTTCCGCAAGTTGTGCGGGCGGCATCCTTCTCGGTTTTTCTCCGTCGTCGTTTGCGGCGGCGGGCATGAACCCCACCGCGGAGACGACTGCGTCGATCGACCTCGAGAAGCCGTCGATCCCGCCGACGACAAGCGGACGAGCGACCACGAAGAGGATCGCCGCAACCGCGAGGTGCGGTCCGAACGGCATCTCGCGCCGGAAGAAGCTGGTGAATCGCCCGAGCAGGGCCGACACGATCGCCCAGGCGATCGCGATGAACACGGCCACGAAGAACGCAAGCACCGCGACCTTCCACCCAAGCGCCGCTCCCACCGCGGCTTGCAGATGGACGTCGCCGAGCCCCATCGCCTCGCGGCCGAAGGCGAGCGACCCGAGGATCCGCACCGACCAGACGAGCGCGCCGCCTGTGATCCATCCGATCATCGACCCACCGAGGAGGGTCATCGGCTGGCAGACGGTCTCCGACGAGGTGTAGCCGAGGAGGCCGGCAAGCACGCACGCGACGCCCGCGCCGGCGATACCCGGCAGGATGAACGCGATCTCGGCCAGCATCTCGCGCCGGGCGTGGGGGTAGGCGGCGCCATCCTCCCCGTCCTTCACGTAGTCGGCCCAGTCGGCGAAACTCACTCGGAGCCGCCCGGTGGCGACCAGCCAGCGCGACACCCCAAGCCCAATCAGCATTCCCACCGCCCCGAAGGTCACGGTCCAGCTGGCGACCGGGATGGGGACGAACTCGCGGAGGCTGCGCGACTCGGGCAGGAAGCCCTGCACCAGCCAGCCGACGAACGCGACGATGGTGACCACCGTCGGGATCTCGACAGGGATGAGCATCGTCTTCGCATCGACGATCGTCATGGCGACCAGGCCGGAGATCGCGATCACCACGACGATGTACGC
>JAJTGL010000011.1 GCA_021297795.1 Planctomycetaceae bacterium
TTCGACGCGTTCCTCGACGTCACGCTCGCCGACGCGCTCACGCGGCGGCTCCTCCCCCGCCACGTCCTCTTCCGCAAGACCGACGGGTTCAACGGCCGCAGCCCGTTCGAGAAGGCCCTTGGCGCGAGCGACGAGCCGACCGGCGAGCCCGAGGTGCCGCTCTTCGTCGGACTCCTCCCCGATCCGTTCCCGTTGTCGGCGCTGCGCGAGCTCTACGAGCGCCTGCTCGGATCGCCGCTCGATCGCGGCAACTTCCGGCGGCAGTTCCACGAGGTGATCGCGAACGGACCGGTCAAGGCGCTGCCGATCTACGAGCGAGGCGTTCCGCATCGCGCGGGCCAGCTCTTCACGTTCGATCGCGCCGCCTGGGCGCGCTTCGCCGCGAAGTGAGCCCGCCGGGCGTCGGACGACGCTTGTGCCGGACTCGATCCGAAGCGACCGACCCAAAAACGATCGACCCAAAAACGACCGACCCAAAAACGACCGACCGACGGTTTCCGCGCCGCCGGTCGATCGGGCTGAAGTGATCGTGCTGACGTGGCCGTGCTGACGTGGCCGTGATGCAACGCACGCCATGTGCGCGTATCGGACCCGGCTGTTGCTTCGCGAAGAGGTGACGGAACCGAAAAGGAGGACAGAAAAGAGAAGGTCCGGCGGAAACGCGCGAGGAGTAGCGCGGGAGCTTCCTCCTGATCAAGGCGCGGATCGGATGCGCCCTGATCAGTCGTCTGCGAGGTGTGCAGGGGGTGCGCCTTGCGACGCGCCATCCACCGCACGGCTCCTGATCCGCCGGACCCCTCTGGTGGTGGAGTCCGGAATGAGGTCCGGCTTGCCAGCGATTGCTGACGCAGGACGTTACGCATCGTGCGCCGGATGGTTCGATCGGAATCCGACATTTCCAACGCGAATTCCTGCGGTTCGACCGCAGACCATCCGTCCGGCGAACGCCCCATGCTGCAAAAGCGCGTACAACCCCGCGTGACGCGCGAGGTCCTGCATGGTCCACGCGCCTCGATGGAGCGCTGATGCAGGCGGACTCGGACGGACTTCCACGATGCACTCTCGACGGACGCGTGGCCGTGATCCGGCTCTCGCAACCGTCGAAGCGGAACGCGCTCGACGCACGCGCGCTCGACGCGCTCGAGCGCGCGATCGGCGAGGCGCGCGATGCCGCGGATCGCCGCGTCGTCGACTGCGTCGTGCTGCGAGGCGATGGCGAGACGTTCTGCTCCGGCTTCGATCTGGCGCTCTGCGCGGAGGAGCCGCGGCGCGTCGAGGAACTCCTCATCGGACTCTCCGCGTGCGTGCGCGCGCTCCGCATGATCGATGCGCCGGTCGTCGTGCGCGTCCAGGGCGCGGCGCTTGCCGGCGGCTGCGCCCTCGCGGTCGCGTGCGACTTCGTCGTGGTGGCGGACGACGCGCAGCTCGGATACCCCGTCCATCGCATCGGGATCTCTCCGGCAGTCAACATCCCCGCCCTGCTCTCGCGCATGGGGCCGGCCACGCGGGCACTGCTCGTCTCGAACGAACTGCTCGATGGCCGTGCGGCGGTCGAGCGCGGCCTCGCGACACACTCCGCGCCGCGCGAATCGCTCGACGCCGAGGTCGATGCGCTGGTCGCTCGACTTCTCGCGAAGGGACCGGAGGCGCTGCGCGCGACGAAGCGGCTGATCCGGCGGATCGAGGAGTCGGGCTCGGGGGCGATCGGGCCGGCGCGTGGCATCGACGACCGCGCCTTCGCCGAGACACGCGAGGCGAGCGTCGCGCTCGGAGGCGGCGACGAGTTCGCCGGGATGCTGCGCGCATTCTGGGCCGCGAAGGCCGCAGGAAGGCCCAGGTAGCGCCGATGCCGCTTCGCGCGATCCGGCGACGGCTGAAGGAGATCGACCGGAACTCGCGCCGCGTCGAGCGCAACGTGTTCGACCGCCTGCAGGGCGCGGCCTTCGTGCTGTCGCTCGTCGCCGCGCCGTTCGTCGTCTCCGCGATGGAGTCGTGGCAGGTGTCCGACGAGCGCGAGACCGCGTGCTTCGTGCGGGTGTACACCGAAGGCGTGGACCGGACGCTGCGCGCACGAGAGGTCGAGCCCGACGAGCGCACGAAGCCATGGCCTGGCGTGACGCCGCTCGCGGAAGTCGACTTCATCCACCGCGTGTCGCGCTGCGGCTGGCCGTTCGCGACGCGCAGCATCGATCGGCCGTTCGAGGTCGAGGTGAAGCTGCTCGGTGCCGCGCAGCAGGAACTCCGTGCCGACTACGTCGCCCGTGCGGAGGCGCTCGCCATCTCGCTCGGGAAGCTGCGCACCATCAGCGAGGAGACCGTGCATCCCACGGCCTGGGCGTTCTCGATCGGCGTCTGGTGGATCCTGCTGTCGCTTGCTTCAGCGATCGTGATCGCACCCGCGCGCGTCGCGTGGTATGTGCTTCGCCGCGGCCGGGCGGTGGTGCGGCAGCGCCGCATCGACCGGAGCCATTGCCCCAACTGCGGCTACAACGCGCGCGAGTCGCTGCTGCAGGGGCGCTGCCCCGAGTGCGGATCGGCGCTCTACGAGCGACCGGACGTGTATTGAGACGCGCATCGAATGGACAGCGCACGTCATCCGTTCCGCAGACTTCGTCTGCGGGCACACGCGTCCGAGGACTCCGTGCACGCCCAGGCCCGCGAGCGCTCGTCCTGAAGGCGGTCGCCGCTGCGGCGGCTCCCTCCGGCTCGATCCACGCCAAAGCGAGCAAGTTGCGAGCGCTCATCCTGACGGCGGTCGCCGCTGCGGCGGCTCCCAGTGGCGTGCTCCCCACCAGAGCGAGCAAGTTGCGAAGCAGGTTGCGAGCGCTCATCCTGACGGCGGTCGCCGCTGCGGCGGCTCCCTGTGGCGTGCTCCCCACCAGAGCGAGCGAGTTGCGAAGCAGGTTGCGAGCGCTCATCCTGAAGGCGGTCGCCGCTGCGGCGGCTCCCTGTGGCGTGCTCCCCACCAGAGCGAGCGAGTTGCGAAGCAGGTTGCGAGCGCTCAAACCACGTCGCGAGCGCTCAATCCACGATCGGGCGAAGCAGGATGTCCTTGAACTCGATGTACGCGCCCTCCGACTGGAGCGCGATGCGGCCCTTGTTGACCTCGACGTTCGTCGCCACGTTCTGCAGCAGTCCGTTCACCCACAGTTCGATCGTGCCCTGGTTGACCACGATGCGGTAGTGGTTCCACTCGCCGAGCGGCCTCTCGTTCGTGTCGCGCAGCTTGACGGTGTGACGGCCGTTCGTGCGCTTCGCGTCCACGGTCGCCTTGTACTCGCCGATGTTCCAGAAGTCGCCGGCGTTCTTCGAATGCAGCTGCGCCTCCATCGACTTCGGCCACACGGTGTCGTCGCCGATCGTGCGGAGGAGGACACCCGAGTTGCCCTCGCCCTTCGCGGGATCGAAGCGCCACGAGAGCTCGAGGACGAAGTTGTCGTAGAGCGCCTCGGTCTGGATGTAGCCGATCGGACGACCCGCGCACTGCATCACGCCGTTGCTGACCGTCCACACCGAAAGCGGGTCCTTCCCGTCCTTCGCCAGATCGGGCACGAACGCCTTCCATCCCGAGAGATCCTTGCCGTTGAAGAGCATGACCTTCTCGTCGACCTTGATCGGCGTGCCGTCGTTCATGAACTGACGGTCGGTGGAGCCGAGCTTCTGCCCACCGCTCGGAGGCGCCGACTTCGGAGACTCGTTCGAAGGCGCGCTCTGCAGCGCGGCGAGGAAGGGAACCGAGGCGGCGAGTGCGATCGTGGCGGCAAGGGTGGTCGTGCGCATGGAAGTTCTCCGGGTTTCGCGCACTGTAGCGCCGACGCGCGGTCGGGCGGCCGCGTTCCACTACGATCGGGACGCACATCGGAGGAGCCCTCATGTCCGCGCGATCGATCCTCGTCCGTCTCGCCTGCGTCGTCGCCCCGTTCGCTGCAATGAAGGTGCCGAGCATCGCGGCGCACGTCCCGACGCCTCCTCGTCCCGCACCGCTCGAGCTCTGGTACGACGAGCCCGCGGCGAAGTGGACCGAGGCACTGCCGGTCGGCAACGGCACGCTCGGCGGCATGGTCTTCGGCGACGAGTTCGGCACGATCCAGGCGAACGAGATCTCGGTGTGGGCAGGTCGGCCGATGGATCGCAACCGCACGCCGGCGCCCGGCTCGCTCGCCCGCGCGCGCGAACTCTGGTTCAAGGGCGACGTCGTCGGCGCGCAGAGGATCATGCAGGACGAGTTCATGACGCCCGACTGGGTGCGCTCGTACCAGCCGCTCATGACCGTCGGCACGCGCTGGAGCGCGCCGTACGAGAAGGTCACCGACGTGCGGCGCTCGCTTGATCTTGCGACCGGTGTCGCGACCACCGAGTTCACGGCCGACGGATCGCGCTACCGCTACCGCGTGTTCGCAAGCGCGGCCGATCCCGCGATCATCGTCCGATGGGAGGCGCTCGGCGAGAAGCCGCTCGTCGCCGCCATCGCCTCGGGCCGCGACGAACTCGTCGATGGAGGCGCGGACATCGAGGGAGTCGAGACGGATGGACGCACCACGCGCCTCCAGACCCGCTACGGAACCGCGGTGAACGGCGAGCATCGAGGCGTGCGCTACGCGGGATGCGTCGCGATGCAGCTCGACGAGCGGAACGCGGGCACGGTAGAGATCGAACGCCTGCCCGAGCGGAGCCTCGGCAAGGTCGAGGGGCGCGATCTCACCGGCTACGAGACCCGCGCCTACACCGTCGTCATCACGGGCGCGACCGACTTCATCGCCGGGATCAATCCGGCCGTGCGCATCGCCGATCCGCGGGTGACGGTGAAGTCGCGCGCGAAGGAAGTGCTCGCCGTCGGCTTCGACGAGCTGCTCGCGCGGCACACGCAGCGCTATGCGGAGTTCATGGGCCGCGTGTCGCTCGATGTCGGCGCGACCGCGCAGGCCGCGAAGCCGACCGACGTGCGCCTCGCCGAGTTCCGCCAGGGCGCCGACGATCCGTCGCTCGTCGCCATGTACTTCCAGTTCGGCCGCTTCCTCCTCTTCTCGAGCTCCGAGCCCGACGGACTTCTTCCGGCAAATCTGCAGGGCCTGTGGAACGAGCACATCGCGGCGCCGTGGAACGCCGACTACCACACCAACATCAACATCCAGATGAACTACTGGCACGCCGAGTCGACGAACCTCGCGGAGTGCCACGAGCCGCTGTTCGACTTCACCGATCGGCTGATCCAGAACGGCCGCGTCTCCGCGCAGAAGCTCTACGGCGCGCGCGGTTCGGTCGTGCACCACACGAGCGACGCGTGGGCGTTCACGGAGCCGATCGGCCTGACCGTGTGGGGCATGTGGCCGCACGGCGGCGGCTGGCTCACGCGGCACTCCTGGGAGCACTACGCGCACTCGGGCGACGAGGCGTTCCTGCGCGAGCGCGCGTGGCCCGCGCTCGGCGCGTGCGCCGAGTTCTACCTCGACTACCTCTGCGAGGATCCGGCGACGGGCAAGCTCGTGTCGGGCCCGAGCTCGTCGCCGGAGAACACGTTCATCACGGCCGACGGACAACAGGCGAACATCGGCATGGGCAACGCGATGGACCAGGCGATCGTGTGGGACGTCTTCACGAACCTGCTCGATGCGGCGACCGTGCTCGGGAAGATCGACGATCCGCTCGTGGCGCGCGTGCGCGCTGCGCGCGAGAAGCTCGCGTGGCCTTCGGTCGGCGCAGACGGACGTCTCATGGAGTGGGCGCGGCCCTTCGGCGAGGCCGAGCCCGGGCACCGTCACATCTCGCATCTCTTCGGCCTGCATCCCGGCGCCCAGTTCAACTGCGACACGACGCCGGAGCTGCTCGCCGCCGCGCACAAGACGCTCGATTTCCGCCTCGCGAACGGCGGCGGCCACACCGGCTGGAGCCGCGCGTGGCTCATCAACTTCTTCGCGCGCCTCGGCGACGGGAAGGCCGTCGAGGACAATGTGCGCGCACTGCTCTCGAAGTCGACGTTGCCGAATCTCCTCGACGACCATCCGCCGTTCCAGATCGACGGAAACTTCGGCGGCACGGCGGGCCTCGCCGAGGCGCTCGTCCAGTCGCATGTCGCGGAGAAGGACGCCTTCGCGCCGGGCAAGCTGCCGCGCTACATCGTCGACATCCTGCCCGCGCTGCCGCCATCGTGGAAGACGGGCGAGGTTCGCGGCCTGCGCGCGCGCGGCGGCGTGACCGTGACGCGGCTCGCGTGGACGCCGGAGAAGGTCGAGGTCGAGTTCATGGCACCCGCGAGGGATGCGATCCGCGTGCGCCCGCCGCTCGGCTGGGAACTGCAGGGCGCGACGCGCGCGGCGGACGGTTCGTATGCGCTGAAGCCACAGGCGGGACAAGCGTTCCGCGCGGTGTTCACGCGGAAAGTTGCCTAGCAGCACTCAAGCAACAACCGCCTGCGCGTCTCCGCGCGCATCGCTCGCGGCGATGTAGCCGTGCTCGACGCGCTGGATGCACTGCGCGCGGCCGAAGGTGATCGACTTCTCGTCCGCAACCTTCACCTCGTGACCGCGCGCGCGCAGCTCCGCGAGCGTCGCGTCGGGGAAGCCCGGCTCGACATCGAGGCGCAGCCCCTCGCTCACCTGCCAACGCGGCGCGTCGAGCGCGGCCTGCGGATTCGCGCGGTGATCCTCGAGCCGCGACGCGATCTGCAGCTGTCCCTGCGGCTGCATGTAGCCGCCCATGCAGCCGAACGCGATGTGCGGCCGCGCGGCGCCGTTCGCGTCGCGCTTGACGAGCATGCCGGGGATGATCGTGTGGTACGGCAGCTTCGATGGCGCGTACTCGTTCACATGCCCGCGCTCGAGCGTGAAGCACGCGCCGCGATTCTGCATCGCGATGCCGGTGCCGGGGATCACGATGCCAGAGCCCCAACCCGTGTAGTTCGACTGGATCATCGACACCATGTTGCCGTCGCGATCCGCCGCGCAGAGGAGGATCGTACCGCCGGTCCTCGGCGGGCCGTGGTCGAAGTCCTTCGCCTTCGTCGGATCGATCTCGGCCGCGAGCTTCGCGAGGAAGTCGCGCGCGAGCAATTCCTCGGGCTTCACGCGCATCGAGGCCGGGTCGCCCACCTCGCGGTGTGCGGTCCGGAACGCGAGCTTCATCGCCTCGGCCGCGAGATGCACGCTGTCGGCGCAATCGGGCGAGAGATCGGAGAAGCGCGGGTTCGCGCTGCATGCATCGAGGATCCCGCGCGCGATCTCGGCGGCGATCCCCTGCCCGTTCGGCGGGATCTGCAGCATGGTCGACGAACCGAACGGAGCTTCGACCGGCTTCACCCACTGCGGCGCATGCGACGCGAGGTCGCGCTCGTCGAGGAACGCGCCGTCCGCACGCGCGGCGTCGGCGATCGCCTTCGCGAGTTCCCCGGTGTAGAACGACGCGCCCTCGCTCCGCGCGATCGACTCGAGCGTGCGCGCGTGATCGGGGAAGACGACGCGCTCGGCCGCGAACGGCGCGCGGCCGTTCGGCGCGAAGACGCGCTTCCATTCGGCGAACGTCGACATCGACGGATACGCGCGCGCCCAGAGTTCCGCCGTGCGCGGCGCGACGAGGTAGCCGTCGCGCGCGAAGCGGATCGCGGGCTCCATCAGGTCGGCGAACGGCAGCTTGCCGAAGCGCTTCCAGAGCGCGACCCAGCCGGAGACCGCGCCGGGCACCGTCACGGGGCTCCAGCCGCGCATCGTCATCGCCGCGCGTCCGTCGAGGGCGCTGCGGAGCTGGCGCCCGGGCGAGCGACCCGACGCGTTGAGGGCGACGACCTCGCCCCCGAAGATCCCGAGCACGAACGCATCACCGCCGATCCCGTTCGTGGTCGGCTCGAGCACGGTCATCGCGGCCGCGGTGGCGACGGCGGCGTCGGCCGCGCTCCCTCCGCGCCGGAGGATCTCGAGCCCCGCCTGCGCGGCGAGCGGTTGGCTCGTCGCGACGGCCATCGAGCCGCACACGGCCGGGCGCCGCGCGTCGTAGGGCAGCGACCAGTCGAGCGGGCTGCCACCGGTTTCACGTCCGTCGGGGAGGTTCTCGGCGCTTGCGTCCATGGCGGCAGCCTACCCTGACCCTTCCCTCGCACCGGGACCGCGCGGCCCCTGTGGTACAACAACCACCCGCGGCGCGGTGCGCCCAAAGGAACCACCATGGCCGGAGTCAAGCAGCCCTCGGACAAGAGCCACTTCCTCCTCCCCGACCTCGGCGAAGGTCTCGCCGAGGCGGAGCTTGTGAGTTGGAAGGTCGCGGCCGGCGACACCGTGAAGGAGTCGCAGACGCTCGCCGAGATGCAGACCGACAAGGCGCTGGTCGAGGTGCCGTCGCCGTGGGCCGGCACCGTGAGCGAGCTCTGCGGCAAGGCCGGCGACGTCATCAAGGTGGGCGCCGTGCTCGTCCGCTACGGCACGGCGAAGGCCGCGGCGCCTGCGAAGGCGGCACCGGTCACGGCGGCGGCCGCCGACGGCAGCTCGAACGGCAACAGGAACGGCAACGCATGCATGTCGAGCCAGATCGCGGCCGGTGCCGCGGCTGCGGAAGGCGATCAGGGAACGGTCGTCGGCACGATGTCGGGCACGCTGACCGTGAGCGATCGCTTCGCGCGTCGCGCCCCCGAGGTCGCGGTCGCAGTCCGCGAAGGGAAGGCGCTCGCAACGCCCGCCGTGCGCGGTCTTGCGAGGAAGTTCGGCGTCGACATCCAGAAGGTCCCCGCGACCGGCCGCGGTGGCCGCGTCACGGCGAGCGATGTGGCGGCGTTCGCGGAGAACGGCTCCGCCGGTGCCGGCAGCGCAGCGGCCGCTTCGGCCGGCGGCTTCGCGCCCCGCGCGGCCACCATCGCGCCGGGCTCGGTGTACATCGACCAGAACGACGTCGCGCAGCGCGTGCCGTTCCGCGGCGTGCGCCGCAAGATCGCCGAGGCGCTGTCGCGCAGCGTGCAGACGGCCGTCCACTTCACCGTGGTCGACGAGGCCGACGTCACGGCGCTCGAGGCGAAGCGCCGCGAGTACTCGAAGGTCGTCGGCGAGAAGCTCTCGATGCTTCCCTTCATCATGACGGCGATCTGCCGCGGCTTGAGGAAGCACCCGTCGCTCAACGCCGTCGTCGACGACGCGAAGGGCGAGATCATCCTGAAGAGCGCCGTGAACCTCGGCTGCGCGGTCGACACCGATGCCGGGCTCATGGTGCCGGTGATCAAGAACGCCGGATCGATGGCACCGGTGCAGCTCGCGCAGAGCGTGAAGACGCTCGCCGCGAAGTGCAAGGACCGCACGATCGCGCGCGAGGAATCGCTTGGCGGCACGTTCACGATCTCGAACGTCGGCAGCTACGGCGGCATGTTCGCGACGCCCGTCATCAACTATCCCGAGGTCGCGATTCTCGCGGCTGGACGCGCCAAGGAGAAGGTCTGCGTGAAGGACGGCAAGTTCTACGCAGGCCTCGTGCTGCCGCTCTCGCTCTCGTGCGACCACCGCGTCGTCGACGGCGCCGAGGGCGCGCGCTTCCTGAACACCGTCGTCAAGCTGCTCGAGGATCCGGACGCGCTCCTCTCCTGAGCGTCGGGCGCGCCGAGCACGAGAGATTCGAAAGGAACATTCCATGCAGGTGTCGATTTCCAGCCGTTCCGCGCGCGTGATCGTGCGCATGCTCGCCGCGACCATGATCTGCGCGCCCGTCGCGCTGCTCGCCTCCTGCGGCGGGAAGCCCGGGCCCCGCATGGCCGTGATGCGCGTGACGCATCGCCTCACCGAGAACAAGCCGCACGAGACCGACGTGGTCGTCGGCGGCGAGCTCGCGAACGACCTGCCGTTCAGCGCGGGCACCGGCTACGCCTGGACCGCGAAGGGCTTCGACGCGAAGGTGCTCGCGCTCAAGAGCCAGGAGTCGAGGTCGGAGGCGGCCGACGGAGTCGCCGGCGGCCCGATGATCGAGCACTTCGTCTTCGAGGGCATGAAGCCAGGCGAAACCACGATCACCTTCGAACTGCGCCGACCGTGGGAAAAGGACGTCGCTCCCGCCGAGACGCGCACGATGAAGGTGAAGGTCGTGAAGGCGACGAACTAAGTCGATCGGAGCGCCACTTCCGCGGCGCACCGACACATGCAGGAGGCCCGGGTGGAACACGCGCACGACGCGAAGGCTGCACGCATCGCCGGCGAATGCCGCGTGTTCCTCGCGTTCGAGGCGGGGTTCGCCGTCGACCTCGCGCGTGCGGCCGAGCGCTTTCCGGCGAGTGCCCGCGAGGCCCTGCCCGCGAGCCGACGGCTTCCGAACGACTGCGACTTCACGCAGAAGCCGCTGCGCGTCGTCATCGAGCGCGCGTCGATCGAGGTCGGTTCCTGGCGCACCGAGGCCGCGGTCGAGGCCACGCTCTACGACTTCGGTGCGATCTCGATCGCCTTCCGCATTCCCTTCGATACGGCGCCCGAGGCGCTGCGCCCGCTCGCGGCGCTTCTCTGGAACAACGCCGCGCTGGCGGCCGAGGCGCGGCGCATGGTCGACGCGGTGGTCGCCACGCTCGGCGATGCGCTCGTGCGGCCAGAACTGCGCCCGACGGCCGAGGACTTCGTCGTCTTCTCGATCGATCCGGCGTCGTGCGGAGGTGCGATCTCGGTCGATCTGCTCGGCGCGGAGACCATCGCCGCGCTCGTCCGGCTCGAAGACGCGCCGCTCGCCGCGGACGGCGTCGCCGACGCGGTGTCTTCGCCGATCGCCTACGGAACGCGCGACCTCGCGGTGGTCGATTGGGCGGCGGCGGTGGTGATCGACGCGGAGCCCGCGGCGACGCTGGCCGTGCTTGAACTGGCGAACGTCCAGCTCGTCGAGCTCAAGCACCTCGACAGCGAGCTCGACCGCGGACTCGACCAGGTGTGGAAGATGGCGAGCGACCGCGCGCTCTTCGCGCGGTTCCGGCTGCGGTCGAACCTCCGGCGCCTCGCCGAGCTCGAGCTCGAGGGCGCAGCGCTCTTCGATGGCGTGACGAACGCGCTCAAGCTCTACGGCGACCAGCACCTCGCGCGCGTCCAGCGCGCGGCGGCGCGGCGGTTCCGCATCGAGGACTGGGAGCGGTCGATCGCGCGCAAGCTCGAGACGCTCGGCTCGATCAGCGAGCGGCTCGAGGCGCGCCAGTCGCAGTACCGGAGCGAACTGCTCGAGTGGATCATCATCGCGCTGATCGCGTTCGAGATCGTGCGGACGTTCGCGGTTTGAGCGGGCGGGGTTTGAGCGCTCGCGACTCGCGCGCTGCCGAAGCGACGCTCCGCGCGCTTCAGAGGCCCGCTTTCGCTCGCTTTCGTCGGCCTCGCCGCGAGTGAATCGCGCCGGGCCGAGATGAGTCGTATCGGTGGATCCCCACGGATGCAATCCCCGGAACGGATGACGGCCGAACTCGACGCATCCACTCACACGTCCAACGCCCCCGGGATTTCATCCCGGGGCACCGATCGTCGGGCGATTCGCCGCGCGCCCGATGCGCAGCATCGTCAACCTCCACGCCCCGAAGACGACCAGCGCCGTCAGAGGCCCCGACATCATCGCCGCAATCACCGCCCAGGCCGGCGGTCGAAGGAAGTCGACCAGCGTCTCGACCTTTGCGATCGTGGGCGCGAAGTCCGCCTCCCTTCCCGCACAGCGCAGGCGGACCGTACGGGCCCAGGACTCGCTCGCGACCGCTGTCTGCGGCGGAAACGACGCGAGGGCGGTCGGCAACGCGGCAAACCACGTCTCGTCCGCCACGCGACCCTCCGGCGGAAGGATCGGGACGAAGAACACCCGGGCACCGGTCGTATCCACCGGTGCGGCCGCCGCGTCATGCACTTCGCGCACGATCCCATGCGTACCGTACACCTCGCCCGAATCCAAACCAAGGACGCTCGTGAGCACCGTTCCGGACGCCGCGATCGTCGCGATGCCTTGCCCATCGTCGTCCTCCAACTCAACCAGCAGATTCGCGCTCCATCGAAGCGGCGCGGCGCCGAGCGCCATCAATCCGAAGCCTCCGCCCATCACGCACAGCAGCGCGATCACGAAACGCGCATGGACGCGTGACTGCACGCCGCCCGATGCCATCGCCCGTGGGGCACCGCACTCGGGGCACACGGTCTGCCGATCGAGCAAGGGGTGTTCGCACGCACTGCAGCGCGTCGGATCAACCGCCCGCCAGAAGCGCGCAAGCCAAACGAAATCGTGCGCCATGACGCAGAGCGCGACGAGCGGGACAAGCGCGAGGAGCGCGCCCCATACCGCATGGAGACGCGAAAGCGTCAGGAGCGCCATCGAAAGCGGCATCCAGAGCTGCATCGCCGGGAAGGCAAAGAGCCCGAGCACCATGCGGAGGCGCATCGTTCTTCGCCACGTTTGCCCGTGCTGCGGACTGCGCGACCCGAAGAAGACGAACAGCAGCCAGGCGACCGCCGCAAGTCCTCCGAGGATCGCGAGAGCCTGCACCGCGTTGAGGAGGAGGCGTGACCAGCTTCCGGCCGCGGAGGTCGGATACAGCAGGATTTCGGTCGTCGCCGCGAGTGCGGGGCTCATGGACTGATCGTACCTCGACCAACGCCGTCGTCACGGCTCACCCCGTCCACGCGTTGAGGAGTGCGGCCATGTCTGCGGCGTCCGTGGTGCCGTCGCCGTTGACGTCGCCGCCGGCCGTCCCCCACGCCCCGAGCAGCGCTGCGAGATCGCTCGCATTCACATGTCCGTCGCCGTTGAGATCGCCGGGTAGCGCGCAGATGTCGATCGCGCGATTCACGCAGAAGATGTCCCACTCCGTCTCGCAGCAGTAGACGTCCGCAGCGCACACGGACGTGCAGCAGTCGGCGATCGCGCAGCCAGGTGTCGCGTGTACCGCGCGGCAGTCGCCCGCCGTCGGCGAGCCGCAGCCCGCGCAGAGCGTCATCGCGAGCTCCGCGCACGCGGAGTCCCATTCGTAGTGCCCGCACGTCGCGTCGACGGCGGTCACGAGCGGGCAGCAGTCGACGTCGGCGCAGCCATGCCCCGCGTGCGGCGCATAGCACGTCGCCGAGGTGTCGCCGCACTGCGCGCAGAAGTCGTTCGCCTCGTCGACGCAGGTCTGGTCCCACGTCGTCTCGCAGCAGAAGGGATCGATGCCGCACACCGTGCCGCAGCAGTCGAAGTTGTTGCAGCCGCGCACGGCGTGCACCTGGTAGCAGGATCCCGTTCCGAGGCCGCACAGTCCGTTCGACGTGAAGTCGTAGCGCAGCGTGCCCGTGAAGACCGTGTTGCCGGTGCAGGAGCAGCGGACGTAGTAGGTCTCGCCGGCGAAGACGGAGAACTGGACCGCGGACGCGTACGGCGAGCTGCAGAACTCGAAGCCGAAGTTGCCCGCGTCGGTCGCGATGCGCGGACCGGCACATGAATCCTCGTAGACCGCGAGCGTCGTCTCCGTGGTGGCGCTCGTCGGGCACAGCCGCAGCAGCACGCGCCCGTTCGCTGGAGCCACGAACTTCGCCCAGACATCGTTGTAGTCGCTTCCCGCGACCGCGTAGCCGCTCGTGCCGTAGTTCGTCGCGTGATCGTTGGTCACCGTCAGGAAGCCGCCGTCCGCGATCGTCGTCGCCGAGATGCACTCGTCGTTGTCGGGCACCGTGCTGCAGACGAAGTCGCAGAACGTGGTGCGCGTGTTGCGGATCGAGCGCGCGTTGTCGCGATCGGCCGTGCCCGTGTCGACGCCGTCGAACTGGACGAGCGGCGAGCTGAAGTACGGAATGCGCGTACCCGGGTTGTAGGCCATCACGGTGCGGTAGTTGCTGCCACCGGCGCCGGTGAAGCGATGTCCGCGCGAGTACGTGTAGTACGAGTCGGACGTGCTGTTGCAGCCACCGCCGTCGCCCGGCGCATGGCAGCAGCCCATGTTGTGGCCCATCTCGTGCGGAAACGTGAGATTCGAGATCGAGTATTCCCACGAGTCGACGCTGAAGCCGGCATTCGACGGCGTCGTCGCCGAGCTTGTCAGCGTGTAGGCAAGCCCGACCACACCACCATCACCATCGACCGGATCGTCGATGCGCATGAGCTTGATGAGATCGGCCCCCCACTCGGCGCGGCTGTCGGTGCCGAGATCGAAGGTTCCGTCGGTCGCGTTGCGGAGCCGCGCGAGATCCGTCCCGAAGTTGTCTCCCTGGAAGAGCGGATCGGCCACGATGCGAATACCAACCGTACGCGCGCGCAGGCTGATGCCCGAGTTGACGTACGCCTCGTTCGAGACCTCCATCGCAAGCAGCACCTCGTCGAGCGCCGCGACGAGTCCGCCCATCTCGACAACCGCCTCGATGTGCACCAACGTGAACACGTCGACGGTGTTGCCGTCGTTGCAGGTTCCCGCGAGGCCGCCGTCGCCGCCCGCGCCCGAGTCCATTCCCTTCAACGGACCTTCGCCGTTCGTCGGCGCGCAACCGCCACATTCGCCGAGATCGATATTGGCGAGGAACTGACGCACCATGCGACCGTCATCGAGCGTGCGCACGCTCTCGGCGTTGCCCTGACCATCGCGGACGACTGCCGTAACCCGCGCGCCACGCACGAGCACATCGCTCATCGCGCCCGGATTCTTCGGATGGCGAAAGTGGATGAAGATGCCGCCGTCGCCGCCTGCGCGAGCGCGCCAGACGCGCTGTCCGCCGCCGAGGAGCCCGGCGAGATCGTCGGGCATCGCATCGCCCTCGACGAGCGCGGTCAGCGCGGAAACGTCGACGGCCGCCGGCGTCAGGTCGCGACGCGCCGCCAGCGAGGCCTCGATGCGCGCGACGAGCGCGCTTTCGTCCTTCGGATCGAGATGGGGGTACGGAGGCAGCACGTCGGCGAAGGAGCCGCCCGCGCACAGCGCGGCGCATGTGATCGACAAAAACGTGGATGCGGGGTACGTCGGCATATGGATCAAAGTCTGGTTTTGCGTCCGGTACGCCGAGGAGGCGCGCGCCGTCGACCATACTCCGATCCGTCGTGGTTGCAACACCGGATCGGGAAGGCACGGCCTCGACCCGACGGTCATGCAGGCGGGCGCGATAAAGCGCTTCAGGCTCCGCGCGTCGATCGACGCGAAAAGAGCATCACCACCACACCCACCGCCATTGCCGCGATCAAACCCGTGAACGGGACCACGAGGCTCCACCACGCGGCGGGGCGTTGGAGCGAGAAGCCCGAAGAGACCTCCCCGATCGATGGATCGAAGTGCGCAACACGGTCGCCGAGTCGTGTCGACACCGTGCGCGCCCACGACATGCCGGCACGCGCGAACTCCGGCGACCGGCCCAGTTGCGGAGCCGCGAGCGCACGCTCGACGCCCGCGAACCACGCGTCGTCGGTGGCGACACCCTGGGGCGGCAGCACCGGCACGCCGAATGGCGCGTCCGACTTCCATCCGCGGGCGACCTTCGCATCCTCGATCCGCGCGTCGAAGAGCGCTCGAATGCCGCCGCGCGGGCCATACTCGGGTACTGCTCTCCGGTGCGCCGCACGCGCAAGGACGACGCCGTCGGCATACCCCACGACGATCACCTGGTCGCTCTCGTCGTAGAGGAAGAACACCACCTTCGCGCGCCACGGCAGCGTCGCGTTCCCGAGCCGACCGATCGTCCGGAATCCGATGATCGCAGAGAGGAATGCGAGCAGCGTGAACGCCAGCACGCGTCGCTGCCGACGCGTGCGCATCGAGCGTTCCGTTGTGTCGCACGAAGCTCCGCACTCCGGACACGTCGCTTGCTCAGGCAACAGCGCATGCCGGCACTCGACGCATGCATCCGCGGTGAACACGCGCCACCGTCGCGCGATCCACACGAGCCCGCCGAACCCCGCAAGCAGTGAAAGCTGCGGCGCCGCGAGCAGGAACGCCGCGTAGGTCTGTTCAACGGTCGCAATCGTCGCGCTCACATCATCCATGCTCGACGCCGTGAAGAGACACGCGATTGGCACGATGATGAGCGCGAGCTTCAGCGCGGGTGCGCGCCGCTTCGTCCGCCAGAGCACGATGATGAGAACGAGGAAGGCGAGCGCCGCCGGGAGAAATCCGAGCTCGAGGGCGCGCTGCGTCAGCCGCGTCGTCAGCACGAGCGGATGGTCCCAGTCGTTGGAACCGACCAAGGTCGACTCGTTTGCGAATTGAGCGAGAATCACCGTCACGCGGGTACCTTACTGCACGGCCTTCATGACTTCCTCACGCATCCACTTCCTCACCACCGGCGCCTTCCGTCTCGATGGCGGCGGCATGTTCGGCCTCATCCCGAAGACCATGTGGTCGAGGTGGACCGAAGCCGACGCCGACAATCGCATCGCGCTCGCGACGCGATCGCTTCTTGTGGAATCACGCGACGGACTCGTGCTCGTCGAGGCAGGCTGCGGCGACAAGTGGACCGCGAAGGAGCGCGCGATGTACGCCCTCGCGCCGCGCACCGCCGTGGACGCACTCGCTGAAATCGGTATCGACCCACGCGACATCGCGCACGTCGTCCTCACGCATCTCCACTTCGATCACGCCGCAGGCCTCACGCGCGAGGACGCGGGCGCGCTCGTCCCCGTGTTTCCGAACGCGCGCGTCCACGTGCAGCGGCAGGAGTGGATCGACGCGCTCGCGAACAAGAGCACGATGACGCGCACCTACCTGCGCACGCATCTCGATCCGGTCGCTGGGTCGGTCGAGCTCCACGACGGCATGGCGACCCCGCTCGATCGCGTCGCGCTCGTCCCGACGCCGGGCCACACGTGGGGCCACCAGAGCGTGCTCGTCCTCCCCGACGGGAGCGATGCGTCGACGCCACCCGTTCTCTTCGCGGGCGACGTCTGTCCCACCATCCATCACGCGCACCCGGCGGCAAGTCTCGGCTACGACATGCTCGCCTACGAGGCGATGCTCTCGAAACGCATGATTCTCGGGCGTGCCCTGCACGAAGGCTGGCTCGTCGCCCTCGACCACGATCCCGAGCACGCGCTCGCGCGACCGACCGAGGTCGATGGACGCGTCGGGCTGGTGCCCCGCTGAGCGCGCGGAAGGCGAACGCTTCTCGCACGGCGCGGTGCCTTCCCGTATCCTGCGCACATGCGTCTTCTCCGTAACGTCCCGCGACAGCTCTCCGTCACCGCCGCGCTCGTCCTCTGCAGCGCGGCCTTCGGTCAAACCCAGCCACCGCCGGAACCGGTCGGCCGCCCTGAGCCCGGTCCGGTCGTCGGCTACATCGTGATGTTCATCCTCTTCGGCATCATCGTGGCCATCTCGCTGATGCCGTCGAAGCGCGCGCACACCGATCTCTAGTCCGAAGCATCCTCCGATCGAACGACATGCAGAAGCGACTCCGACCCCTCCCGATCCTCGTCGCCGCGAACATCGCGGCGCTGGGGTTCCTCGCGGCGGTCGAGCT
This sequence comes from Planctomycetaceae bacterium, assembly GCA_021297795.1. Classification (GTDB taxonomy): domain Bacteria; phylum Planctomycetota; class Phycisphaerae; order Phycisphaerales; family SM1A02; genus QWPT01. The sequence goes on from JAJTGL010000011.1 coordinate 17,364, forward strand.
CTCGGGTTCGGCGGTCGCGCAGGCCTTCCGCACGCGTGGAACCTACAGCGCCGCCTCCGGTCGCATCCCCGGCACCGAAACGCATGCGGTGTACGTGGTCGACGAGACCACGCAGGAAGTGATCGCGGTCCAGTGGGATCCGCGTTCGAGACAGCTCGTGGGCCTCGGCTACCGAAACATGGCCGCCGATGCGGCCGACGGCGCACGCCCGCGCTCCAACTGAATCGCACCGACCGCACGAATCGCACCGACGATGAAGACCACGCACGCCATCCTCGCCACGAGCGCCTTCGCGATCACCGCGCTCGCCATCGTCGAGGCCGGTCGGCTTGGCCCGAGCGCCTCGGCAACCCCCATCGGCGCGCTCTCGACGGGTGCGAACGGCGTGACGATGCTCACCGCCTCGACCGGCCAGGGCCCCGACGAGGCACCGTACGAGTCGCTCTTCATCCTCGACAACCGCACCGAGACGATCTACGTCTACGGGATCGAGAGCCCGACCGACCGTCGGCTCGTGCTCCGCTCGTCGGCAAGCCTCCCGGCGCTGTTCCGCGCCGCGCGCGGTGGCTGACGCCGACGAGATTCACGCGCAGAAACCCGCGCAGACCCACCGATGGACGGCTTCCGCCCGATTCCCCTCCCCGCGCGCCGTCCGGTCGACACGATCATGGCGATGCGGCGCGCCGACAGCTTCGGCAAGCGCTCGATCAAGACGACGAGCAAGGAGTACGCGCTCCGGCTTGCGATCTCGATGACCGACCTCACCACGCTCGAAGGAAAGGACTCGCCCGAGAAGGTGCGCGCGCTCTGCCGGAAGGCGATCGCGCCCGCGCCGCTCCTCGACCGGGCGCTCGTCGCCGCAGGCGGCGCGCCGATCCCGAGCGTGGCGGCGGTGTGCGTCTACCCGAACCTCGTCGCGGTGGCGCGCGAGGCGCTCGCAGGCAGCGGTGTGCACATCGCGTCGGTCGCGACGGGCTTTCCGAGCGGCCAGTTCCCGCTCGAGGTCCGGCTCGACGACGTCCGCCGCGCGGTCGGCGAGGGCGCCGACGAGATCGACATGGTCATCAGCCGCGGTGCCTTCCTCGCGGGCGAGTACGCGCTGGTCGCCGACGAGATCGCGCGCGTGCGCGAGGCGTGCGGAGCGGCCCACCTCAAGATCATCCTCGAGACAGGCGAGCTCGAGACCCTCGACGCCGTGCGCCACGCGAGCGACCTCGCGATCCAGGCCGCGCTCTCGACCGGCCCCGCGAAGGACGGCGAGGTCTTCATCAAGACATCGACCGGCAAGGTCACCCCGGCGGCCACGATGCCGGTCGTCCTCGTCATGCTCGAGGCGATCCGCGACGCCCATCGCGAGACCGGCGTCCGCATCGGAATGAAGCCCGCCGGCGGCATCCGGGCCGCGAAGTCGGCGATCGCGCAGCTGGTGATGGTGCACGAGACCCTCGGCCCCGATTGGCTCGCACCCCACCTCTTCCGCTTCGGCGCGTCGACCCTGCTCAACGACCTGCTCCGGCAGCTCGCCCGGCTGCGGCGCGGCGGATACGCCGCCCGTGACGACTTCGCGGAGGCGTGAGCCGCGGGGTAAGCCGCCCGCATGGCTCGATTCGTCATGATCCGATAGCATTCTTTCTTGAAGTCGACGGCGACTTCGCCGCGATCGCGCGCGGCCACGCGACCGGACCTCGGTTGGATCGCGCGGATTTCCCGAAGAAGCGTGCGGTCCCGACGCGGTGCGCCGTATGACGACCTCGAGAGAGCAAGGCTTCTTCGCGAGGCTTCCCTGCGAGGCTTCCTTGTCAAGCCCGATCGCCATGCGAAGACAGAAAGACGCTCCTTCCAATCTGCCGCCGGGCTTCCGCGTGCTCGCCGAGCTCGGTCGAGGCACTTACGGAACGATCCTCCATGTCGAGGAGGAGACCGGACAGGCCTACGTGCTGAAGCACGTGCGGATCGACGCATCGCTCGACCGCCGCACGGCGGGCCTGGTCGAGGGTCGCGTGCGCGCGGAATTTGCGGTCGGAAAGCTCGCCGCACATCGCGTCCTGCGTCGCTATCACGAACATCGCACCGCGACATCGGACGACGACTCGATCGATCACTTCTTGCTCATGGAGGCAATCGACGCGCCTCCGCCCACGCGCACGCCCTTTCCTCCGATCGAGACCGTACAGATCCTCCGGCACGTCGCGAACGCGGTGGTCTCGCTCCACGCGCACGGATTCGTCCACGCCGGCCTGACGCCGCGCGCCCTCTACCTCACCACGCTCGGACGGCCGCGGCTCGGCGGACTCGCCGACGTGGCGCGGATCGGCGAGGTCAAGCCGCTCCGCGTCGGCGTCACCGGCTACATCGCGCCCGAGATCGCGCTGGGAACGGCGGCGTCCACGCGCACGGCGTCGTTTCTCTTCGCGACGCTCGCGTACGTGATGCTTGTCAATCGCTTTCCCCGCGCGGTGCGACTCGTCGGCGCGGCGTCGAGCCAGATCACCGAGGGAATGATCGGTCCCGACGTGCCCCTCCACGAACTGGTGCCCGAGGCACCGGTCGCACTCGGCGAGTTCGTGCGACGCGCGTTGGTCGCCGACCCGACGGCACGACCGGAGCTGAACCAGCTGCTCGACGAGCTCAAGTGGCATGACGCGGACCAGCGCGCACGCACCCACGCGCCTGATGCCCCGCGCGCGGAGCAGCCACTTGCCGTCGTCCAGCGGTGCTCGCGAAACCCGCGCCTGCCAGAGCTGCGCTCGGACTACGAGTCGCACCGAGTGACACTCGCCGGACACGCCTTCGGCTACCGCGTCGGGCGCTGGCTCGGTGACGGCGCGTGGAGCCGCATCTATCTCGTCGAGCGACCCTCGACCGGCGAGGCCTTCGCGATGAAGCACGTCATCGCATCGCCGACCCACGGGCGCCGCCCCCACGACCGGCTGCTCCACGAGTGGACGCTGTGCGGCAAGCTGTCGCACCCGAGCCTCCGCCGGCTCCATGCGCTCGAGCATGTCGGCGAGGACGCGAAGTCCTCGGCGATCCTCGGGCTCGTCATGGAACTGCTCGATGCCACACCGCTTGAGGAGAAGGCGATGCCGCGCGACCTCCTCCGGTCGACGCTCCGTGCGGTCGCCGAGGCGCTCGCGTACATGCACGGACAGGGACTGGTGCACACCAACCTCAAACCACGGGCGATCTTCCTGAGCGCACTCGGGCGGACGAAGCTCGCCAGCACGGGTCAATCCGTCCCGATCGGAACCCCGCTCGAGCGTTCGCGGATCGTGCCGGGCTTCGCAGCCCGGGAGGTGGTCTCAGGCCGGCCGGTGACCGGGGCGAGCGATGTCTTCGCGTTCGCCGCCACCGCGTTCAACCTCACGACGGGGCTCATCGCCCCGGAAGCCGCGGTGGTCGAGACGAAGGGCGAGCCAGTCCCGGCCCGATACATCGGCCCGGAGGAGCCGCTCGACCACTTCGAGCCGATGCTCGGGGCGGAGTTCGGTCGCCTGGCGAAGCGGGCACTTTGCTCGAAACCCGGGGAACGACCCTCGATGGACGAACTCGCTCAGGCCCTCCGGTGAGTCCGCGAGGGAACCCGCGAACGAACCCTCACTGCAGGCGTCGCCCCAGACACGCAACCAATCCATGACACGAGTCGCGAGCGCAGAATCGGGTTGCAACATGCCGGTTTCGCGCGCGTTGACGATCGATCCCGGACGAAGCGGCGTGAGTTGCCTCGGAGGCCCGGGGCAATTTCGTTCCGATTTGCCTCTTTGGCCGACACTCGTCCCAAGAAGGCGTCCGAATCGTTATCTTTCCAAACTCATTTCCCGCGGGTCCTCGTCGCCCGCTCGGCCCTCCCGGGCCATGCCAACTGGTGTTGAGTTCAATGTCGGCCCGACGTTCCTTTGACCTCATGCAAGCATCGCCGCGCGTCATCCTCTCGATGACCCGCGCGGCGCTTCGACCCGCGACGGAACGTCGGGGGCCGAGGTTCACGCGTGCCCTGACGGAGCGTCTCCGCGAGAGGAGCCGCGCATGAGCGAAGTCCCTCCGGCACAACGCAAGGTCGCGAAGGAACTCTTCGGCTACCGCGTGCGCAAGGTCATCGGTGATGGCGCTTGGAGCCGCGTGTACGAGGTCGAGAACACCAAGACCCACACCGCCTACGCGCTCAAGCACGTCATCGCCGATGGCGAGAAGCAGGAGCGGTACCTCGACCAGTTGCGCGCGGAATGGCGCGTCGGCAAGGCGCTGAACCACCCGGCGATCCGCAAGCTCGTCGCGCTCGAGGGCGAGGGGCTGCTGAACAAGCTCTTCCGCACGAAGTCGACCGAGCTCGGACTGGTGATGGAGCTCATCGACGCGCCGCCGCTCAGCGAGCACGTCAACCGCGGCACGCGCCCGTCGATGCCCGAGTGCCTCCGCATCTTCCTCGAGGCGGCGAGCGGGCTTCTTCACATGCATTCGAAGGGCTTCGTCCACGCGGACATGAAGCCGCTCAACATCCTCTACGACCCGGACCGGCGGATGACGAAGCTCATCGATCTCGGCCAGTCGGTCGACATCGGAACGCAGAAGATCCGGCTGCAGGGTTCGGCCGGGTACATCGCGCCCGAGCAGGCGACCGAGGTGAAGGACAAGCTGTACGCACCCGTCACCGAGAAGACCGACGTCTTCAACTTCGGCGCCACGATGTACTCGATCCTGGCACGCGGGAAGCTCGCGCCGCAGAGCCAGCACACGAGTGACAAGCGGGTCCGCATCGAGCCCGAGCATCTCGGGCCGCGCGAGCTCATGTCGCTCGGCGACCCCGAGATCAAGCGCGACCTCTCCGACCTCGTGTCGAAGTGCCTCGTCTTCGAGGGCGCCGGGCGCGTACCGATGGAAAAGGTCGTGCGCACGCTGCAGTCGCTGCAGCCCTGACGCCGCGCCGTCAGAGTTCCGTCGCGGAACCCGCCCACTCGTCGGTCCACACGGCGTATCCGCCGAGGAACGCGTTGGAGTTCGCGCCCAGAATCGCTCCCGCGGGCACCTCCTTGAGTGCCTTCGAGTTGCCGCCGCCAAGGACAACCACGTCGGGAAGAAGCGCCGCGCGCAGGAGCTTCACGCACTCGGCGACATGGCCGCGCCACTTGCGCGTCCCGCAGCGTTCGCGGCCACGCACGCCGACGAAGTCCTCGAACGAGCGACCCTTCTTGTACGGGAGGTGCGCGAGCTCCATCGGGAGCACCTGGCGCCCGACCACCATCGCGCTGCCGAGACCCGTGCCGAGCCCGAGGAAGAGCATCTTCTCGTTGCCGAGGCCGGCGGCAACATGGCTTCCGATCGCCTGCATCGCGGCGTCGTTGAGGATCTTCACGGGCACTCCGAACGCCGCGCGATAGTCGAAGTCCTTCCAGCCCGGCCCGAGGTTGACCGGATCCATCAGTGGTCGTCCGGCGCGGATCGGCGTCGGCAGCCCGATCGTGATCGCATCGACCTTCTCGCCGGCCAGGAGCTCAGGCAGGTCCTTCGCCAGCTGCTCCGGCGTGTAGCCGGGGCCCGAGGGCGAGGCGCGCTTGTCGGCCCAGTGCGCGCAGCGTGCCTTGGCGTTGGTGCCGCCGATGTCGAGGGTGCAGATGATGCGGGGTGTGCGGGTGCCTGCGGACATGCGTGGAATGTCGGCAAAAAACGCCGCGCGGGTTCAGCCGCGCGGCGCAAGTGGATGGATTTCGGATGTGGCGGGCGGGCCGGCAGGCGCGCTGGGCGCTGGGCGTTCAGCTCGCCTTCTTCTTCACCGGCAGCTGCACCTCGGACCACTTGATGCGATTCGCGATGTACGGCCCGTTGTAGTGGAAGGCGCGCACGTCGCCGGCCACTTCGTACTCCGGGTGCTCCTTGAGCCATGCGTTCAGGAGGCCAAGCCCCTTCTCGACGACGCCGGTGCCGTAGGGGCCGTTCATGCCGATCGAGAGCACCTCGACCTCGGGACGGTCGGTCACGAGCACGCTGCCGTCCTTCCCGGTCGGCGCCAGCTCGGTCGTCCGGTAGAGGAAGCTCATCGTCCACGACATCGACTCGCCCTGCACGCGCTTGCCCGTCTCGACGTCGAACATGTCGCGGTAGTCCATCTCGACGGGGCTCGTCATCGCGATGTCCTTCTTCTTGATGTGGTTGAACAGCGGGAAGAAGCCCATGTTCATGCCGGAGGCCGGCGAACCCGACGAGACGAACTCGGCGCGGCGGACGCTCGGGTAGCGCTTGAGATCGATCGCGCCCGGCGGCGTCGGCTCGGGGTAACCGGCGGGCAGCGGCGACTCGATGCGCGAGGGTCCGAACCGGTAGACGCCGTCGATGATCTCGATCGCCGCCTCCTTGTCGCCACCGACGCGCGTGATGAGGCCAGGCGTGCGCACCGCCATCGGCTCGTCGGCACCGGGCTCCGAGGCGCGGCCCGAGTGGCCGTCGTACGCGGGCTGTTCGGCCGCGGCGGCGGCGGCGGCGCTGCCCGATTCGGTGCTCGCGCCGTCCTTCGCGCCGTCCTTCCCACCTTCCTTCGCGTCACCCGTGACTGCACCCGTCACCGCACCCGTTACTGCACCAGGGGACGCCTGTCGCGCCGCGGGATTTCCCTGCACGGGCTCGGGGATCTTGTTCGGGTCGCTCTCGAACGACGCACAGGCGGCGATCGGAAGCGTGACGACGGCGAGAAGGCTCTGGAGGAATCGGGTCATGCGCCGGGTTTCGCGGCTCGCCCTCGGCGGATTCGCCGCGGACGCGGAACAACCCGCCTCGCCATCGGAAGCGCCCGGTAGACTCGCCACCCGTGACGACCTCTCCCTTCGCCTACGCCCCCGCGCCCGAGAGCGTGCGGCCGGTGCTGAAGCCCTCCTACGGGCTCTTCATCGGCGGCAAGTTCGTCGAGGCAAAGTCCGGGAAGCGTTTCGCCTCGATCAATCCCGCCACCGAGCAACCCATCGCCGAAGTGGCCGACGCCGGCGCCGAGGACGTGGCGCGCGCGGTGGCCGCCGCACGCAAGGCGTTTCCGAAGTGGTCGAAGACGAAGCCCGCCGAGCGCGCGAAGCTCCTCTTCCGGATCGCACGGCGGATCCAGGAGCGTTCGCGCGAGCTCGCGGTGCTCGAGTCGATGGATGGCGGCAAGCCGATCAAGGAGTCGCGCGACGACGATCTTCCCCTCGTCGTCCAGCACTTCTTCCACCATGCGGGCTGGTGCGACAAGCTCGCCTACGCGTTCGCAGGCGCCACGCCGCGGCCGATCGGCGTGTGCGGGCAGATCATCCCGTGGAACTTCCCGCTGATGATGGCCGCGTGGAAACTCGCGCCGGCGCTCGCCTGCGGCAACACGTGCGTGCTGAAGCCCGCCGAGACCACGCCGATGACGGCGCTCCTTCTCGCCGAGATCCTCGCCGAGTGCGGGCTTCCCGAGGGCGTCGTCAACATCGTGACCGGCGGGCCCGACGCGGGCCGCGCGATCACGGCGCTCGCTGGGAAGGGCGTGGACAAGGTGGCGTTCACCGGCTCGACCGAGGTCGGCAAGGCGATCGCGAAGGCCGTTGCAGGTACGGGCGCCAAGCTCACGCTCGAGCTTGGCGGCAAGAGCCCCAACATCGTCTTCGCCGACGCGGCGCTCGACCAGGCGGTCGAGGGCGTCGTGAGCGGCATCTGGTTCAACCAGGGCCACGTCTGCTGCGCGGGCTCGCGGCTCTTCGTCGAGGAGTCGATCCACGACGACTTCATCGCGCGGCTCGAGCGGCGCATGCAGCAGCTCAGGGTCGGCGACCCGCTCGACAAGAACACCGACGTCGGCGCGATCAACTCGAAGGCGCAGCTCGACACGATCCGCCGCTACCTGAAGGCGGGCTCGGACGAAGGCGCGACGAAGCTCGAGGTCGCGTGCGACCTGCCGAAGAAGGGCTTCTGGTGCCGCCCGACGATCTTCACCGGCGTGCAGCCGTCGCATACGGTCGCGCGCGAGGAGATCTTCGGACCGGTGCTCGCGGTGATGACCTTCCGCACGCCGGAGGAGGCCGTGCAGCGCGCGAACAACACGACGTACGGCCTCTCCGCCGGCGTCTGGACCGAGAAGGCCGCGCGCGCGCTCGAGATGTCGAACCGCCTGACCGCGGGCGTGGTGTGGCTGAACACCTTCAACCGGTTCGACGCGAGCGCGCCCTTCGGCGGCTACCGCGAGTCGGGCTTCGGTCGCGAGGGTGGCCGACAGGGATTGTCCGCGTACGTCTCGATCGGAGGTGGACGATGAGCGCAGCGGGTTCCGCACGCATCGAGGTCGCGAAGACACTCAAGCTCTACGTGAACGGCGCGTTCCCGCGCAGCGAGAGCGGTCGGACGATCCCGGTGAAGGATGCGCGCAAGCGCATCGTCGCGCAGGCATCGCACGCGAGCCGCAAGGACTTGCGCGACGCCGTCGAGGCCGCGAACGCCGCGCAGCCGAAGTGGGCCGCGGCCACCGCGTACAACCGTGGTCAGGTGGTCTACCGGCTCGCCGAGATGCTCGAGGCGCGGCGCGCCGAGTTCGTGTCGCTGATCGTCTCGATCGAGGGTCGCTCGAAGGCCGACGCCACGCGCGAGATCGATCGCGCGATCGACCGCTGCGTCTGCTACGCGGGCTGGACCGACAAGATCGCGTCCATCCTCGGGGGCAAGCAGCCGGTCGCGGGACCGTACTTCGTCTTCTCGATGCCCGAGGCGATGGGAACCGTCGCGGTGGTCGTGCCCGATGGCGCGCAGCTCCTCGCGATCGTGTCGCTCGTCCTTCCGGTGATCGCGGCGGGGAACTCGGCGATCGTGATCGCGCCGATCGGCGCCAACGCGCCGCTTGCGATCGCCTTCGCGGAGGCCGTCGCGACGAGCGACGTGCCCGCGGGCATCGTCAACGTGCTCACCGGCATGCGCAGCGAGCTCGCTCCGTGGATCGCCTCGCACCGCGACATCGCGGGCGTGGCGGGTGCGCAGCTTCCGGCCGCCGAGGCCGCCGCGCTCGAGGCGGGCGCCGCGGAGAACCTCAAGCGCGTCGCGCTCTTCCGAGATGCGCCGAAGTTCGACGACGATGCGTTCTGGCATTCACCCTGGGCGATCCAGCCGTTCGTCGAGATCAAGACCGTCTGGCATCCGAGCGCGCTGTAGCCGCGCGGATCGCGACGGGCGGAGCGAGGGTGCGTGCCCGATGTCGATCGACCTCAAGCCCATCCTCGCGTTCCTGGGCCTCCTCGCCGTCGAGATCTACCTCGGCTCGATCGTCGTCGAGCGGATGGCGATCAACGCCCGCGCGCGGACGACGACCGCGACCGTCACCAACGAGCCCGAGTACGTCGTCCAGAAGCGCGTCGGGCGGAACAGCTTCCTCCAGGACGCCGGCTACCAGTTCATGTACCGGTACGAGGTCGACGGGCGAACGTACGCCGCCTCCGGCTTCCATCCCGAGAAGCCTGTCGCGACCCTGACGATCTACTACGACTCGAGCGCACCCTCGGTGAGCCGCGCACAGCCCGAGCAGACGAACGGCATCGCGCTCTTCATGGTGTTCGTGGGGATCGGCCTCGCCTACAACGCGTGGCGCATCGACTGGCGCGGCCTCCTCGGCCGAGGGTAGATCACGGCGCCGCGTGCGCCGGTCCGAGCGACACGAGCGGCATCTCGCCATCGGGTTCGAACGCGACGATCTCGTTCTCGCCGGCGCGGAGCATCGACGCCGACAGCCGCAGCGTGCGCCGCAACATCACGCGCTTTCCCGTGCCGTTGCCGTTGCCATTCGTCCTGCCCTGACGCGCACCGCTCGCGCCGTCGAGCACCATCGCGGGCGCGCCGTTCACGAGGATCGTCGCGACCGAATCGGCCGGATGATCGACCACGAGCTCGAGCGCATCGCCGTCGGCGGGCGACGCCAGCGCGAACGTCCAGCGGAACCACGTGGGCGCGCCCGACACAGGGGCCTTCGCGCGCCGCGCGATCGGCTCCGCGAGCGACCAGCTCGACGGCGGCTCCACGCGCGCAAACGACCAGCCGGCGTCGACGCCACCCACGACATCGAGGAACTCCGTTTCCTTCGCCAGTGCGCGCAGCAGCCCCTCGTCGAGCACGACGTCGCCGATCGGATCGATCACGAGCTCGTTCTCGCCCGGTACATACTTGATGTTGCGCCCCTTCGCGGGCTTCTCGCCCTTCGGCGTCGGCGCCGGTCGCATCGGCGCGAGCCGGGTGCCATCGAGCGTGAACTCGGTGCGACCGCGGAGGTCGACGTCGAGCAGCTCCCCGTTCAACCGGAGTGCGTGTCCGAGCTGATCGTGCCCCTCGAGCGTCCACCGCTCGGGAAACCGCACGACCGCGGCACGATCGCGCGCCGCGAACGTCCATCGCACCGTGCGTCGACCGGCCATGCCTCCGCGTACGTCGTACCCCCACGCGAAGCGACCGATGCGCGTCGCATCGACGTCCGCGGGCTCGATCATCTGGGCCTTCACGCCCTTGAGCGGTGCGATCTCCTCGATCGGTCCCCACGCGCCCATGCGCTCATCGCGATGTCCTCCCGAGGCGAGCAGGCCATCGACGCGCGCCTCGAGCACCCACATGTGCTCCTTCGCCGCGCCGTTCTTTGCGCCGTTCTTCACGCCGTTCTGTCCGGCGGCACGCGCGGGCAGCAGCGTGGAACGGCGCTCGGCGCCGATCCCTCCGAGCATCGAGGCACGCACGTCGTGCCCCGTCTTGGCGGGAGGGATGAAGCGCGCGGCGTAGAACCCGTGCATCGACTCGATGCCGTAGGCGCCGAGCGATGCCGGCGACACGACACGCGCGAATCGAGGATGCGTTCCGTCGAGGTAGCCGGCCTCGACGAGCCGCATCGGTGCGCCAAGCGATGGAACGTCGGTGGCTGCGCCCGGTTTCGCCGCTGTCGCGACGGTCTTCACCCGAGCGACCGAGCCATCACGCGCGATGCGGGCGACGAGGGCACCGGCTCGATCCACGAACTCGATCGCGTCGGCCGCGATGCCCACGCCTTCGGCGACCCCGTTCGTCACAAGCGCGATGCGCAGCGCGCGCACCTTCGTGAGCTTCGGCGCGCCTCCGTCGGCAGGCACCGTCAGTTGCGCGGTGCTGCCATCGACCTTCACCGAGACCTTCGACCGCGCCGCCCCCGCGACGACGACGATGTCGCCGAGAAGCGCCACGAGCGAGCCGCTGCAGTGTTCGAGGCGGGATGCGCCGATCGCAAGGCCCGACCCTCGCGCCTCGAACGTCGCGCGGCGAGGCTCCGCATCGGCTCCGGCGCCGGTCTTGCGCGACGCGCGCTTGCCGCCACGCGACGATCCAGCAGGCGAACACCCCTCGTCGACCACGATCTCGAGCCGTGCGCCGCCCGCGCCCTCGAGCGTCGAGCGCACTGCACCCGTCGTATCCATGTCCTGCGCGACGGGAAGCATGCCGGCGATGTGATCGGCGAACGTCGGCGCGAAGACGAGCGACCGTCGCATCGGGAAGAGGTCCTTCGCAGCGATCTCGGCGCAGCCTCGTGCGGCGGTCGCATCGACGTGGCGCGTCGCGAGCACCTCGCAGACGAAGTCGGCGCGCGCGGCGATCGACTGCGCGGCCACGTCGGCGGCAGGAACATCGGCGTCGAACAGAAGCACCGGTGGCGCCGACGTGCGCAGCTGGCGGAGTTCGCCGGCCGTGCGCGCGATGTCGACCGCACCACGCCAGGCATCGATCGCGCCTTCATGCGTGTACCAGCCGTTGTTCGCCGTCACGAGCGGGACATTGATCCCGATCTCGCGTGCGTAGCGGACGAGCGCGCCGAAGTACGCCTCGCCGACATCGCCGTCGAGACATCGCCAGTCGTCCTCGATACCCACCGCGATCACGGGGTGCGGCTCGCCTCCGCCGGTGCGGGTGGCCTGGAGATCGACGAACTGCGGCGCAACCGCGCGCCAGAACTTCGTCACCCGCGCGAGGAACTCGGGGCTCGCCTCGCGCACGCCCGGCCCGACTCGGTCGCGCAGCCAGCCCGGCAACCCTCCCCGCGCAAACGAACCGCCCACGCAGGGACCGATCCGGAGGATCACCCGAAGGCCTTCCGCTCCCGCAAGCCGAACCGCCGTGCGCACGTCGCACGCTCCCTCGAAGACGAATCGGTCGGGTGTCGGCTCGTGCAGCGCCCATGGCAGCCGGATCACGACGGTGTTGAACCCGGCATGGCGCAGCCGGGCGAGCTCCGCCCCCCAGCGGACGGGGTCGATGAGCGTCGCGTCGAACGCCGCTCCGGAAATCGACAGCCGGGTGGCTCTCGTGCGGGCGCCATCGAGGAGGAAACTCAGGGAGTCGTAGGAAACGGCAGGCATCGATGGCAGTTCCGGCGGGCGAAGCGCGTTGTTCGTACCCTGACGCGCTTGGACGCACCGCGGACAGGAAGTCGGACCCGGACTCTCGCAGATTCGTGATGCGCGGGCAAAAAGGGGGGCATCCCCAACCGTGTAGCCGACGAACGACGCAGCGCGTCCGGGGTTTCTCCGGTACACCTTCCCCCGGCCCCCGTTTCAGCCAGAACCCGCATGGATCCCACCGAATCACGACATCGGCGCGCGCTGCCCACCATTCTGGTGCGCTCGCACTACGCCGCCCATGCGCTTTCGAGCGTGATCGGCACGACCACGCTCCTGGGTGCGGCGTCCTTCCTGGCCTGTGGATTGGGCTGTGAATCAGGCCTTCGGTCGATCGACCGATCCACCACCGCCAAGCTGCGCGAGAGCGCCGAGGCGATGGGCGGTGGCGCGATCTACCCCGAAATCGACCCATCTCGATACGAAAGCGGTTCGTTCTTCCCCGATTTCCCAAAGGATGTCGATCGACCCGCCACCGTCAACCCCCCTGCCAACGAGCTCAGTTTCGAGGCGATCCCCGCGACCGAAGAGGACGCCGAGAGCATCGCGGCGCGTTTCCGCAAGATGGCCGAAGGCGACCCGAACGCCCGGGTGTTCAGTTTCGACGACTCCGTCAGCTACGCGATCCAGCACGCGGACGAGTACCTGACCGCGGAGGAGGCGTACCTCATCGTCGCCATCCGGCTGCTCATCGAGGAGCACCGCTGGACCCCGCTCCCGGCGAACGTGACGAGCCTCAACTTCGCGAGTGACGGCACGAACGGCCGCTTCAACAACGCGCTCTCGATCGTCAACGATCTCGGGGTGTCGCAGCGGCTGCCCTTCGGCGGCGAGGTGAGCGCCGGTTTCGTGGTGGCCGCGACGCAGCAGCTCGACGACTACCTCAGCAACAATGACACCCAGTCGGCCGACATCGTGCTCGAGGCCGCGATCCCCCTCCTGCGCGGGTTCGGCGACGTCGCGCTCGAGCCGCTGATCCAGCAGCGGCGCAACCTGGTCTACGCCGCGCGCGAGTTCGAGCAGTTCCGCCGCGACTTCTTCTTCGACCTCGCCAACGACTACCTCGGACTCGTGCTGCAGCTCCAGGCGATCGCGAACGCCGAGCGGCAGGTCGAGCGCAGCGCCGCCGTCGAGGCGCGCACGAAGGCGCTCGTCGACAGCGGCCGCACCGAGCCGTTCCAGGCCGACCTCGCCATCCAGAACACGCTGTTCGCACTCGACCGCCTGACGACGCAGCGCGAGGTGTACCGACTCTCGCTCGACCGCTTCAAGGCGCGCATCGGCATGCCCGTCGACGAACCGATCCAGCTCGAACCGACGAAGTTCAAGCTGCCGGTGCCGGTGATCGATCCGGAGCGTGCGCTCGACCTCGCCTTCCGCTACCGGCTCGACCTCCAGACGTCGCGCGATCTCGTCGACGACTTCGCGCGCAAGGTCGACGTCGCGCGCAACAACCTGCTCGGCGACCTCGACCTTCTGCTCGCGAACAACCTGCCGACCGATCCGAACGAGCTGCAGTCGGGCCTCGACTTCTCGCCGGGCGACGACGAGTTCTCGGCGGCGCTCGTCTTCTCGATGCCGCTCGATCGCGTCACCGAGGACCTGCAGCTCCGTCAGGCGCAGATCCTGCTCGAGCAGTCGAAGCGACAGTACTTCCAGCGGCGCGACGACGCCGCCGTGGCGGTGCGCCAGTCTGCGCGCGGCATCGAGACCGCGCAGTTCAGCCTGGTGATCCAGGAGAAGAACGTCGAGGCCGCGATGAACCGTCAGGCCGCGATCGACGCCGCGCCCGACCGCGCGACCGCACGCGATCGCACCGAGGCCGTCGACCAGCTGCGCCGTGCGCAGGACTCGCTCGACAGCGCGCGCAAGAACCTGCAGGTCGCGATCCTGCGGTACCTGAACACGACCGGACAGATGCGCATCGCGCCCGACGGGCGGCTGATCCCGCTGCCCGGCATGGATGTCGGCGAGGACATCGGCCCCGGCATCATCGATACGAGCCCGTGAACGACCGCATGAAGCGGCCATGCAGAGAAAGAGAAGAGCAGAGAACGCCATGCGCGACCGAACCACCATCACCATCGCCCGCTCGGCAACCCTCGCCATCGCCCTCGCGATCGCGGCCATCCCCGCAGGTTGCGGCGGCGGCGACGCGTCCAGCGAGCAGTCGTCGATCGGCGCGCGCGATCTCCACACGGTCGAGAAGGCGTCGTTCGACATGGTGCTCCCCGTCAGCGGCGAGCTCGCCGCGCAGCAGCAGGTGGAGATCCGCAACAAGCTCGAGTCGCGCGCGGTCATCACCGAGATCGTGGCCGAGGGCACGCGTGTCTCGAAGGGCGACGTCGTCGTGCGGCTCGCGCAGGAAGAGCTGATCGACAAGATCAAGGACGCGCGCGACAAGGTGAACACCGCGCAGAGCGCCGAGATCGCCGCGAAGCAGGCGCTCGCGATCAAGCAGGGCGAGAAGCAGAGCGAGCTCGACAAGGCCGATGTCGCCGTGCGGATCGCGGAGCTCGCGCTGCAGGGCTGGCAGGAGGGCGAGGTCGTCAACAAGCGCCAGCAGCTCGCGCTCGCGAAGGAGACCGCGGTCATCAACTTCGACCGCCTCAAGGGGCGCTTCGAGGAGAGCGCGAAGCTCGTCGCGCAGCGCTACATCGCGAAGGACGAGTTCGAGAAGGACCGCATCGCGATGATCGAGGCCGAGGCGAAGGTCAAGCAGGCCGATCTCGACCTCGAGGTCTACGAGAAGTACACGTTCTTCCAGGAGGAGGCGAAGAAGAAGTCCGATCTCGACCAGGCGCGCGCCGAGCGCTCGCGCGTCGAGGAGAAGTTCAACGCCGAACTGGTGAAGGCGCAGTCGGATCTCGAGAGCGCCGAGTTCCAGCTGACGAGCGCGAAGGACCGCCTGACCAACCTCGAGACGCAGCTCGGCTACACCACGATCTCGGCCCCGATCGACGGCCTCGTGGTGTACGCGACCAGCATCGACAGCTCGAACGGCGGCCGCGGTGGCGGCGACGCACAGCCGCCGCAGGTCGGCACCGAGCTGCGACCGAACGAACTCGTCATCCTGCTGCCCGACACCTCGCGCATGGTCGCCAACCTCAAGGTGAGCGAGGCGCTCTCCGGCCGCATCAAGCCGCAGCAGGCGGTGACCGTCTACAGCGACGCTCTCCCGAACCAGCCCGTCGCGGGCAGCGTGACCACGGTGAGCGTGCTCGCCGCAAGCGGCGGCTGGCGCGATCCGAACCGACGCGAGTACACGGTGAAGACCGCGCTCACGGCGGATCCATCGATGGGACTGAAGCCCGCGATGCGGTGCAAGGCCGAGATCCTCCTCGGTCGCGTCGAGGATGCGGTCAACGTGCCGGTGCAGGCGATCTTCCGTCAGGGTCCGGTGGCGTTCGTCTACGTGCAGGACGGCGCGGGCTTCGCGCAGCGGCAGGTCGAGCTCGGCCGCGCGAGCGAACTGCTCGTCGAGGTGACGAAGGGCGTCGAACCCGGATTCAAGGTGTTGCTGCGCGAGCCGAAG
Source organism: Planctomycetaceae bacterium (assembly GCA_021297795.1). Classification (GTDB taxonomy): domain Bacteria; phylum Planctomycetota; class Phycisphaerae; order Phycisphaerales; family SM1A02; genus QWPT01. The sequence continues at coordinate 33,279 of JAJTGL010000011.1, forward strand.
GCCTTCGAGATCACGTCGAAGCTCGACGCGAGCGTCTTCGAGATGGCGAACGCAACCGCGCCCGGCTTCGGTGGTGGCGCAGGTGGTGGCGCACCGGGCGGAGGACGTCCGTCGATGGGTCGTGGCACGAACGCGAGCCCTGCAGAGGGCGCGGCCCCCGCTGGCGCCACCGGTGCAGGAGGTCCGCCGTCCGGTGGTGATGGACGACGTCGTGGTGGCGGTGGCGGTGGTGGCGGTGGCGGTGGCGGTCAGGGCCGGCCTGCAGGTGCAGGCGGCGAGACCACGACAGGCGCGCCGAACTCCGCTCCGCCTTCAGCCGCTTCGAACGCAGGCTGATCCCGAGCCTCACGCACGTTCTTCTGACGCGCGTCCGTCGCGCGCGATGCACGCGTGCAGCAGCTCGGGAAACTCTGCGAGCGTGTCGACGATCACGTCGGGCGCAGGATCGAGATCCTCGACCGGAAGACCGTGGTTGTAGCCACCGCGCACGACGATGCTCGGCATCGATGCCGCGCGGGCTGCACCCACGTCGTTGGCACTGTCCCCGACCATCCACGCATGACGGGCATCGAGCCGACGCAGCGCCTCGGCGAGCGGCGCGGGATCGGGCTTGCGCGAGGCGAGCGTATCGCCGCCGATCACGACCGAGACGAACGGCCTCCATCCGAGCGCGTCGACGATGCGCTCGGTGGGTGCGACGGGCTTGTTGGTGACGATCGCGACACCGAGACCAAGTCGCTGCACCGCGGCAAGCGAGTCGCGCGCGCCGGCGAGCGGCACGGTGTGGTCGACGCAGACTTCCTGATAGATCGCGCGGAAGCGCGGCATCGCGGCGTCGGCGGCGGCGTGACGCTCGCGGGCATCGGCGAGTCCGGCAAAGCCCTCGAAGCGACCGGCCATCGCGCGCTCGACGAGCATGCGCGCGCCGTTGCCGACCCAGGTGGCGACCTGCGCGCGTGAACACTGCGGAAGCCCGAGCTCCGCGAGCAGCACGCGCACGGCCGCATGGATGTCCTCGACCGAGTCGATCAACGTCCCATCGAGGTCGAAGAGGACCGCCTCGGGCTTCGGCGACGCGCCAAGGCGCGCAAGCGCGTCCTTCCGCGAGATCGCGGGGCGAAGGCCGGCGGCGGGGTCGATCAACGTGGCGGCTCCGTGCCGCGGTCACGCGCACGGAAAGCGACGCAATCGGCGGTTGAATCGGCGGTTGAATCGGCGCAGGATGCATGTCGGGCATCCGCAGCATCGCGACCGTCACTCCGCGATGGCGGCGACGATGCGGTTCCACTCGGCGTCGTTGGCGAAGCTCGCGGGGCCGCCGCGATCCTGCTGACGCACCACGCGCGAGGGTTCGATCCGGTAATGCCGCGCAAGGTCGGTCACCACCGACGCGAGGCTCTGCACCTGTGCATCGGTGAGCGGGCGGCGCGAGGTGTCGCCGATCACGCAGATCTCGATCGCGTCCGGCGTCGTCGCTCCGTGCTGCTGCGCGTTCCAGCGCGGTCCGATCAGGACGGCACCGTTCTGCTCGCCGTTGCCGTTGCCGACGATGAAGTGGTAGCCGAGCGACGGCTCACCCATCGATGCATGCTGGCGCGTGAGATCCTCGAGGTTCCCGACCAGCGAGCCCGACTCATGGATCACGATCTGGGTCCAGCGCGGAGTCGAGCGTTCGGCGATGTTGACCATCGGTCCGGTCGCTGCACCACCTCGCCAGCCGTCGGCCATCACGAGCGCGCCACCGGCGAAGGTCATCGCACCGATGAAGACCGTCCACACGATGCCCGTGCGCTTGGGGTGGACCTGCCGCTTCTTGCCCGACTTTGCGGAGCTGGAGGCGGAACGACCGTTCGACTTCGTGGATGGCTTCCTTGCCAAGGCGCGACCTCTGAAAGGGTGCGGACGATATTCGGAAATCGGCCGATGCGCGCGCAGCACTGCAGGATTTGACGATCGTGTCAAAAATCGCGGCGCGCCGCGAGACGTCCGTCGCGTGGTTCGCTCCGGTCGCGACGGTCGTGCAGGCGGGACCGATACGGTGTTCGCCCACCCAAACGCGGCGTTCCAAGCGCGGCAGTCCAAGCGCGGACGTCCATGAGCGTGAAAACCCGAACTGTCGGTGTTCGTCCGGGCGCAGCCACTACTGCTGCGGCTGCTGCGTGAGCCGCGCGCGCAGCGCGGGCTGCGGCGTGCCGAAGACATCCGGCTCCTCGAGCGGTGTGTACGCCTGGCGCATGCGGTCGTGGGTCTCGAACTGGTTGCGCGGCATGTCGCTCGGGAAGAGCGACTTCGCGCAGCCGGTCGCGAACGTGGTGGCGGCGAGACCCACGCAAAGCGCGATGAAACCCGCAGCGCACAGGCGGGGCGGGGTCTTCGGGAGGAGTGGTGCGCCGGACGGCATGCGGGGATCCTACCGCGACGGCGGCGTGCGCTCGGGGAGCACCTCGAGTGTGGCGGCGGCGGGAAACGATCGCCGAGTCGCGCCGTCGGTGAAGTCGACCGAGACCGACACGGCGCGCGGCCGCGCCTCGCCGGTCCAGCGGAGCGGGATCTCGAGGGTGTAGTGCGTGCCCATGAAGCCCGTCCGGTACGCCTCGCGCAACACCTTCGGTCCGATGGTCGCGGCGGCCGACGGCATCGGCTCCTTCCCGGGGACGATCGCCGCGGCACTGGCGCGCAGGACCCCGGCGATCTGCAGGAAGCGGCCCTTGCCGTCGGATGGAACGACCACGAGGGTGAGTTGGCCGGTGCCGGGACCGGTCACCTTCACGTTCGACAGCGACGAGATGGCGACCGAGGCGAGGGCCGGGGTCGCCTCGGGGAGTTCGCGGAGATCCGCCTCGGTGAGCGGGCCGTCCGGCGAGGCACCCGCGAGCGAGGGCTCCGAGCGCCGTGCGAGCTCGGTCTCGAGTTCGGCCACCCGTGCCCGCGCATCGTCGCGCTCCTTCGTCCGCTCGATCAGTTCGGCGCGAAGTCCATCGGCCGAGGACGGCGCCAGGATCCGTGGCTGGCATCCGAGCGCGAGGACGCCCGCCATGCCGAGGACGGCGGCGGGGAGGACGGCTCGACGTTGACGCTGTTCCATGGCCTCACGCACTGGTCGGTGCCTCCCCGTCGGTCGGTTCGTGGTCGTCGTCCGCCGCATCCTCGCCGATCTCGAGACCGGTCGCGGTCTGGAAGGCAAGCTGCTCGAGCGCGACGGTGAAGTCGACGCTGACGATGCCGATCCCCTCGCGCACCTCGATGCGGCGAGGTGCGAAGTTGAGGATACCCCGGACGCCCGCGGCGACGAGGGCGTCGGCCACCTGCTGGGCCGACTCGCGCGGTACCGCGACGATGCCAAGGTTGATCCGTTCGGCGGCCACCACGCTCGCGAGATCCTTCATCGGTCGGATGCGCAGTCCGCCGACCTCCTGACCCGCCAGCGCGGGATTGCCGTCGAAGACCGCGGCGATCGCGAATCCCTCGCGGCGGAACCGGTCGTAGGAAACGAGCGCACGGCCGATGTTGCCGGCGCCGACGACGCAGACGCGCCAGTCGCGGTCGCGCCCCATGATCGTGCGCAGCGAGGCGACGAGATCCGAGATCGTGTACCCGCGCCCGGGGTGGCCGAGGTGGCCGCAGATCGCGAGATCCTTGCGGACCTGCGCGTCGGTCAGGCCGAGCGAGCGCCCGAGCGCCTTCGAACTGACGGTCGACTCGCCCTGTTCGAGCCGCATCGCGAGCTCGCGCAGGTAGAGGCTCAGCCGGCGGGCGGCGGGCCGGGGGATGGATTTCCTTCCGGGCACGGGGCGCATGGTACGGCAGGGCTTGGTCGCGGACGCAAGGCTCCGCTACCCTCCGGGAATGCACATCGCGGACATCCTCTCGGGAGGCTCCACGTCCATCAGCTTCGAGTTCTTCCCCCCGAAGACCGACTCGGGCTTCGAGGCGCTCTACCGTTCGATCGCCGAGTTCGAGCCGCTCGCGCCGAGCTTCGTCTCGGTGACCTACGGCGCCGGCGGATCGACCCGCGACAACACCCATCGGCTGGTCGTGCGCCTGCGCCGCGAGACGAGCCTCGAGCCGGTGCCGCACCTCACGTGCTTCGGGCACACGAAGGACGACATCCGCCGGATCCTCGAGATGTACGCCGCCGCCGGCGTCGGCAACATCCTCGCGCTGCGCGGCGACCCGCCGGCCGGCGCGCGCATCCTCGCGCTCGGCGATTTCCAGCACGCGGCGGACCTCGTCGCGTTCATCCGCCGCGAGGGCGAGCGCCTCGGCGTGAACGACGGCCGTGGCTTCGGGATCGGCGTCGCGGGCTTCCCCGAGGGTCATCCCGAGACGCCGAACACGCTCGTCCAGATCGAGCACCTCAAGGCGAAGGTCGACGCGGGCGCCGACTACATCGTGACGCAGCTCTTCTTCGACAACGGCGCGTTCCACGACTGGCGCGCGCGCTGCGACCTCGCGCGCATCAAGGTGCCGATCATCGCCGGAATCATGCCGATCACGACGGCGACGGGCCTGCGCCGCATGGCCGATCTCGCCGCCGGCACGCGCTTCCCCGCGAGCCTGCTGAAGGCGCTCGACCGCTGCCGCGGCGACGCGCGCGCGATCGAGGACGCGGGCATCCACTGGGCGACCGAGCAGTGCCGGGATCTCCTCGACAAGGACATCCCGGGCATCCACTTCTACACGCTGAACAAGTCGGACGCGACGCAGCGGATCTACCGCACGCTCGGCGTGCGCGCGCGGTGAGCTCGGGCCACCGCAAGGAAACGCCGCGATCAGCGGGCGCCGCCGCTCGTCAACTCACTCCTTACCGCACGCGACCGCGACGATGGGCTAGGTCTGAGATGCCGGGCGACTTACCGCTTGAGGAGCGCCGCATCGAGAACCCAACCTTCGCCGATGCCCTGCGAACGTGCGAGCGGAACCACCGACTTCCGGGTCATATGCTTGAGGAACAGGCCCATGGCATCCTCGCGCACGACGGCGCGGATCCACTCGAACACCGCGCTCTGGGTGGGACAGCCGTCAGCCATAAGCCCCGCTCCCTCGAGTTCATCGAACTCCGAACGCACTCCGCACTGTGCTTCCGCGAGCAACTCAAGATCGGCTTTGATACGTGCGCGACCGTGCGGACCTGTAAACGTCGACGGAAATCCCTGCTCGGTTTGCAGGTCTGCAACGGTCGTCGCCAGCGCCGCACACAGTGCGCGGTATCTCGTCGCGAGCCTCGCGAGACGTTCGGGTGGGAGATTCAGGATCGCCGTTTCCTCAACGAGCCTCTGTCCGTCGCAACGCGCCGCCGCCAGCCGATACAGCGCCTGCGATGAAACGGTCGCACCCGCCTCCGACGCGAGCGATCCGCGTTCCTGAAGCGATTGCACGAGCAGAAGGCTGCCGATGGCGGCGAACAGAAGCGGCTCCAAGGTCTTGAGATTCGCGTGAGCAGTTGCGTGCACGGTCGCTGTGCTTGGAGTCTGGTCGAAGTCGGAGAGTCCCCAACACGCATCGATCGCCGCATCGAGTTGCTGATCGGCAACTTCGAGACCCGATCGCTTCCACGGCGTCGATGCCACGAGTCGCGCTATAAAGTCGAGAGGGCGCCCGCCCTCGATCGCGCCCGGCAAGTTCCGCTCAAGAGGCCGGAACATGCGTTGCGACTTCACAGGAGACTGGGCGAACGTGGCGACCGCAACCAGTGCATCCCTCATCGCGGCGCGCGTCTCCTCCTCGGTGCTTCGGTAGCCGAGTTGCATCGACTCGCCGAGATCCACGTCAAGCACGTCCCGTCGCGCGACCCGGCTGAGCAGTCCCCAGCACGCATGGATCAACGGTTCGATGCCGGAAACGTGCTGTTGGGATCGAATCGCAAGCGCCATCGGCAGCAGCATGGCGCGCAGCGCCCTCGCCGGCACGACGCCAGCCGGCTTTCCACGAGCGATCGTGGCTGTCGCGGACAAGATCGTCTCGCAGGCAAATCCCAGGACCTCGCACGCAGCAACAAGGCGGCAACTCTCGCGAATCTGCTGAGCCGCCTGTTCACGCGCAATCGCTTCATGCCGACACACTTCAGCGATGCGGGTCGCGAGTCGGGCCATGAGTGACCGGACGGTACGGAGCAAGGCGTCGAGGACTTCAAGCGCCGAGAGTTCCTGGGGCGATACGAAGACGAGCGATCGAAAGACGGACGCGTCGACGACGGGCGGCCATCGCGCTGGGTTCAACCAGTCCAATTGCGGCGCCGGACCAACAGGACCTTCGACTTCCAGTCCGAAGTGCAGCAGCGTCAATCGGGACCGACTCCAGGGAATGAAGCCGAGTCGACCACCTGATGTACGGAGTTCAGACTCCGCGAAGCGTGGAGAGACCAGCAGAACGTGGGCGGACTCGTTCTCGGCGAGGAGTCCGGCAACCAACGCGGCGGTGGTGGCCGCAGACCCGCAGCTGATGGCCTCCGATCGCTTGCCTTGAGGTCCCGACCAGATCTCCGGTGCGAAGATCGGCAGGGACCAGAATCCGTCCATGTGCAGTTCAAACTGGCTCGACCATGCCGACTCCCGCAGCACCGGAATGAAGACCGTCGCACCGACCGATCCGTCATCGACCGACGCGCGCAACTGCCGTATCGGTTCCAGCATGTTTCGAAGAGCCTTGAGGTCGAAGATTCGCGCGCGTCGCTTGACCCGTGACCGAGAATCCGCGTTCCGATGGGCTGCATCGGGCCCGCCTCCGGTATCGATCGCAAACCGCGCGCGCAGCGTTCGTACCGTCTCGGCGCTGATCTCCGCATCGAGGTCAACGACATCGGTCACTCTCGATCTCTGGCACCACTTCAGGAACTCAGCTGCATCCGCATCGATTTCATCTGCGAGTTCTCTCACGCTACGTGGCCCGCGACCTTCCGACTGCTCGGTCGAAGCCTGCGCCGTTCGATCGGCGAACTCCCACAGGGAATCGAGATCGAGAACGATGACGATCGAGTTGGGAGGCAGCGGTCCCCGAAACCCGTTCTGGAAATCAGGCAGTTGCGTCGCGCGAGCGGGATCCGGTGTCGACGCGGGTGTCGTCCCGACAGAGACAGCATGCGCAAACCACTCGCGCAGCGTCAGCGCGAGACCAGGCGACACTTTGGTACGTCCGTCCGCAATGTCGGGAACACCCTCCTGCTTGCAGCGATTGACGATATCGGCCGACGTCACGCCGAGCTGTTCGGCGAGCTTTTGAACCGTCAGCATGGCGGGCTTCTTCGACACGGCAATCTCCAGATCGGGATGCTCGGATCTTCGATCGAGCGTGAGTACTCACGTTGACGGGCCCTGCGCGGAAAGCCCTGCGGCAGACGCGACGCCACCGAATCCGAAGGGTATCGGATCGGATGCGTCCATCGACAGCCGCTCCGGCGGCGGTGCTGCAAGACACTGCGAATCCGCGACTCCGGAATGTCGGGACATCGCCAATGACGCGAAGCGATCCGCTAGCAGCCTTGCAGGCATCCCGTCATCGCGACGACGAAGATGATGACGAGAAGCACGAGGCCCCCGTCTGAACCGGATCTGCCGTGGTGGTGGTGGTGAACGTGTCGAGACATGTTGCATCCTGCACCGCTTCCGTCGCACTTCCGGCAGGTCAATCTCCGCTTGCCTTCATCGGTCTTGCAGCGACAACTCACGACGGAGGCCTGTTCGAAGATGCCCGAACCGGCGCATCGAACACATGCCTTGCCGCTCGCGGTGCGGCCTGTGCCGTGGCATCCGTAGCAGCTCTTCGCCGGAACCTGTCGATGGCCATCGCCGGGACAGAAACGGCACTTGAAGATCCCGTTCCCATCGCAAGCGCGGCAGTCGAAGGTGCGCTGCCCGGATCCCTCGCACGCGAAACACGTGCCGTAGTCATTGATCGGAGAGATCATGTTCTTGCCGACGACCGAGGGTCTCCACTGGTCGCGCGCCGCCCGGGGGCCGTGGTCGTTGGAGAACAGGAACCGGAGCAGGTTCATCGGCGCCCTCCTTCTGGCAAGGAAGCGCCGAAACCACACCTGATCGCCGTGACCGATGTGGAAAGGTCTTGGATGTAGAGGAGGGATGGACGGCCGAAAATGGCCACCCAGGACAGAGGCATAAGCCTCATCGAGCGCGTGGAGCGCATGAGTTTCTCCGGTGAGGAGATCAGTTCGCCTGTTTCACTTGGGCCAGCGAGAACGCCCGGGACCCGGCGAAAAAACCGCGTCCTACGCATGAAGTTACCGCGCGCTCAATCGCGAGTCAACAAGCGCTTGGCAGTTTTCGCAAGATCTGGTCCGGCGCGAGCCACCTTCAAGCGACCGTCAGCAGACACGGCAGCATCGCCACGATCCAGACGGCATTACTCTCACCGCGTGAACGACATGTACCAGCACCCGACCGGCATCGGCACGCGCCTCGCGCACGAGACGCGCAACCCGTTCGCGCACCACGGCTTCGTCAACACGCCGATCCACCGCGGCTCGACCGTGCTGTTCAAGACGCTCGATGAACTCGAGAGCGCGATGCGCGTCGACACCCGCCGCGGGCCCTACACCTACGGCCTGATCGGCAACCCGAACTCGCGCGAGCTCGAGCTGCTCTGCGCGAACCTCGATGGCGGCGCGGGTGCCGTGGTCGTCGAAAGCGGCCTCGCGGCGGTGAGCCTGCCGCTCCTCGCGAACCTCGCCGCAGGCGACCACGCGCTCTTCACCGACAGCTGCTACGGACCCACGCGCCATCTCGCGAAGTCGATCCTGCCGCGGATGGGCGTCGAGACCGAGTTCTACGACCCCCGCGTAGGCGCCGGTATCGCGCGGCACTTCCGCGCGAACACGAAGCTCATCCTCCTCGAGTCGCCGGGCTCGCTCACCTTCGAGATCCAGGATGTGCCCGCGATCGCAAGCGCCGCGCGCACGCGCGGCATCGTCACCGCGATCGACAACACGTGGGCGACGCCGCTCTTCATGCGGCCGATCGAGCATGGCGTCGATCTCGTGATCCATGCGCTCACGAAGTACCAGTCGGGCAACAGCGACATCCTGCTCGGCGCCGTCGTCGCGCGCGACGAGGCGCACTGGGCGAACCTCAAGCATCACGCCGAAGCACACGGCCACTACGCGCATCCCGACGACTGCGCGACGTGCCTCCGCGGCATGCGCTCGCTCGAGGTGCGCCTGCGCCGGCACGAAGCCAGCGCACTCGAGGTGGCTCGCTTCCTCGAATCGCGGGCGGAAGTGGCGCGCGTCCTCCATCCGGCGCTGCCATCGCATCCGGACCACGCGCTCTGGAAGCGCGACTTCACCGGTTCGAGCCTCGTCGTGGCGAGCGACCTGCGGCAGTCGCGCGTCGCGCCGCCTTGGACCGAGGAAGGCGCGCTCCTTCGCCTGCAGATCGGCCTCGAGGACCCCCGCGACCTCATCTCGGACCTCGCGCAGGCGTTCGATCGGGCCGCCCGCGCCGCTTCGGACGCCTGAGGGGCGGTGCTACACTTGCCGTTCGCCATCGGCCGGTCGCCGAGGGCCCCAGCGAGCACGCCATGCCCATCACCACCGCCTACGAAGCCAAGATCGAACGCATCTCGATTCTCGACGAGAAGGGCAACTTCGACGACAAGCTCGGGAAGGGCCTGATCCCCGACGCCGACCTCGTGAAGCTCTACGAGGCGATGTCCTCGTGCCGCCAGCTCGACCAGGTGGCGTTCCGCCTCCAGCGCTCGGGCCGCATGGGCACCTACCCGCAGAACATGGGTCAGGAGGCGACGAGCCTCGGTGCCGCCTACGTCCTCCGCAAGGATGACTGGATGGTCACCTGCTACCGCGAGAACTGCGGCCTCTTCTGGCGCGGCGTCCCGAAGGAGGCGATCCTCCTTCACTGGATGGGCGACGAGCGTGGCAACGCGATGCCGAAGCCGCACTGGGTGACGCCGATCTACGTGCCGCTCGGCACGCAGATGCTGCACGCGGCGGGCCTCACGATGGCCGCCCGCTACAAGGGTGAGGACAAGATCGCCTGCACGTTCTTCGGCGACGGCGCCTCGAGCGAAGGCGACTTCCACGAGGCGTGCAACTTCGCCTCGAACCTCAAGATCCCCGTCGTCTTCGTCTGCCAGAACAACTTCTGGGCGATCTCGACGCCGTCCAAGATCAACAGCGCCGCGCCCACCTTCGCGCAGCGCGGCCTCTCGTACGGCATGCCCTGCACGCAGTGCGACGGCAACGACCTCTTCGCCACCACCTACACGATGAAGAAGGCCGTCGAGTACACGCGCTCGACCGGCCTTCCGAGCTTCGTCGAGATGGTGACCTACCGCCTCGGCGACCACACCACCGCCGACGACGCCTCGCGCTACCGCGACAAGGCCGAGGTCGACGCGTGGAAGGCGCGCGATCCGATCATCCGCGTGCGCGAGTACATGAAGGCGCGCAAGCTGTGGGACGACGCGAAGGAAGCCGCGCTCGCCACGCGCATCGAGGAGGAGAACGCCGCCGCCGTCGCGCGCGCCGAGGGGATCGAGTCGCCCCACCGCGCCGACTTCTTCGACGCGATGTACGCCGAGATCCCGCAGGACCTCGTCGTCCAGCGCGACACGATGCAGACGCACTCGCTCGGCCAGGACCCGTCGCAGCTTCCGCCCGAGGCGCAGGAGCGCGCGCGCCAGATGGCCGCCGACGCCGCTGCCGCCGCCCACCACTGAACCCCATCCTGGATCACCACCATGGCAAACCTCAACCTTGTCCAAGCGATCAATCTCGCGCTCATCCAGGAGATGGAGAAGAACCCCGACATCGTTCTTCTCGGTGAAGACATCGGCGTCAACGGCGGCGTCTTCCGCGTGACCGAAGGCCTGCAGAAGCGCTTCGGCGAGAAGCGCGTGTTCGACACGCCGCTCGCCGAGTCCGGCATCATCGGCCTCTCGATCGGCCTCGCGATGGGCGGCCTCCATCCGGTTCCCGAGATCCAGTTCGAGGGCTTCCTCGGACCGGCGTACGACCAGATCTGCTCGCACGCGGCGCGCATGCGGAGCCGCACGCGCGGCGCGTTCACCGTGCCGATGACGATCCGCATCCCGGTCGGCGGCGGCATCCACGCGCCCGAGCTCCACAGCGATTCGCCCGAGGCGATCTACGCGCACACGCCGGGCCTCAAGGTCGTGATGCCGAGCTCGCCCTACGACGCGAAGGGGCTTCTCGTCGCCGCGCTGCGCGAGCCGGATCCCGTCCTCTACTTCGAGCCGAAGCGCATCTACCGCGCGTTCCGCGAGGAGGTGCCCGAGGACGAGTACACGCTCCCGATCGGCAAGGCCCGCACCGTGTGCGAAGGCACCGACCTCACGATCGTCAGCTGGGGCGCCAGCGTCATCCAGTGCATGCAGGCGATCGAGAAGAGCGGCAAGTCGATCGAGCTGATCGATCTCCGCACGATCTATCCGTTCGACATGGATGCGGTCGCCGAGAGCGTGAGGAAGACCGGCCGCTGCGTGGTCGTCCACGAGGCGCCGCTCACCTGCGGATTCGGCAGCGAGATCGCCGCGCGCATCATGGAGAAGTGCTTCCTCGAGCTCGAGGCGCCCGTGCAGCGCGTCGCGGGCTTCGACACCACGATGCCCTACTACAAGCTCGAGCTCGACTACCTGCCCGATGCGAACCGCGTGACGCGTGCGATCGAGGATTGCCTCGCGTACTGAGCACGCCCGCGAACCCCCGAATGCACCGCGACCCGCAGGAATCCTGCGGGTCGCGTCTTTCGATTCAAGCCTGGTCACGCCCGTTCACGGCGTCCACTGCGAGAGCAGCAT
>JAJTGL010000147.1 GCA_021297795.1 Planctomycetaceae bacterium
GGCAACACCGTCACGATCACGGGCACGAACCTCGGCGGCGTGACCGAGGTGTGGATCGGCGAACAGCAGGCGAACAAGGTCGTGCCGGTCGATGAGAACACGGTGACCGCGATCATCCCCCCGTCGCAGCCCGCGGGCTCGACGGGTCCGAGGACCGTGACGCTCGTGACCGACAGCGGCGAGTCGAGCCTCGCCAACGGGTACACCTATGTGCTTCTCGGTAGCGGCGATCCTCCGTCGATCCTGTCGGTGTCGCCGCCGACCGTACCCGCATCGGGCGGTGCGACGGTCACGATCATCGGTGCGAACTTCACGGGTGCGCAGGCGGTGTTCTTCGACACCATCTCGGCCGCCTTCACGGTGATCAACGACGAGCTGATCACGGCGACCGCGCCCGCACATGCGAAGGGTGGGATGTACAACGTGCTGGTCGTGACGCCGGGCGGCGCCTACACATCGGTCGGCTCGATCGCGTGGTGGGAGGGGCCGGCTTGGCCGCACACGGTGCTCGAGGCGGCGCCGGATCCGGCGGTGGTCTACGACGCGACCCTCCGCACCGCGATCCTCAAGTCGGGTCGTCCGTGGCGGATCGCCGAATCGGCGGTCGGGATCGAGAGAATCGGCGGTCGGGATCGAGATGGTGCTGATTCCGGGCGGGACCTTCCTGATGGGATGCTCGCTCTCGTCGGAAATGACCGACTGCCCGAACGACGAGACCCCGAACCACTCGGTGACGCTGACGAAGGCGTTCTACCTCGGACGCTACGAGGTCACGCAGGCCCAGTGGACGGCGAGGGTTGGCTCGAATCCGTCTCACTACAACTCCCCCTCCAGTTCGGTCCCCGCCGATCAGGTGCCGAACCGCCCGGTCGAGAATGTCTCGTGGAACGACGTCGTGAACGACTTCCAGCCCGGTACGGGACTGCGGCTCCCGACGGAAGCGGAGTGGGAGTGGGCGTGTCGGGCGGGTACGACAACCGCGTTCCACGGCCTGCTGACGCAGCAACATGGCTTCAGCGACGAGTCGCAGCTCGGCAGCATCGCCTGGTATTGGGAGAATACGGCTGTTCTCGGGCTGCAGACGCTGCCTGTCGGAGGAAAGGCTCCGAACGGCTTCGGACTCCACGACATGCTGGGCAATGTCTCGGAGTGGTGTGCCGACCGCTACGACAACAACTTCTATGCGCATAGTCCGACCGTCGACCCCGTGAGCGAGCACGGCGGGCTCATCGAGACTCGCCCGGCCCGTGGTGGCGCGATGCCCTTCACCGCTGACAAGTGCCGTTCGTCCATTCGCGACGACTCGACGCCCAACCTGACATTCAAAGACGGGGGCTTCCGTGTTGCACGGACGCCGTGAGCGTCCACTCGGGTTTTTCCGCGTGGACCTTCGCGCCCGTCCCGTGCGTCGTCGCAGCCTGTCGTTCCGACCGGGGGGGTGGACGCGTCGGTCGCCCGGCGGATCCTGCGAGCTTCGGGTTACGCTCCGTGCATGCCTCGAGCCGTGCCCGTCGTCTTCATCGCCACACTTGCGGCCTGCGCGCAGGCGCCGGGATTCGATGACGCGTGGCCGCAGGCTGCGGGGCCACATGCCAGCTGGTGCGTGCCCGAAGCGCACGCGCCGACCGCGTGGTCGGTCGCGCGCCACGAGAACATCCTGTGGCGCTGCCCGCTGCCGAACTCCGGGCAGGGCGGCATCGCGGTGGTCGGCGACCGCATCTACCTGACGACATTCCCCGAGCAGGCGGTCGACGGTCCCCGGCGGTCGAACCGAGTTCTTGGTCATGCGATCGACCGCGCGACCGGCCGGATCGTCTGGTCGCGCGAACTCGCGGGCGGGCGCGCGAGCCCGCAGATGTACGCCTTCAGCGACTCGACCTCGTGGTCGCCGATCGCGAGCCACGCGCGCGTGTGGTTCTTCAACAGCTCGGGCGTGATGGCGTGCTTCGATCGCGATGGCGGCGAGGTCTGGCGCCGCGAGTTCCGCACGCAGCCCGACCAGTATCCGTTCAACCGCCAGTGCGAGCCGATCGCCGACTGGAACTACCTGCACGCGGTCGACCGCGCGACCGGAAGGGTGGCGTGGATCTCCGAGGACCCGTGCACCTTCTACTGCACGCCGGTGCTCGGGCCGCGCGGCATCCTGATCGGCCGCGGCGGGCCGCACGATGTGCCTGAGAAGCCCGTCGGGCTCTCGATGATCGATCCGAAGAACGGCAAGCGCGTGTGGGCGTTCGAGCCTCAAGATGATGGCGGCTGGGAGGCGCTCTACGCGCTGCACTCCGACGCGCGGTACGCGTACTGGTTCCGCAATGGGCGCGTGCAGTCGCATGTCGTACTCGACGCGTCGACGGGTGTGCTCGTGCGCGAGCAGCCGCTCGGCGAGTACGCCGATGTGCTGCGGTTCGATCCCGCGACGCTCGTGCCGACGAAGCTCGTCAACGCCGACATCCGCCGCCTGCCCGACCCCGTGCACCCGCTCGCCGCCGGCGAACAGCTGCATGTCCACCCGCAGTGGCACACGAATCTCGTCGCGGGCGGCTACCACTGGTTCCTGTGCACGACCAACAACCGCCGCAACGGCCTCGCGCTGCCGGGGCACAGCGGGCCTGCGTACTCGCTCGGACGCGTGGATGTCGAGACGGGCCGCGTCGAGTACATGGAGCTGCCCGTCGGCGTCGACACCGCGGGCGAGCCGAAGTACGGCAAGCCGCTGCGCACGAAGACAGTCGATGCGCGCGGCGTCGAGATCGCCGATGAGGACCGCTCGCGCACCGATGGCTGGGAGATCGATGCGTTCTTCCCGACGCCCGTCGTGATCGGAAAGCACCTCTACATCACCACGATGCTGGGCACGGTGTATGTCGTCGACATCACGGCCGAGGACCTCGATCAGCGCGCGCTCGTCGCGGTGAACGATCTCGGGCCGCTCGGCGACTGCTGGTCGATGTCGGGGCCGTCGGCCGCGGACGGGGTGCTCTACCACCGGAATGCGCGCGAGCTCGTCGCGATCGGCGTCGAGAGATAGGCAGGCCCATGCAGGAAGCCTCGACCGCCAGCCTCGTTCCGATCTCCTCAGCCGAGCGCATCCGCGGCGTCGACATCGCACGCGGCATCGCGCTGCTCGGGATCCTTCTCGTGAATGTGCGTTTCTTCTTCGCACCGCTCGCGTTCGCGATCGATCCATCGATCCAGCTTCCAGGCATCGCGCCGTCGCGAGCCGACGCCGTCGTCTGGAGCCTCGTCGAGATCTTCTGCTCGTTCAAGTTCATCTCGCTCTTCTCGATCCTCTTCGGATTCGGACTTGCGATGCAGGCCGAGCGTGCGCTCCGAGCGGGGCAGTCGCGGTGGAGTTCGGCGCTTCGGCGTCTCGGACTGCTCCTCGGAATCGGCCTCGTGCATGGGCTGTTCGTGTGGTACGGCGACATCCTCACGCTGTACGCACTGCTCGGCGTGGTGGTGGTTGTCTGCGCACGACTGTCGCCGCGTGCCCTCCTTGTCGCGGCGCTCGTCACAGGTGGCGTTTCGCTGCTCGCCTCGATCGGTTCGGCGGTGGCGACATGGTTGGCTGCGTCGTTCCCCGAGCCGTTCGATCCACCGGAACTCGTCGCGGAGCTCGCGGCGTTGGAGGCAGCGCGTACTGCCGAGGTGTTCAGCGACGCAGGGCCCCGCGGCTGGCAGGCGATGCTCGATGCGAACTTCGACACCCGCGCCGAAGCCTGGATGGCGGGCGAGATCGCGGCTGCGCGCGACGGCCCGTTCCTCGACGCGCTTCTCTTCCGAGCGGCCAACTTCGCCACGTCGTATCTCGCGGCGCTGTTCGGCTACGGCTGGCATGCGCTCTCGATGATGCTGCTTGGCGTCTACGCGTTGAGGTCGGGATTCTTCGGCGCAACCCCGGAGGCCTCGCGACGCCGTCGCCGCATCGCCCGTGTTACTCTCGCCGTTGGATTCCCCACCGCCGTCGTCGCTCCCGCGGCGTTCTGGATCGGCGGCTTCGAAAGCACACGGGCGCCGGCGGTGCACACCGTCGCACTTGAGCTCGGCGCGCTCATGCTGCCGATCGCCTACGCCTGCGCGATCGTCGAGTGGGGGCCGAGGCTCCCGCGGTTCCTCGCGATGCCGCTCGAGCGAACGGGTCGCATGGCCCTGACGGTCTACCTCGCCGAGTCGATCGTCTGCACGGCGCTCGCCTCGTGGTGGGGGCTCGCGCTCTTCGGCACGATGTCCGACGCGCGCATCTCGCTGATTGCGATCGG
>JAJTGL010000012.1 GCA_021297795.1 Planctomycetaceae bacterium
GCGCGGAAGTCGCACGACGACTGGGAATCTCGGAGCTCACCGTGGGAACGCTGTGCAAGCGGATCTTCCGGAAGCTGGGCATCCGCCGCGCGGCGCAGCTCCACGACTTCACGCTCGAGTAGGCGCCGCGCGCCGGACTCGCGCAGAGGCCGTACCCGATTCCGGGTACAAGGCTCGCGAACTCCGTCGGCCACGCACCCACCGCGCTTGCCGAACGTTCGAGAGAGAGGCACATTCCAGAGGCCTTCTGGAGGCCCCCTCCAGAGGCCCTTCCCCTGCCTCGAGCCCTCCATGCACACCACCCTTCGCCGCATTCGAAATGTCGCCCTCGCCGCCCTCTGCGCCACGACCGCGGCGCATGCCGATTGGTCGAACATCGGCGGTGGTCCGGCGGCCAACGGACTGAGCAGCGCGATCGGGCCGTCCGCGGCCACGCCGATCTGGTCGCGCACGAACATGAACTGCCTGATCTCGTGGATGCCGCTCATCTCCGAGGGCCGCGTCTTCATGGTGCGGCAGACCTACGCGCAGGCGCCGTACAACCCGCCGCCCGGCGAGGCGCGCGTGCACTGCCTCGATCTCCAGACAGGTGCCACGCTCTGGACCTTCGACTGCCCCTTCGAGGCCGGAGACTGGACGACGGTGGTCTACGGGGCGCGCGACGGGCGCGTGTACGTCGGGCGCGGCGGCAACGGCTCGAGCTCCGCGGCGCGTGTCCGCTGCCTCGATGCGGCGACGGGCGCGGTGCTCTGGGTGTCGGCGGACGAGGTGCGCACCGGCAGCTACGACGGCATCGTCTTCATGGACAACGGCGACCCGATCTTCGCAAGCCACTTGGAGATGCGGCGGCTCGATGCGCAGACCGGAGCGACCGTGTGGTTCACCGCCCGCACGTGCAGCGTGAGCGGCAACTGCGGCCCGGCGCGCGATGGCGATGCGATCTACGTCGACGAGGTCGCGCCCGGCGGTCAGCGGATCTCGCGATTCAGCGCCACCACCGGCCAGCGGCTCTACAGCAGCCAGACGATGCCGGGCTTCCTCAATCAGTGTTCACCCTTCTGCGCGCCGGGCGGCCTCGTCTTCTATCTCCGCGCGAGCAACGAAGGCCCGACCAACGACCGCTTCTACGCGTTCCGCGACACGGGGACCGGCTTCGAACTCCTCTGGAACGCCCAGGCCTACACCGAGCCCTTCGCCCGCCACGCGATCACGCCGGACGGTGGCGTGACGATGCTCGGCCCGGACGGACGACTCCAGATCCGCGACCAGCTCACGGGCACGCTGCGCGCCGAGTCGACGACCCCGGTGCTCAGCCCGAGCGGCTTCACCTCGTCGATGGTGACCGTCGATGCGCTCGGACGCATCTACCACAACAATTCGAATGGCGCGGGCGGCGGTCCCGCGAACCTGCGGTCGCTGAGCCCCGCGCTCGACGAACTGTGGAACGTGACGATCACGGGCATGAGCCAGGGCGGCCCGTCGCTCGCGTCGGATGGCAGCCTTGTTGTCGCGGCGACCGGCGTGGTGCGGCGCTACTGGACCGCGCCACCGTGCGCGGCGGCCGATCTCAACTGCGATGGCGCGGTCGATGCGACCGATCTCTCGAACCTGCTCGTCGCATGGGGTCCGTGCGGCAAGGGCGCGTGCAGCGCCGACATCGATGACGATGGAACGGTCGGCGCAGCGGATCTCGCGCTTCTTCTCGCGGCGTGGGGCTGATCGGCGGCCGACGCGGCGCCGAGACCGACCAACTTCCGACGGCACGCTCGCGCTACATTGCCCGCAAGGAGCAATGCATGTTCGAACGTCTGCTTGACCCGTGGATCTCCGCGCAGATCCTCACCTCCGCCATGATCGCGATCTGCCTGCTCCAGTCGGGCATCGACAAGGTCGTCGACTTCAAGGGCAACCTCGCCTGGCTCACCGGGCACTTTGCGAAGACGCCCCTGCGCGGGCAAGTCGCGCCGATGCTCCTCGTGATCACGGTGCTCGAGTGCGCCGCGGGCGCGCTGTGCGCGGCCGGGATCGTGCAGCTGGCAATGGGGAACGGCCCGAAGATCGCGCTCTGGGGCGCGCAACTCGCCGCGCTCAACATCGTGATGCTCTTCTTCGGACAACGGATCGCGAAGGACTACGCGGGCGCGGCCACGCTCGTCAGCTACTTCATCCTCTGCGTGCTCGCGATCGCGTTGCTTGCACGCGCCGGTGCGTGACCTCGCGGCGAGGCTCGCGTCCGCCCGATCGGACCCGGAGAACTCCACGTGCACGACATTCCCATTCCATCGCGTTGGTCCGGCTCCTACGCCTACTCGTCGCTCGCGGCGATGCCGCCGCAGGCAGATGTGCCGTTTACGATGGAACTGCGACGTGGCCTGCTGGGTGGATTGACAGGGACCATCACGGGCACCATCACCGACGGACCGGGCGGCATCCCTGAGCCCGCAGACCTCCGTGGACGCATCAGGTCAGGCGACTTCGAGTTCACCAAGGAGTACCGCTCGCTCTGGGTCCTCGAGGAAGATGGCGCACAGCAGCGCATCCCGGGGCTTCCTTCGCAGCGGATCCACTACACCGGGCGCATCTCGATCGATGGAACGCGCCTTGAGGGAGTCTGGCGACTCGAAGCGATGCGACTGCGAGTTCAGTCGGAGTTGGTCGAGATCCCAACCGTCGACGGAACGTGGAGCGCGCGACTCGAGCCGTCGCAGATCCTTGCTTGACTTCGGGCACCACGTACGAACGCACATGGTGACTCACGGCGAACTCCCCTGCCCCGCCTGCGGATACCAGCGCCGCGGGCTTGCACATTCGCTTGCATGCCCTGAATGCGGCGCGCGCGGCATTGCGGGCGAAGTCGTCGTGAGCGGCACGCCGACCGAGACTCCGGAAGCGAAGCTCGGAGATCGGATCTGGAGCCTCTTCCACCTCGTACTCGGCGTGCAGGCGCTGCTGCTTGCGATCTGGTGGGGCGCGACCCCGTGGTCGTCCGATCGAATGTTCACACGTGTCCGCGCGATCCTCTTGATCGCCGTGCTCGCGCTCCTTATTGCCGGATGGTTGCGACGGAGGCGACAGAAACGAAGTGGGCTCTCGCTCGAACGATGCGTGTGGGAGTTCGGCGATGATGCCGTGACGGTTCGTGAGGACGCGAAGGAATCACGCATCCCGTACGACGACATCGCCGAGGTCTCGGTGCAGATCGACTTCGTGAAGCGCCATACGCGCGTGACGTTGGTCACGATGGGACAGTCGCTCGGATCCGTCGGACTCCCCGCGCTCATCCTCCACGGCTCGCTCGACGTGCAGCGCGCCATCGTCACGGAGATGAGGCAACGCACGAAGCGCTGACTTCATGCACGCTGTGCGGACGGCACCCGTCAGGCAAACCGTAGCACCCACGCCGCAAGTGTCTCGGGAATCCGTTCGGGCGCCTCGCCGGCGGTGAACAGGTGGCTTGTTCCGCCGAGCCTGCAGTACGTCACGCCCGATGGGGGCGATTGCCCTTCCCCCACCGCGACATCGTGCACTTCCATGTTGGCCGCCCGCGCGATACGCGAGCACAGCGTGTCGCAGGCGAGCCCTTCCGCCACGGCCAGGAACGTGGGAACGCGCGCTTCCGCGAGCGTGATCCACGCGTCGACCAGATCACGCGAGACGCCATCCGGCATGCGACCGCGCTCGAGACGTTCGTAGACGCCTCGTGTCAGCCGCGCGCACGCGGAAGACCAACGCCGACGCTCGAGCCCGCGCAGCGCTCGTTCGATCGACGCCCGAACGCCCGCACGCGCCATTCCATTCGCGATTCTTGCATCCAGCAAATCCGGTTCAAGCAGGATGAGCCCCGCGCATCGACGGCCCATGCGCCGCGCTCCACGGAGACTCACGACCGCACCCGCGCAGAGTCCACCGACGAGGAATCGTTCGACGCCATGCCGCGCGCACGCTTGTTCAACGACCTCCGCGACCACATCATCGAGAGGATCGTCCTGTGCAGCGAGGCGAAAGTCCGCAAGGCGTTGATAGGAGCGCCCCGTGGAGTCGCCGACCCCCGGAAGATCAAAACGCAACGAACAGAAGCCCGCCGCCGCCACGCGATCGGCGATGCGTACCGAAAGATCGCTGTTTCCGGCGCGGGGAGCAGGCCCGGCGTTGAGGAGCAACAATCCAACCCGCGAGGAGGCCGATCCGTCGGCGGGAACATGGCGAGTCGCAAGCATCGTCTCCCCACGCGATCGGAACACCTCGATCGCGCGACGCACATCCCGACGAGGCTCGGACCAGGGCGCCGAGGCTGGCGCTCCGGACGGCATCGGAACCCGCACGGACGAGCTTGCGCTCGCCACCCCTTGGTTCGCCGTCTCTACCGAGGCGTGCATGATTCCACCCCCGATCCTCTGCGGGCGCCTGCCGACGCGAGCACGTTGCCTTCGATCCAGGACGCGATTGCGTCGATGAGCGCGTGGTCCTCCGGAACCAGCCGCGGACTCGACTCCCAGAACCGCCGGGCACGGACCCGCCGCGTCCTGGAAAGTCCCTCGGAGGAACCCGCGTTCGAACAACGGTCGCCGGAATCCGATCGATCCTCGCAGGCCGGTCGGTTGTCGGGGCGATGCCGGGCGTCGCGGGTCTGTGCGCCTGTCTCGCGAGGCGCCGCCTCGCCGGACAGCTCGAATCGCGCCCACGGCCGCGGCTCGTCTCGACCGGGAGTCGGAAACCGATGCGCCTCCGCCTCTTCCACCAACCGCGGTGTCCAGAGATAGCCGTCGATGCGCGCAACCGCTCCCGCGGCCACGGCGGAGGAGCCGGTCCGTGCGCGCGCCGTGCCGACCCCTGTCGGCGAGTGCCCCTCGTGCACGAGCCCGGCGACCAGCGCACGTCTCGACGCATCCCGTAGCAACGACCGGCCGTCGCCCGCGCCGATGAAGATCGCCGCATCACCGAGGCCTTCCGCGAAGAGTTCTCCGCCGATCAGCGCTCCGATCCGCACGCCGACGATCATCGTGCGCGCGTCCGTTTCATTCGTCGATCGGAACGCGTGGAGCACGCGCCGTGCATCATCGGTCCACAGGCCGATGGTGGCCTCCTCGAAGGTACCCGTGCTCTCGCCGACGCCACGGTGGTCGTAGCGCAACACCTCATACCCGCGCTGCGCCAACTGCCGAGACAACTCGACCATCGTCCGATGCGCGCGTTCCCGTTCGGCGCCGATCGGACCGATGAAGAGGATGCGACCGATGCATCGACCACGGTCGAGATCACAGGCTGCTCCTCCCTCCGTGAGCCACGGGCGCGACCGCGCGAATGCGAGCTGCACCCCATCGATCGGGAGAAATCCATGATCCTCGACGATCCCGTCGGCGAGATCCTGCAACGTGACGTCAGGCTCGAGATCCAACGGGCGCCCCCCTCTCCGCATCGTCCTCCTGCAGTCCGCCTGGCTTCACGTCACGCCTCACGTCACGTCTCACGTCACGCTTCTCGTCACGCTTCTCCCGCAGGTCCGCGGGCGGACCCTCCCGGAAATCCCTCGGTCGTCGATCTGCGCCCCGTCCGTCGGGCTCGTTTCCGCGCGAGCCCGAGGCGGACGGGGACGCATGCTCGGCAAGCGCGAGCAGCAACGCGCGCGCAACCACCACCTGACCGACCTCGTTGAGATGACCTCCGTCCGACGTATAGCCTGCGCAGAGGACGGGCCACGCGACGCCGGACACCGTCGTCGTGACCTCGGATCCGTCGAGTTCGCGCGACTCCGCCCGTGCGATGTCCACGATCTCGCGCTTCGGATAGCGCGCGCGCAGCAGCAGGTTGTAGCGGCCACGCGCGGCGTTCGACGGCCCCGTGCCTCCACCCGCCAGCCGCTTGACCGCGCCCTTCGCCCCCTGATCGGCCGACTTCAGCGGCACGGTCGCATGGAGCACCGTGAGGCCGGGTCGAGCCTTCCGGATCCGCTCCACCATCGCGGCGTAGCGGGCGAACAGCGCGTCGACATCCGTGGACGCCGAGATGTCGGCGTAGCAGAGCTTGACGAACGCGACATCGATCGCCTCGCCACCCGCACCGGTGACGAAGCGCTCGAACGAATCGAACTTCGCGGCCGGATCGCCGTTCGACCCGGCGGGACCGTGCACGAGGCCCGGGGATTCGAATGCTCCGCGCGCGGTGGTGGGCGTTTCGCGCGACGGGGCGACCAGCCTTCGCGTCGCGATGCCTATCGCGGGCCGTTCACGGAGGATCGCACCCAGGCCGCGCATCATGTTGCCACCCACGGACTGGTGGGCGAAGTAGATGCGGCGCTCCCGAAGGAGCGCCCAACGCTCGGCTGGCACGGCGTCGATCTCGGCAAGCCCGACCCGCGAGAGGGCGTCGGCGTGCGCGTCCGGCCGCTCCGGCGACTTCGGGCCCGGCGGCGCGCCCTCCACGCCACCCGACCGCGGTGGAGCGATCAGACCGATCCCGACAAGCGAACTTGCGATCGACGCGAACGCGACACGATGCAGCGACCTCATCGCGAGCCCCCTCTCTCGTACGCTCCGCGGCACGGCGCGCCCTCGACGAGCAGCGCGGCGCCATCGAGCCGTTCCGCCACACGTCGCTTGCGGTCGATGTCGTTGTACACACGTCCGATGGCCTCCGGCGTCATGCCGGCCATGCGCGCGGCGCGCTCGACCGGGAGGCCCTCGGCGCGGCACCAGTGGATGACGTCGAGCGTGGCGTACGGCAAGCCGAAGTAGAACTCCTGCTGCGACTGGGCGAGGCTGTACGTGTCGGTGGTCGGGATCTGACCGGTGATGGACTCGGGAAGCCCGAGGTGCCGTCCGATCGCGAAGACCTCGGACTTGTAGAGATGGGCGATCGGCTTGAGATCCGCGAGTCCATCCCCGCCACGCACGAAGAAGCCGAGCGCGTGCTCGAGGATGTTCGGTGTACCGAGCACGGCGAGGTTGTGCGCGTCGGCCACCGTGTACTCGACGGTCTTCCGGACACGCTGCTTGAGATTCGTCGCCGCGACGACCTCGAGGTACGCATCCACCGGCAGACGCGCCATCTCGATCGCGCCTCCGCGAGCGGAGAGCGACGCGACCACGTGGAAGTGGCTGACCCGATCGCTGCCAGCGACGTCTTCGGCGATCGTGATCTTGAAACGATCGCCCGGACGGAACGCAGGCAGGACGCGCGAGATCGCGACATCGCGCCGGCGGTAGCAGCCGAAGGACTCGAGCATCGGTGTGATGTCGGTCACCTCGGGCCGGACACCGGCAACCGCGCACGCCGCGCGACCGAGCTCGAGGCTCGAGGGCGAACTCTCCCGTTCCGGCATCAAGAGCGCCGCCACCCGGTCCCTGCCCAGCGCACGCGCGGCGAGGACGACCGAGACCGACGAATCGATGCCACCGCTCACACCGAGCACGACACCGCGCCGACGAAGACGGGTGCCGACCGCGTCACGGATGGCCCTTTCGATCCTCTCGCACTCCGCGGCGGGATCGATCGCCGGCATGCCGGCATCAGGGGTGCGCGCGGCCGAGGCCGCGGAACGCGGCTCGATGATGTTGACGACCGGAGCTTCCGGCGGGGCGGATGTCGGCCGTGAAACGGTCCCGAGGGATGCGAGGAAGGCTTGCGTCATCGATCGATCTCCGTGCATGCGACGGCGGCTTCCGGACGGATGCATGCGCTGCGCCCGGGGTTCTGGAGGAACGGCGCCTGCCGCGCCGCGATCGGCGCAGACGTCCGTCGTTCGATGAAGCGCTCGTGCCACAGCGTGAGCGTGAGCAGTCCGAAGGCGGCCATCTCCTCGCGCTCGGAGAGCGGATGCGAGGCGGATGCATCGAAGGCACGCGCCGCGAGCGCCCGCGCGGCACGCGCATCGACCAGTGGATTGCGCGCGAGGCTTCGATCGGAGAGCGCGTCCCGGACGCGCGACGGCGCGCTCGCGCCGAAGAACGCCCGCTGGATCGGCGAGCGGTACGGCCACTTCGGGCGCGACGCGATCTCCGCGGGGAGCAGCCCGCGCGCGATGCGCCGGAGCAGCGGCTTCTCGCGCAAGCCGACGAGACGCTCCTCGGTGCGGAGCGACGCGGCCTCCGCGGCAAGCGCACCGTCGAGGTACGGATACCGCCCCTCGACGCCGCTCGCCATCAGCATGCGGTCACCCTGGCTCGAGAGGAGATAGGGCACCATGAAGGCTCCGATCTCGAGCTCCTGCGCGCGGTCGAGCTCGTCGAGCTGTCCCCACGCCGGAGGAAGCGACGACGCGATGCCTTCCTCGAAGGAACGCCGATCGAGCGCCTCGCGGATCTCGGGGGCGAGAAACCTCAGCATCCACGAACCCGCCTGCCAGCGCAGCGCGTGCGAGGCGAATGGACCGGCTCCGTCGGCGGAGCTTGGCTCGAGGTCGCGCACGTGCCCCGCGAGGAAGGCGCTCCACATCGCCGATCCCCCGCCGACCCGCCTCGGCTGCTGCCGATGGAGCCGCGAGGCAAGGGCCCGCCGCATCGCGCTCGAGGGATCCCTCGCGAGGAACGCGCGGTAGCGCGACTCCTTGAAGATGTCGTAGCCTCCGAAGAGTTCATCCGCTCCCTCGCCCGTGAGCACCACGCGGATTCCCTGCGCACGGACGAACCGGGCGAGCAGCAGCATCGGCAGCGGCCCCGCACGCAGGAGCGGCGTCTCCGCATGCGCGATCGCCGCGTCGAGCGCGCCGACGAGCTCCTCCCGCCCGACCACGACCTCGCGGTGATCGGTGCCGAGGGCCTCCACCACCCGACGCTGCCAGGTTCCCTCGTCGAAACCGCATGCATCCCCCGCACCGGCCGCGCATCCGCCGCGTTCGTCCCTGAATCGGATCGAGAACGTCACCGGCCGATCCGCACCCGATCGCCGGAGCTCGTCGGACATCAGGGCGACGAGGAGCGATGAATCGAGCCCACCCGAGAGATATGCCCCGACGGGAATGTCGGCGCGGAGGCGCAGTCGAACCGCGGTGCGAAGCGAATCGGCGACGCGCCGCTCACGCGACACGGCGTCGTTCGACGAGACGTCGGTGTTCCCGCTCCGACGCATCCGAAGCCGCGCGTAGGTCCGGCACTCCGCGATCCCGTTCCGACCCTGCAGCGCCTCGAGGTGCGCCATCCGCCAACCCCGCGAGCCGATCGCATCGAGTGCGAACGCGACGCTTCGACCCGGCTCCAGCGATTCGACGCCTTCGTAGACGGTGCGCGAACCTGGTGACGACCAGTTGCGGAAGACCGCGTTGATCCCCGCGGGATCCGTCCGCGCATCGACCCGGCCGCTCGCGAAGATCGCCTTCGCCTCCGATGCGAACACGACGGAATCAGGTAACCGCGCCAGCAGGAGCGGGCAGATACCCGCCCGGTCGCGGACGAGGTGGAGCAGCCGTCTGTTCCGGTCGACGAGCGCGAGCGCGAACTGTCCCTCGAGGCGCTCCCACGCATCCGCACCCCATCGCTCGTACGCGGCGAGGATCACCTCGGTGTCGCTGTGCGTCGTGAACCCGCGGCCATCGGCCTCGAGTTCCCGACGGAGCTCGACATGATTGAAGACCTCGCCGTTGTACGCGATCGTCAGGTCGCGCGAGGCGCTCGACATCGGCTGCGCTCCTCCCTCGCGATCGAGGACAGCGAGGCGCGCGTGCGCGAGTCCGATCCGACCCGCGCAGAACACGCCACTTCCATCCGGACCACGATGCGCGATCGATCGCGCCATGCGCACGAGTTCCTCGCGCGAAGGCGGCGGCGCATCCGGACCGGTCGAGATGCCTGCGAGTCCGCACACGTCAGCCCCCACTCCCGACAAGCGCCCGGCGCACGACCTTTCCGTTCGAGGTGCGGGGAATCTCGCGCCGGAACTCGATGAATCTCGGCTGGAGCCCAGGTTCGAGCGCTTCGCGGCAACTCGCCCGGATCGCACGCTCGTCGATCGATGCTCCCTCCTCGACGACGACCACGGCCTTGATCGCGGTTCCATCCTCCTCGTGCTCGACGCCGGTCACCGCCGCGTCGACGACTCCGGCGATCTCGGCGAGGACACGCTCGATCGCCGCGGGCGCGACCTTCTCGCCCCGGCACTTGAAGATCTCGTCCTCGCGCCCGAGGAAGTAGAGGAGCCCGGATTGATCCATGCGGAACCGGTCGCCGGTCCGAAGGCAGCGCTCGAATCCCGACGCGTGGTCGGATGGCGAGCACATGAACCGCTCGATGGACTCGCGCGTCCGTCGCCAATAGCCACGCGCGACGTTCGCCCCGCGCACGACGAGCTCGCCCTCGCTTCCCGGCGGCAGCCGATGCCCGTTCGAATCGACGAGGAAGACTTCGGAGTTCGGAATCGCCCTTCCGACCGAATCGGGGTAGGCGCGCGCGAGACGTGGCTCGAGCGTCGAAGCGCGGGAACACTCGGTCTGCCCGTACATCAGGTGCAGCCGGACCTCCGGAAGCAGTTCGGTGAGACGCAGCGCGTGCGCCGGAGGCAGCCCCGCGGCGGCGTTCGTGACGGCGCGGAGCGCGGAGAGATCGACGTCGACGCGCGCGAGCGTCGCGTTCATGCGCGCGATCATCGTGGGCACCGCGACCAGCACCGTGGCGCGGAGCTGCTCGAGCCGCCGCATGGCGTCGTACGGGAACGCGAACGATCGCTCGAGCACCAGCGTCGCACCGCTCCGAAGCGCGGCGAACGACTGCAGCAGCCCGTAGCTGAACGCGATCGGAACCGCGCAGGAGACGACCTCGGGCGCCGACGCCTGCGCGTGGCCGACGTACTCCGCGATGACCGCCGTCGTGTTGAGGAGGTTCGCGTGCGTCAGCATCACGCCCTTCGGCTCGCCCGTGGTGCCGGACGTGTAGATGATCGCCGCGATGTCCGCATCGATCGCACCCGCATCGCGGGCCACCACCGACGGCGTCGAACCGAGCCGACCGAATTCCGGGGCGACCCCGAATGGCCGTCCGAATCGCTCGTCGAGCGTCAAGCCCTGCCATGAACCTGCGGAAGACTCGACGACCTGGGCGCCGTCGAGGCGCGCGGCCTCGAGCGCCGCGAGGGTCGCGCGCGGCGCCACGACCACGCTCGGCGTGCAATCGGCGAGGACGGCGCCCAGCCGGGGCATGCGCACATCGCCGGGGATCGGCACGAGCACGGCGCCAGCGCGCAGGACGGCGAGGTATGCGACGATCGACTCGATGGCGTTCGGAGCAACGACTGCGACGCGGTCGCCTCGCCGGACACCGGCGCGGAGAAGGACGAGCGCGGCGCGGCGCGTCGATTCCGCGAGGTCCTTCCAATCGACGAATCGTTCACCGTCGACGATCGCGATCCGCACGGCGCCATGCGCGCGGGAGACGTCGGCCGCACGGTCGAGGATGATGTCATCGATGAGTTGCACGCGATTCCCCTGCGTTCGGTGTGTTCCGTCCGACATCCATCGGCTGCGTCCGACCCGTCCCGCTCGCCTCGGAGGCCGCCGTGCGCTTCCGAGCGATGAACGCGACCACCCGCTCGATCGAGTCGAGATTCGCAGGGATCAACTCCTCGTCGGCGAATCCAACGCCGAACTCCTCCTCGACGAAGAGGACGAGGTCCATCGCTCCGGTCGAGTCGAGTACGCCCTCGCCGAGAAGCGAGGCGCGCGGATCGATCTCCGCATCGGGATCGAAGAGGAATCTCGAGGCGAGAAAGCGGCGGACGGACTCGCCATCCGCGGAGACGGCTCCAAGCTCTTCCTTCATACATCGCTCCAGTTCGTAGGTCGCGCCACTGCAGGGCGCGGCGCGCGGCGAGTCTAGTGACGCCGCGCCGCAGGTCGAGCGTTGCCACGCGATCCGCGGATGCTTCGTCGCGTTCGCGCATGCTTCCCCGAGAATCGATGCGGAGGCCGGACGCCGCAGGGAAGTTTCCCCCGGCGGATCCGCCTCACATGTCGCTCGAGCCGAAGTCTCAGCGAGGTCCGACCGGCCCGACGCGCACGCCGTCGCACTCCGCAACGCCATCCCGCGCCTGTCGCGCGAGTTCATCGCACAGCGCGGGCACGCGCGCCTCGTCGACCTCGTGCCGACGCGTGCCTTCGATCCGCACGCACTCGGTGTCGTCGATGCGGCCGAGCGGCGTGGCGACGAGCACGTTGCCCACGATCGCGCTGCCGACCGGGCGGCCGAAGCGGTCGGTGAGGTACGTGGCGAGCGCGGGGAACCGCGAGCGCCACGGCTCGTCGCCGATCGGCATCGCGGCGAGGTTTCGGTGCAGCGTCGACGACTCGGGATCGGCGATGTGCGGCGCCATCCAGCCGATGCCGCGCGCGTCGTAGGAGATCGCCCGGCGACACCCGGCGAAGATGTTCGCGCGGATCATGTTGTCGCGCCCGCCACCGGCGAGGATGCCCCAGTTGCAGTCGACGAACAGGTTGCCCTCGACCAGGAAGCCGCTCGCCATATCGTCGAGGTACACCGCGTTCTGGAACCGCGCGTCGCTGCCCTCGATCGCGGAGAAGAGGTTGCCGCGGATCACGTTGCCGTGGCTCGTCCAGTCGCGGCCGCAGTAGACGGCCCCCGCGTCACCCGTCTCGAGCACCACGTGGTGGATGTCGTTCGCCTCGATCACGTGGTCGTTCCCGCGCAGGAAGACCGCGATATGCGGGTGCTGGGAAATCTCGTTGCGCACCACCCGGTGACCCACGCCCTCGAGGTCGATCGCGGGGTTGTAGCTGCGCAGGACGCGCCCGCAGCCGACGAAGACGCAATCCTCGATCGCACTGCCCGAGGCGACGAGCATCTTGCGATCGCCCCCGACGAGCCGCACGCCGCGCCCACCGACGTCCTTGAACAGGCAGCGCGCCGCGCGGATCGCGACGCCTTCCGCATCGACGGCGAACGTGCCGAGGTTCTGGAATCGGCACTCCTCGATCGCGAGGCGCTCGACACCGCGTGCTTCGATCGCGCCGCCGCGCGTCCGCTCGAAGGCGATCCCCGCGATGCGCACGTCGCGCGCGCCGTCCACGCGCATCAACGGCTCGGCGAGAAGCGACAGCGACCGCAGCGCCTCGCGCAGCGCATCGGGAATCCAGGCAACGATCCTCCCACCGGTGCGATCGATCCAGTACTCGCCGGGCGCATCGAGTTCGGCCAGGATGTTGATCACGCGGAAGCGCCCGCGCGCGGCGAGCCCGTAGCGATGCGGCATCCCGAGGCGCACCACGCCCGAGGCGGCGTCGATCGATGCGATCGGAAGCACCTCGTCCGACCAGTCCCAGTTCCAGTAGCCGTGCGCCCACGCGTCTCTCTCCCCCGCGGTCTCGGCGCCGGCCCAGCGCGCCGCGCGCTCGCGGTCGGCGGGAGCGAAGGCTCCGGCGCGCGGCGCCTCGATGCGTCGCTCGGCGGCCGGCATGTCGGACTCGGCGGCTCGCGGCACCGAGCCGCGATCGACGAGTTCCCCGATCGCAGCGAATCCCTCGTTCGGCCAGCGCGCAGGCTCGAGCGCGACTTCGCCCGCGAAGAGCTCGCTTCGCACCGCGGTCACCGGCACCGCGTGACCGCTGTGGACGGGGCCTGAGAGCCCGCCCGACCAGGTGCGCAGATCGTCCGCGTCCAACTCTGCAACCAACACGTGCGCCCGCGCTTCGTGCGGCACGCGCGCAAGGAGCGCCTCGTCGGGCACGCGCCAGGATTCCGGCGCGACGGTCATCGCGCCAACGAGCGTCGCACCCGGAGCAGTCGCCTCGATCGAGAGCGGCCCGATCGCAGCACCAAGCACGACGCCGCGGCGAACCTCGTGCACGCCTGGCGCCAGTCGGATCGTCCACGGCTCGGTCGAGCCCGCCGCGCGTGCCGCCTCGACGAGCGCGACCGCAGCGGCGAGGCTCGAGACCGAGGGATGCGGCACGCCGTCGGTGGTCATGGGCGCCGGGTCCGCGCGCGGTGCGACCCACACCACGCGCGAAGCGATCGGCGGGGACTCAGGAACTGCGACCGCCGCCACGCCGGGGCCTGTCACCGAACTCGGCGCCTGCGCCGGCGTCTCGATTGCAGATTCGACCTCGCCTTGCCCGTTGACGGGCGATGCCTCTGGAACTGCTCCGGGCCGCTCGGTGGCCTCGGTCTTCGAGGCCACTGACGCGCAGCCGCCCTCCAGCATCGCGATGCACGCGAAGAGCGCGAAGGACCGAGGGAGCCGCACCGGCATCCTCACACGCTACCGACCGGGCGTCGCGACCACAATGGCGCGACCGGTCCCGCGTGCCCGGGCGTCCTCCGACCCGCTTTCATCCCGGTCCACCGCCACGTTCGCGGTCCTTCCCCGCAGATCGCGCCCCGATCCTGCCGATGATCGGCCGGGAACCAGACCGATGAGCGACACGCCCCCGCCGAACGCCGCCCTCCCCTTCGACTCGCCCGAGTACCGCGCCCAGCTGAGGGAGCGCTTTGCCGGCGCGAAGCGGCTGCAGCTCCATCTCGGCGGCTGGGAGACGAAGCCGGGTTGGCTGATCGTCAACGTCGAGGACCGCCCCGGCGTCGACGTCCGGTCGACCTGCAGCGATCTCTCGATGTTCCCCGACGGGAGCGCGGTCGAGATCTACGCATCGCACGTGTACGAGCACCTCGGCTACCAGGAGGAACTGCCGAAGGCGTTCGCCGAGGCGGCACGCGTCCTCATGCCCGGCGGCCGTCTGCGCATCGCGGTGCCCGATCTTGAGGTCCTCTGCCGACTCTTCCTCGACCGGAAGGACGACGTCAACGCGCAGTTCTACGTGCAGCGGATGATCATGGGCGGCCAGATGGAGCCCTTCGACTTCCACAAGACCGGCTTCTCGCAGAACATCCTCATCGCGCTCTTGCGCGTGCACGGATTCACCGACTTCCGCCGCGTGGACGACTTCAAGCTCTTCGACGACACGTCGAAGCTCTACTGGCAAGGCACGCACATCAGCCTCAACATGCAGTGCATCCGCGCGATCGCGAAGTGACCGGCGCCTGCGACCAGCTCACATGCCCGGCACGTACGTGACGGGCGCCTTCGTGCCGAGCGGGAAGCCGCTCCAGTACCACGCGAGCAGGAAGAGCGTCCACACCACGCCGAAGACGATCGAGTACGGCATCATCAGCGTGATGAGGCTGCCGAGACCCGCGTTCTTCGAGTACCGCTGCATCGAGACGAGGATGATGAGGAGGTAGCTGTTGAGCGGCGTGATGATGTTGACCACGCTGTCGCCGATCCGGTACGCGGCGGTCGTGAGCTCGGGGCTCATCCCGACGATCATGAACATCGGGATGAAGATCGGCGCCAGCACGCCGAACTTGCTGAGCATGCCGCTCATCAGGAAGTCGCCCGCGATGACGAGGATGACGAAGAGGACGATGAGGAGCGGCACCGGCAGCTGCGCCTCGAAGAGGAACGAGCCGCCCGCGTACGCGAGCATGCGGTCGAGGCCGGTGTAGGTGAGGTAGTTGACGAACTGCCCCATGAAGAACGCGATGCCGAGGATCGGCACGATCGAGCGGATGCCGTGGTAGATGCCGTCGATGAAGTCGGCCTGCCGGCGCATCGCGCCCGTCGCCCAGCCGTAGGCCATGCCGGGCAGGAGGAAGACGAAGAAGATGAGGGGGACGATGACCTGCGACCAGCGGTCGCCCAGCTGCTCGCCCGGGATCGGAACGCCCTTCGCGTCGGTGAGGATGCCCTTCCCGAAGAGCGGCCATCCCGGCACCTTCACCATCGCCACGAAGAGACCGAGGACGACCGCCGCCACGAGGCCCGCGGCCAGAAGGCCGCGCTTCTCGTCGGATTTGAGTGCCAGTTGGTCGAGGGAGGGCGCATCGGTTGGGATCGATGCACCGCCGATCCGGCGGAGCCGCGGCTCGACGATCCGGTCGGTGACGAACCAACCCGCGAGCATGATGATGACGCTGCTCGCCGACTTGAAGTACCAGTTGTGCGTGGCCTCGACCGCGTGGTAGCTCGGATCGATGATGTGCGCGGAGGATGTCGCCACTCCCGCGAGGAATCCGTCGCCCGCGTTCGGGAAGACGCCGCCGCCGAAACCGCCGGCGACGCCCGCGAACGCCGCGGCGAGGCCCGCGATCGGCGGACGGTTCATGGCGAGATACAGCGCGGCCGCGAGCGGTGGAAGGATGATGTATCCCGCGTCGGACGCGACCGCGGCGTTTGCGCCGATGAAGACGATGACGGGTGTGAGCAGCTTGCGCGGCGTGATGAGCGCGAACCAGCGCATCAGCGCGCCGAACATGCCGAACTTCTCGGCGATGCCGATCCCGAGCATCGACACGAACACGAGCCCGAGCGCGGGCAGCGTGGTGAAGTTCCGCACCATCGACGAGAGCATCCAGTAGATGCCCTCCGAGGTGAGCAGGCTCTTCGCGACCAGCTCGACCGGCTTGCCGTCCTTGTCGGTCGCACCCACGAGCGTGACGATCGGCTTGTTCATCTCGTCGAGCTTGGGGACGAGCACCGGCTTGTTGTCCTTGTCGACGACGGGCTGCCCAGCCGCGTCCACCTGCTGGACGAGTTCCGCCTTCGGCCGCACCGGCTGGATGCGCCAGTCGGCGGCCGCGCCGATCGCGGAGACCACGATCACGACCGCGGAGAGGATGACGAAGATCAGCGCGGGCTCGGGGAGCGCATTGCCGATCCGCTCGATCCTGTCGAACCAGCCGCCGGGGCGCGCCGGCGAGGGCTTCTGTTCGTGACCATCATGCGAGGAACCGTGCGGCGCGGACGGGGAATGCGACATCGTGCGATCCAGGGTGCCCCGCCCCTCCCGGACGCCGGGGAGTCGGGGCGCGGGATGTTCGCACGGATCGCGCGGCGGCGAAAGGGCCGCCGATCACGGGGTTTCGAGCGTCCCGCGCGCGGCGGACGCGGATGTGGCGGGACTTTCCGACCCGGCGGACGCACCGACCGCGACCGCACACGTCCCGGCGGACCCCTGCGAACCTCCCCGGTCCACCGGCGTCACCTCGAGGACGACCTCGGGCAGCAGGCACGCCGCGAGCATCGCTTCATGGATGTCGATGTGCTCCTGCCACGACGCACATCCCTGTGCGCGCGGGTCGAGCCACGTCCGCTCGATCCGCTCGACGAGCGGGAGGTGGCGCGCGAGCCGATCGACGCGCGGCGCGATCGTGACGATCAGGGCGGGCTCGCGCAATGCCGCGGCGCGCATCCCGCCGATCGACTGGAGACCGATCGCGAGACCAAGTTCGCGGAAGCCGAGACGACGCTCGAGCGCCCCCTCGTGCACCTCGGCGAGCGCGCCCGAGCGGTCGAAGGCCTCGAGCCCGCGCTCGAGGTCGAGGAGCAGCCGCTCGATCAGTCGATCGAGGGCGAGATCGCGCGGGAGGCCACCCGATGCCGCGAGCCCGATGAACCGTGCAGCATCGAGAAGCAGTCCGCCGAGCGTGAGAGGATCGACGGTGGCAAACGTGCCCGCGACGTCGCACATCGCACGCAACTCAGTCGTCGCATGTGCAAGCACCGGGTCGGCGATCTCCGCCGCGCGCAACTCGGCCTCGAGCGTGGCGAAGGTGGCGAAGCCGTCGATGATGTCGACCAACCCGTAGGCCTCGATCTGCGGTCGCGTGAGATCGATGCTCATCTTCCACCGGATGCGCTTCGGACCGCCCGGCCACGCCTCGACGACGAACGCCGCGTGCATCGCATGCGCCAGTTCGCGCGCATGATCGAGATGCCGCTCGCGCTCGTCCGGGTTCGGTGCGGCCCGGGCGCAAGAGATGAGCGCCATCACCCAGCGCGTGAGGTAGTGGTAGTACTGGCCATCGCGCTCCCACTCGGCGCGTTCGTCGTAGGGCACGTCCGCCGGGCGCTCGGGAAGCGGCTTTCCGATGCGAAGGCCACCGAGCGTGGGATGCAGATCGGCGACCGACCCGTCGAGCCCGCTGATGCGCCCGACGCGCGGGTCGTCGGAGCGATGTGTCCCGAGGTGGAGATGGACGAGCGCCACGAGACGAAACGCATCGTCTCGATGACGCGTCTCGCCGGTCGCGCGCGCGAGGGCAAGCAAGGCCTGCACCGCGAAGGCGTCGGTCCAGACGTAGCGGCGCGACGCGTCACCGGGCGCGTGGATGCCGGTGCGTCGCGCGAAGCCCGCGAGGAGATCGCGTGCACGCGCGATGCGCACGTCGTCGCGCGCCTCGCTGAGGCAGGGACCCTTGCAGGGCTCGGCAGGCGTATCGCTCGCTGCGGATGAGGCATGCGACATCGGCGAAGGAAGGTAGCTCGGCTCGTCCATAGGCTCGATCGAAGCGCGCCGGGAGCACTCCGGGAATGGGGATTTGTGCGCGGAATCGGGCAGTGCGCGCATGCATGGTGGCGAGGCAACCGTCTCGTACGATGCCCCCATGTCGGAGCCGGAACCCGCAACAGTGCGCCGTACCCATGGCGAACTCGCCTGTCCCGCCTGCGGGTACTTCCGACGCGGCGTCGGGACCGCGGACAACTGCCCCGAGTGCGGCGCGCGTGGATTTGTCGGCGAGATCGTCGTGGGCGGCCGACCGACCACGGTGGCACCGGTCGCTCAACTGCGTCGACGCGTGCGCATCGCGTTCATCGCGGTTCCGGCCCTGGCGCTCCTCACGATCTTCCTCATCCCATCGCTTCGGGGTCTGCGCGGAAGCGCCGGAGCGTGGCTCCTCTACACCGTGCTCGGCTGGGCGGTCCTCGGCTTCGCCGTCGTGCTCGTGCCGCGTGTCCGTCCGCTCTTCAGAAGGTGGAGCACCGCCGAACTCTCGCCCGAGCGCGTGGTCTGGGAGATCCGACCGCTGGGCATCACCGTGCGCGAGGGTCGCGAGAGCCGGTTCATCCGCGCCGATCGCGTGCGACGCATCTGGTCGGATGTCGCCGCCTCGCCGAGAGAGGCGCGCGTGACGATCGTGCTGCACGACACGCCGGGCGCGGCCGCGTTCGAAACTCCCGAGATCCGTCTGCGCGGAGACATCGCCATGCAGCGCGCGACGGTCGAGGCGATCCGCGCGCTGCTCGAGAAGCCGGGCAACCTCGGGTAACCTCGTTCATCCCGGTAACCCCGGCAACCCCGGCGAAACGCCGCGGGACACGATCCTCGCGCCGCCCTCCCCGACGATCTCCTCCACCATGACCACTCCCGCTTCCTCCTCCCCCTCTCGATCCGCCGCGGAGCCGTCGCCGCAGAGGCGCGTGGTCTCGGCTGCGATCCGCGTGGCCCGGATCACGCTCGTTGCGTATGTCGTCTGGCTTGTCGCGCTCTGGTTCGTGCAGGATCGGATGCTCTTCCTGCCGCAAGTGGCGGGCATCGGGCTCACCGAGGATGCGATCGCCGCCGAGCCTCGCATCGTGCGGAAGTGGCTTGCACAGGACGATGGCGTCGAGACGGAGGCGTGGGTCGTGCGCGCGCTGCCGGCGGGAAGTGCGCCCCGCGGGCTCGTCGTCTTCACGCACGGCAACGCCGAACTCATCGATCACGCGCTCCACGAGGCCGAACAGTGGACGCAGCGCGGCTACGACGTGCTGCTCCCCGAGTACCGCGGCTACGGCCGCACGCCCGGAACACCGGGTGAAACGCGCATCGTTGCCGACGTGATCGCGCACCTCGATGCGGAACTTGCAGCGAACGGCGCGCGCCCGGTGGTGTTGCACGGACGCTCGCTCGGAACGGGCGTGGCCGCACAGCTGGCGGCACGCGTCGCGGAACGCAACGACGACGCGCGACCTCCCACCCCGATCGCCGCCCTCATCCTCGAGTCGCCCTTCACGAGCATCGCGTCGTTTGCCGCCGGCTACGGTGCACCGGCGTTCATCGTGCGGAACCCCTTCCGCACCGACCGGGTGCTGCCCGACCTCGCGTGCCCAGTCCTCATCCTCCACGCACGCGAGGACGAGGTCGTGCCGATCGCGCACGCGCGCACGCTCGGGGCGTTGCAGCCACGCGCCGTTGTGGTCGAGCTCGACGGCTCCCACAACTCGGGCATCTCGGCCGACGCCGCGTACTGGAGCGCGATCGATCGGCTGATCGGCGGATGATCGCAGGAACCTGTGCGCACGCAGCACGTCGATCCGTGCCGGATTCGCGTGCGCATTGAATCCGGCGAACGCGGTTGTTGCGAACTGAGCGCACCTTCGTCGCCCGCACTCCAACGGATGGTTCCGGTGGTGGCAAGACGCTCCGCGCGTCGCGGCTGTCGCTCGCACGTTGCGGGCGGAGAAGGCCCCAACGATCGCAAGGATCTTTCAGAAGGACACCCATGCTGACCACCTCGCTCGCCCTCGCTCTCACCGCCGGCCTCGGCATCGCCCCCCCGACCCAGGCGACAACCACGACGACGACCCAGACGACTCCGTCCAAGGCCGCTGCCCCGGCCGCAACCGGCACGATCGTCGACACTGCTGTCGCCGCCGGTTCCTTCAAGACGCTCGTCGCCGCTGTCCAGGCCGCTGGCCTCGTCGAGACGCTCTCGGGCAAGGGTCCGTTCACCGTGTTCGCTCCGACCGACGAGGCGTTCGCGAAGCTGCCGGCCGGTACCGTCGAGATGCTCCTGAAGCCTGAGAACAAGGCCAAGCTCGCCGCGATCCTCACCTACCACGTCGTTCCGGGCAGCGTCATGGCCGCCGACGTCGTGAAGCTGAAGAACGCCGGCACCGCGCAGGGCCAGCGCGTCGACATCAAGGTCGACGGCAAGAAGGTCATGGTCGACGGCGCGAACGTCGTCAAGACCGACATCGCCTGCACGAACGGCGTCATCCACGTGATCGACTCCGTCATCCTCCCGTCCGACAAGACGATCGTCGAGATCGCCGCGTCGAACGGCTCGTTCAACACGCTCGTCGCCGCGGTGAAGGCCGCCGGCCTCGTCGAGACGCTCTCGGGCAAGGGTCCGTTCACCGTGCTCGCCCCGACCGACGAGGCGTTCGCGAAGCTGCCGCCGGGCACGCTCGACATGCTCCTCAAGCCGGAGAACAAGCAGCAGCTCGTCGACATCCTCACCTACCACGTCGTTCCGGCCGCCGCGTACGCCGATCAGGTCGTCACGATGAGCCAGGTCCCGACCGTGCTCAAGACCCCGATCAAGGTCACCGTCAAGGACGGCAAGGTCATGCTTGGCGCGGCGACCGTGGTCGCCACCGACATCGAGGCCTCGAACGGCGTCATCCACGTGGTCGACACCGTCATCCTCCCGACCCCGGCCAACAAGGCGCAGGCGTCGGTCGATGCGAGCAGCTCGAAGAACTGATCCGGCTCACCGGGTCGTCCACGCACGCACGACAATGAACGCGGGCCCGCCAGCTGGCGGGCCCGCGGTCTTTTTCAGATGGTGCCAGGAAGCGCTGGGTTCCCCGGATGACCGTCACGCCATCGCCACGGCGCGACCGGCGTTCTCGATGATCGCGTTGAGCGTCGCGCTCGGGCGCATCGCGATCGCGGTCTTCTTCTCGCACGGGTGGTAATAGCCGCCGATGTCGACCGGCTTCCCCTGCGCGCCGTTGAGTTCACCGACGATCTTGGTCTCGCCCGAAGTCATCTCGGCCGCGATCGGAGCGAAGTACGCGGCGAGCGCCTTGTCCTTCGTCTGCTTCGCCAGCGCCTGCGCCCAGTAGAGCGAAAGGTAGAAATGGCTGCCTCGGTTGTCGAGGTCGCCCACCTTGCGCGCAGGTCCCTTGTTATTCGCGAGGTACAGGCCGATCGCCTCGTCGATCGTCTCGGCGAGCACCTGCGCCTTCGCGTGGCCCGTCATCGAGGCGATGTGCTCGAGGCTCGCACCCAGCGCCTGGAACTCGCCGAGCGAATCCCAGCGGAGCGAATTCTCGGCGACGTACTGCTGCACGTGCTTCGGCGCGCTGCCGCCCGCACCCGTCTCGAAGAGCCCGCCGCCCTGCATGAGCGGAACGATCGAGAGCATCTTCGCGCTCGTGCCGAGCTCGAGGATCGGGAAGAGGTCGGTGAGGTAGTCGCGCAGCACGTTGCCCGTCACCGAGATCGTGTCGAGGCCCTGCTTCATCCGCTCGCAGGAGAAGCGGCACGCGTCGGCCGGCGCCTTGATCGAGAGCTCGAGGCCGGTCGTATCGTGATCCTTGAGGTACGCATGCACCTTCTTGAGGAGCTCGCGGTCGTGCGGACGCTTCTCGTCGAGCCAGAAGCACGCCGGCGTCTTCGAGAGCCGCGCGCGCGTCACCGCGAGCTTGACCCAGTCCTTGATCGCCGGATCCTTCGTCTGGCAGGCGCGCCAGATGTCGCCCGCCTCGACCGTGTGCTGCAGAAGCACCGCGCCCGACGCGTCGACGACGCGCATGGTGCCGGAAGCCTTCGCCTCGAAGGTCTTGTCGTGCGAACCGTACTCCTCGGCCTTCTGCGCCATCAGGCCGACGTTCGGCACCGAACCCATCGTCTTCGGGTCGAACGCGCCGTTCGTGCGGCAGAAGTCGACGACGGCCTGGTAGATGCCCGCGTACGAGCGGTCGGGGATGACCGCCATCGCATCCTGCGTCTTGCCGGCCGCGTTCCACATCTTGCCGCCCTCGCGGATCATCGCGGGCATCGACGCGTCGACGATGACGTCGCTCGGAACGTGGAGGTTGGTGATGCCCTTGTCGGAATCGACCATCGCGATGGCGGGGCCGTTCGCAAGCGCGGCCTGGATGTCGGCGTGAATCGCCGCGCGATCAGCCTCGGGGAGCGCCGCGATCTTCGCGACGAGGTCGCCGAAGCCGTTGTTCACGTCGACGCCGACCTTGGCGAGCGCCGCGCCGTGCTTCTCGAAGACGGGCTTGAAGAAGGCCTTCACCGCGTGACCGAAGATGATCGGGTCGGAGACCTTCATCATCGTGGCCTTCAGGTGGAGCGACCAGAGCACGCCCTTCGCCTTCGCGTCGGCGACGGTCGACTCGAGGAACGCGACGAGCGCCTTCCTCGACAGGAAGGTCGCGTCGAGGATCTCGCCCGCCGAGAGCTTGAGGCCGTCCTTGAGGACGGTCGTGGCGCCGTCGGCACCGACGAACTCGATCTTCGCCGTCGTGGCGGCCGGAATCGTGACCGACTGCTCGTTGCCGAAGAAGTCGCCACCGGTCATCGACGCGACGGAGGCCTTCGAGTCGGCCGCCCATGCGCCCATCTTGTGCGGATTCGCGCGCGCGTAGTCCTTCACCGACTTCGTCGAGCGACGGTCCGAGTTGCCCTCGCGGATCACCGGGTTCACGGCGCTACCCATCACCTTGGCGTAGCGGGCGCGCGCGTCCTTCTCGACATCGGTCTTCGGCTCGTCGACGAAGTCCGGCAGGTCGTAGCCCTGCGACTGGAGCTCCTTGATCGCGGCCTTCATCTGCGGCACCGAGGCCGAGATGTTCGGAAGCTTGATGATGTTCGCCTCGGGCTTGAGGCAGAGGGCGCCGAGTTCGGCGAGGTGGTCGCCGATCCGCTGCTCGGGCTTCAGCCGCTCGGGGAACGCGGCGATGATGCGGCCCGAGAGCGAGATGTCGCGCGTCTCGACGGCGATCCCGGCGGGCTTCGCGAACATGCGGATCATGGGCAGGAACGAGTAGGTCGCCAGCATCGGCGCCTCGTCGGTGTGCGTGTAGATGATCGTCGGGTTGGCGGACATCGTCTCGTACCTCTTTCTGTGCGTGCACCGCCGGAGCGGGACCGCAGAGTGTACGAAAACCGCGACGGTGCGCCGCAGGCGGAAACGCCGTGTTCCGGGGCGTGTTCTGCCCGGCTTCCGGCATGTTCCCGGGCCTCGAAGTCGCGGAGGGGATGCGCAAGCGCGTCAGGACTCGCCGGGTGATCGCAGGAGAAACGCGAGCGCGTCGCCGACCCGCGCGCGCCACGCGCGCTCGCTGTGGTCGGCCCCGTCGTAACGCCGCGACGTGAAGTCGACGCCCTCGACAAGCCCCTGCCTCGCCAGCCATGCATCGACCTCGCGCTGCACCGGCTCGTACGCGGCATCGAGCCCGACGGTGCCGTAGTCGAACCAGAGCCGCGGCCCCTTCGGGAACGTCATGCCGGCGGCGATGTCGCGCAGGATGAGCGGCGTCTCGTCGGCGGCATCTCCCGGCTCGCGGCCTTGCGCACGCGCGAGGTTGCCCGCATGGAACGGCACATGCGTCGAGACGCATGCGCCGAGTCCGAAGACCTCCGGTCGCGTGCGGCAGAGATGGAACGAGATGAGCCCGCCCATCGACGAACCGAGTGTCATCGTGGACGCAGCGTCGGTGCGCGTGCGGAACCCGGCGTCGACGCGTGGCTTCAGTTCCTCCACGAGAAAGCGCGCGTAGAGATCACCAAGATCCCACGGGTTGTACTCGCGGCGGCGATCGGCGGTGTTCCAGATCGCGACGACGATCGGTGCGGGGATCGGCGGAGGGATCCGCCCTGGATCGCCAGGGTTCGCAGCGCGCGCGACGATCGCCTCGTCGAGGCCCCAGTCGACTCCGAACGCGGCCAGCCGCGGATCGAACATGTTCTGCCCGTCGTGCGCGTAGATCACGGGATGCCGCACCGAGGCGCTCGGGTCGTAACCCGGCGGCAGCCACACCTCGACCGTGCGTGGACGCGCGAGGTGGCGCGAGGTCACGTCCTCCCAGCGAACGATCGTCCCGACGACGCCGCCCGCGGCCGGGTCGTCGAGCGCGGCCTGCGCGCGATCCTCGCGGAATCCTGCGATCACGACATGCGCCGTGCCGTCGCGCGCAACGCGCTGGTTCTGCATGATGCGGCCGTCGGAGCCAAGCGCCTCGCGCGCCCACGAGCCGAGCGTGAACTTGAACTCGATCTCGCGCACGTCGTCCGCGGGCGCAACGCGCAGCACGCGCTCGCGCCCGTCGCCTTCCATCGCCACCTTGCCGGGATCCCACGACCCGAGTTCGGGCACGCTGCCCGCGACGTACACGACGGGCGTCCCCTCGGGCACCGTGGCTCGAACCGTCGTCTGGCGCGGGATCGGCGCGCACGCGCCGGCAAAGACGAGACCGCATGCGACGCCGGCCAAGGCCGACGCCGAAACGAGCCTGCGTGCGAGGCGGCGGACATGCCGGTCGGTCGGAGAGGATGCCGAGGTCTCGGGGCGAGGCTTCATGTATCGAACTCCATGACGGCAATGTACTCGTCTACACTCGCGGCCCGATGCGCGCAGAACCCGCGCCGATACGCAGGACCTCACCACGGCTCGCGTCGGCGAGTACGTCGACGAGTACGACCCCGAGTACGACCCCGAGTACGACAACCATGACCACTGCTTCCGCCCCAACCGCCGCCGCCACCCCCGCCATCGCCGCCGCACTCGACTCCTACGCCTCGGGAGCCACGAAGCTCCGCGCGGGCTGCGCGGGCCTCACCGATGCACAGCTCAACACGCGCATCGGTCCCGGCGAGTGGAGCGTCATGGAGAACGCCGTGCATCTCCTCGATAGCGATCTTGCGTCGACGCACCGCATGCGGCGCATCGTCGCCGAGGAGAATCCGCTGCTCGTCTCGTACGACGAGAACGCCTTCATCGCGAAGCTGCCGTCGTCGCAGGCGAACCTCGCGGAGGTGCTCGACGCCTTCGATGCGAACCGCCGCTTCACCGCGCGCTGGCTGCGCACGCTTCCGGTCGAGGCGTTCGCGCGCACCGGCATCCACACGCAGCGTGGCAAGGTGACGCTGCTCCAGATCGTCGAGATCTACGCGAACCACGTCGATCACCACCTGAAGTTCGTCGCCGAGAAGCGGCGCAACCTCGGCGCGTGAGCGACGGGACCGATGGTGCGAGAGTCTCGAAAGCGCGGAAGGTTCAGCGCGCCCGCGGCCGACCGTCGTCGCGGCGCACCGTGACGCGCCGTCCGCGAAGGGTCGCCCCGCGCAGCGCCTCGATCACGCGCTCGGCGTCGCGCTCGGGAAGCTCGACGATCGAGAACGCGTCGGCGATCTCGATGGCTCCGATCCCACGCGGGTTCACGTGCGCCTCGTTCGCGATGGCGCCAACGAGATCGGCGGGACGCATGCCCATGCGCCGACCCGCCGCGATGTAGACGCGCACGAGATCGGCCTCATGGCGTCCACCGCGTCGGTCGCCGCGGTCCTCGTCGCGCCAGCCGCCACGACCTTCGTTCGACCAACCTCCGGAGGGGCGGCCCTCATACCCACGACCATCGTGCCCGCCACCCTCGACAGGGCGTCGATAGACCGGGCGTTCCTCGAGGGGGACACCGTGCGGCGTGTCGCGCCTCGCGGATCCCCCGGCGTGCGGAGCATGCTCTCTTGCGCGCGGCGCGCGGTCGTCGAAGCGCGCGGCGCCGGCAGCGCCGTGCTTCGGTCGCGCGAAACTCTCGTAGGACGGGATGTGCAGATCATCCTCGGCCGCCGCATCTCCGGCCGACGCCTCGTGCGCGAGCTTGACCGCCGCGGCCGCGACATCCATCGGATCGAACTCGCCCGCAAGGGCCTCGACCACGGTGCGGAAACCGTCGAGTTCACCCGATTCTCCCGCCTGCCGCGCCTCGGCCGCCGCCGCGAGCACCTCGCGCAGCGCGCCCTTCGTGAGGTCGAGCCGGTGCGACTTGATGTCGTGCGCCGTCGGCACCACGGCGATCTCGATCTTCGACTTCGTGATCCACTCGATGTTGCGGACGAGCCGGTGCTCGCGCGGTTCGGCGAGCGTGATCGCCACGCCCTCGCGACCGGCGCGGCCCGTGCGGCCGATTCGGTGCGTGTACGCCTCGGGCGAGCTCGGCACATCGAAGTTGACCACGTGCGAGATGTGCTCGATGTCGATGCCGCGTGCGGCCACGTCGGTTGCGACGAGGAGGTCGACCGATGCGGCGCGTGCCTTCTTCATGACCCGATCGCGCTCGGCCTGCGTCATGCCGCCGTGGAGCGCCTCGACCGAGTATCCGCGTCCGACGAGCCGTTCGGCCAGTTCAGCGACCTCGAGCCGCGTACGGCAGAAGACGATCGCAAGGGTCGGCGCCTCGATGTCGAGGACGCGTCCGAGCGCCGCGATCTTGTGGGCGCGCGGCACGATGTAGCAGGCCTGCCGCACCTTGGGCGCGGTGCCCGACGCCGCCGGATCGCGTGGAATCAGCACGCGCTCCGGCTCGCGCAGATGGCGCTCGGCGATCCCCGCGATGCGCGGAGGAAGCGTCGCCGAGAAGAGCGCGGTCTGACGCGTTTCGGGCAGCGCCTCGAGAATGAGCTCGAGATCCTCCGCGAAACCCATGTCGAGCATCTCGTCGGCCTCATCGAGCACCACCGACATCACGCCCGCGAGATCGATCGTCTCGCGGCGCATGTGGTCGAGGATGCGGCCTGGCGTCGCGACCACGACGTGCACGCCGCGTCGCAGCGCGATGATCTGCCTGCGGAAGTCCTGGCCGCCGTAGATGGGCGCCACCGAGATCCCGAGCCCGCGTCCGTACCGGTGGAACGCCTCCGACACCTGCATGGCGAGTTCGCGCGTCGGGACGAGCACGAGGACGAGCGGCTGCCCGGGCTCCGGCGTCTTGCCGGCGACGCGCTGGAGCAGCGGCAGCGCGAACGCCGCCGTCTTCCCCGTTCCCGTCGCGGCCTGTCCCAGGAGATCTCGCCCGCCGAGGAGCGGCGTGGCCGCCGCGCGCTGGATGGGTGTCGGCTCCTCGTAGCCGAGGGTTGCGAGCTCGGCGAGGATCTCGGGGCCAAAGCCCAGCGCTTCAAAGTTGTCCGACATCGGCGTCCTTCATCGGCACAGGGTAGCGGAAGCACAGAACGCCGTCGTGCGGTCAAGATCCCCACTGCGCGAGCAGGATCGACAGGTCGGACGCGCCCACCTCGCCGTCGTAGTCGAGATCCGCGGCAGGATAGAACTCGCCCCACGCTGCGAGCAGGATTCCAAGATCGGCGGCGTTGACCGATCCATCGCCATTGATGTCGGCGGTCGCAGCGGGAGGGCAGAGATCGGCGAATCCGTCTCCGTTCGCATCGGAACAGTCGGTCCCAGGGCCGTTCCACGGCAGCGCGAGCTGTTCGGCGTCGACGTCGGTCACGAGGACACA
Source organism: Planctomycetaceae bacterium (assembly GCA_021297795.1). GTDB lineage: Bacteria > Planctomycetota > Phycisphaerae > Phycisphaerales > SM1A02 > QWPT01. Next base: position 28,012 of record JAJTGL010000012.1, read on the forward strand.
TCCCCCGTAGGCACACGTCGAGCCAAGCGTCCTGACACAGTCGGACCACTCAGCCTGGTCACAACCGGGATCGGGGATCTGAAGGGCATCGCACAACTCTCCCACGAATGCCTCGGCGAGCATGCGCTGCGCATATGACCGCAGATGCGCAGCGTCGAAAAGGTACGGCCGACGGTCGAGCCAGATGTACTCCTCTGCCACGATGCGCGGCAGATTGAGCGCGAGGACATCCGGATCCTGCATGGCGATCTCGTGCGCGATCCCCGGCATCGCGTCGAGGATCGCGAATCCCGCATACGGGCCGCTGCGGAGATCGCTCGCGAGGATCACCGGGAAGTCCGGCTGCCCGAGCTCCGCGCGGATCCACCCGATCGTCGCGATCAAGCGCGTACGCCACTCGTCGAGTCCGATGCCGTACGCGGCATCGTTTGCGCCGAAGTGCAGCACGATGACCGTTGGGTTCATCGCCCGAAGAAACGCGCCGCTCGTACCGTGCTCCCCCAGGACATCCTGCAGCCGCATGCCGCCGCGCGCGAATGACTGCACCACGACGCCCCTGGGCGCACCGAGGCTTCGGAAGCGCACGCCGGCGACGTCGGTGCCGACCTTCGACGACGCGCCGCTCACATACAGCTGGAGATGACGCCTTCCGGCGAAATCGAGCACGGGGGTCTGCAGCCAATGGAAACTTCCGACCGCGGCCTTCGCAGGCAGCGACAACGTCCCCTTCGCGACAGGCGGTGCCCCGGCTGCCACGACATTGCCGTCGCTCGGCGCCTGCACCCATCGCACGGCAGTGGGCGCGGAGCGCGCGACGGCGAGAATCTCCGCGGAGAACGGCCCGACTCGGTCGAACCACGGACCATCGACCAGCGACGCCTCCGACGACGCGGCGGCATCGTGCAGGAACAACGTGCGAAACGCCCCGAGCGCGGTTCCATCGTCCTCCAGCAGGCGGTGCACGACGACCGCGGGCAGCACCGCCGACGACGGAACCGTGGTGGGCACGCGCGCGCTGCTCGTGGTCTGGCTCGAGAGCCAATGCGGCGGCGACTGCATGCCGATGTTCGTGTAGAGCATGGACTCACCGGCCGGCCCGTAGACCTCCGCGAACCGGGCGTTGAGATGTGGGAGATACGTGGCGCCGAAACCGCCGGGCATCGTCTCCTGCGAGTCCCCGAGCACCATCATGCGCACGATCTCCTCGCGCGCACCCTCGAGCACGCCGCGGAACCTGGCGGTCGACTGCACGCTCACCCGCGGCACCGAGAGAAACGCCGGCTGGTCGCCCCCGCCGTGCGCGGTCGCGCCGATCCATGCGGCGGCGGACACCGCGACGGCCGAGAGCGCCGTCGAGATCCGGAATCCGATGATCCTGCACACCGCGCAACTCATCGCTTCGGAACATAACCGTGTTGCGGCGCCGCGCCACGCGAAACCCCGAATTCACGGGTCGTCCCGCCGGAGCGACCGGACCAACTCGCGCGACCGCACCGAGTCCCAGAACCGCCCGCGCTGGCCGTGCGACCGTACAGTGGAGGCGTGTCCAGCGCTCCGGTCCATCCGCGCGGCCCTGCCGCGCCGCGTCTCATCGTCGCCATCACCGGCGCGAACGGCTTCGTCGGCGGCGAGATCGCGCGCATGCACAGCGAGCGCGGCGACGAGGTGCGCGCGCTTTCCCGGCGCGGCAGCGGCTCGTCCGACGCGCTCGCAACCGCTCTCTCCTGGCACACGGCCGATCTCGCGAACGACGACCGCCGCACGGAAGACACACTGCGTCGCTTCGTCGACGGCGCCGACATCGTCTACCACGCCGCGGCGGAGCTGGCGGCCCCCACTCGGATGCACGCCACCAACGTCGAAGGCACTATTCGGCTCGCCCGCGCGGCGCTCGGGCGGTCCGGCGCGTTTCTTCACCTGAGTTCCGTCGGCGTGTACGGACCCGGCCGCGGACGGCGGATCGACGAGCGCACGCCGCCCGCTCCTGTCAATCCATACGAGCGGTCGAAGGCGCTCGCCGACGCCGAGCTGACTCGGCTCGCGACCGAGTCCGGCCTCGACCTCCGCATCCTGCGTCCCTCGAACGTGATCGGCGCGCGCATGGTCAACGGTTCGTTCCGCGCGCTCGTCGACGCGGTGCGACGCGGGCGCTTCATCGAGATCGTCTCGGAAGGCGCCATGTCGACCTACGTCGACGTGCGCGACGTGGCGCGCGCCGCACAACTCGTCGCGACGCAGCCGTCCGCACGGGGGCGGATCTACGACGTGTCGTGCGACTGTCCGTGGACCGATCTTCTCCGCGCGATCGAAGACGCGGTCGGCGCGCGTAGGCGCTCGATGCGCGCGCCGCTTCTCCCGATGCGCGCCCTCGCACGGATCGGCGATCTCGCCCGCCTCGCGGGGTTCCGTCGTGTTCCACTCACGACCTCGCGCCTCGAGGCGCTGATCTCGCGGACGTCGTACCCGAGCACGCGTCTCCGCGAGGAACTCGGGTTTGCCTTCGAGCGACCGATGCCCGATGCTGCCGCGGAACTCGCACGGCGATGGACCCGCGGAGACGGGGACGTATGAGAAACGTGGCATGAGGAACGTGGCATGAAGAGCGCGGCATGAAAAGAACGAGTTTCCGTAGCACCTCCCCGAGGAACGCACCGGCGCCGACACCCGCCGCGGCTTCGCGCACGAACCCGCACGCAGGTACCGGCGCACCGCGACGCCGGATCGCGGTGGTCGCGACCGTGCCCTACACGTTCAACATGTTCCTCGCGAGCCATCTCCCCGCGCTCGCGAGGCTGCACGACGTCACGCTGCTCGCCAACGGCTCCGTCGAGGAGTTCGACCCGGCGCTGCGCGAGCGGTGCGACTTCATCCCGATCGGCATCGCACGCGAGGTCTCCCCGCGCTCCGATCTGCGGACGCTGGTCGAGCTGCGCAACCACTTCCGCCGCGAGGCGTTCGATGCCGTGCTCACCATGACGCCGAAGGCCGGCCTCCTCGGCATGGTGTCGGCGCGGGTCGCCGGCATTCCCACGCGCATCCATTGGTTCACCGGGCAGGTCTGGGCCACGCGGCGCGGACTGGCGCGCCGCACGTTGCGCACGCTCGACGGCGTCACCGCAGGATGCGCGACCGGACTCCTCGCCGACAGCCCATCGCAACGTGCGTTCCTTGCGCACGAGGGAGTCGCGGCCGAAGCACGCGTGACGGTGCTGGGCGATGGATCCGTCTGCGGCGTCGACACACGACGCTTCAAGCCCGATCGGTCGGCGCGTCAGGCCGTGCGCCGTCGGCTGCGCATCGACGACGATGCCGTGGTCGCGCTCTTCCTCGGCCGCATGAACGCGGAGAAGGGCATCCCCGAACTTGCGAGCGCCTTCGCCCGCATCGCAGGGGCGTCTCCGACGCTGCACCTCGTGCTCGCCGGACCGGACGAAGGAGGAAGGGAGGGAGGACGGGAGGGAACCATGCGCGGCCGCATCGAGCCGATCCTCGCGCCGTTCGCCGGGCGCGTCCACATGCCGGGGCTCGTCCGCGATCCGGAGGCCTTCATGGCCGCCGCAGATCTGCTTGTGCTCCCGAGCCATCGCGAGGGCTTCGGCCTCTCCGTCCTCGAGGCGGCGGCTTGCGGCATCCCCGCGATCGGGACCGACATCTACGGACTCACCGACGCGATCGTTCGGGGCGAGACGGGCCTCCTCGTCCCGGTACGCGACGAAGCCGCGCTTGCCGAGGCGATGCGCACGCTGGTCGATGACAGGATCCTGCGCGATCGGCTCGGCACCGCGGGTCGCGCGCGCGTGCTCGAGCGGTTCACGCGCGCGCGCCTCGAGCAGGCCTTCATCGCGTACATGACGGACGCGCTCGGTTCCGGTCCGGTACACTCGCCCGCCTGATGCGGAGTGGCTCCGAACCAGTTCGAACCGCGGTGGTGACGGGAGCGTCGGGATATCTCGGGCGTCATCTCGTCGCGGAACTCGAACGGCGCGGATGGTCGGTCACTCGGTGTCTGCGCACGCAGTCGGCACCGAGGGACGGCGAAGATCCGCGAGGGTCGGTGCTCGTCCCCGAGCTCGACGACGCGTCGCTCTCGCGGGTTCCCATGGAGGTCGACACGGTCTTCCACCTGGCGGGGCTTGCGCATCGGTTTCCACCGCATGTGCCGAGTGACGACGAGTACGAGCGCGTGAACGGGCTCGGCAGCGAGGCCGTCGCGCGCGTGGCGCGCAACCGGGCGCGGCGGGTGGTGCTCGCAAGCTCGGTGGCCGCGATCGGCGGCGACGGCACGACGACGATCCACCGGGGCACGGCACCCACGCCGAAGACCGCCTACGGCCGCAGCAAACTCTCGGGTGAACGACTGGCCCGCGCGGCGCTCGATGGATCCGGCACCTCGCTCGTTGTCCTGCGGTTCCCGGCGATCTACGGCGTCGATGCACCGGGTGCGGTGACGCAACTTGCGCGCTGGATCGAACGGGGACGGCCGATCCCGAGCTGCGCTCGGCACGCGCGGCGAAGCATGATCGCCGTCGCCAACGCCGTCGACGCACTCATCGCGTCATCGCAGTGCGCTTCGCTCGCGGGCGAGGTCGCGCTTCCGCACGACCGCCAGACGCTCGACGTCCTGTCGGTCGCGCGCACGATCGGTGCGGGCGCATGTATTCCCGTGCGCACCGTGCCGTGTCCTGCAGCACTCCTCCGAGTGCTTGGTCGCCTGCTCGGATCGCTGGGAGTCGCAGCAGCAGCATCCGCCGAGCGGCTGCTCGAGCACTCGGTGGTGGAGGACGACACCCTCGCGCGGCTCGCGTCGTGGACTCCGCCCGTCGATGCCACCGACGCGCTCCGCGCGCTGCTTCGACGCTCCGCGCACGAGCGCGCACCGACGGCGAGGTCCGCTGCATGAGTTCCCCCGCGTCCATCGATCCGATGCTTGCGGGCGGCTGCCTCGCGGCGTCGTTCCTCGGGACACTCGCCTTCCGTCGCGTGCTGCTGCGCGCGGCGATGCTCGATCTTCCGAACGAACGGAGCTCGCACTCCGCGCCCGTCGCGCGTGGCGGCGGCGTCGTCTTCGTCATCGTGTCGTCGATCGCCTTCGCGTTGCTCGTCGCGACGGGCGCGCTCGCACCCCCGCTGCTCGCGGCGCTCGGAGGCCTGCTTGCGGTCGCCGCCGTCGGATTCCTCGACGACCGCCGCCCGGTCGGTGCGGCCCCTCGGCTCGCCGTACACATGTCGGGGGCGGCCGCCGCGGTCTTCGCGGCCACCGAGGGCGCGGCAAGCGTTCTGCCGCCCGAGTTTGCCGAGCACCCGGCGCTCCCGGTGGCCGGCATCCTGCTCCTTGCGCTGGCAAGCGCCTGGATGGTCAACCTCGTCAACTTCGTCGACGGGATCGACGGCCTCGCATCGCTCGGCGGAGCTTCGATCCTCGCCGCCGCCGCGATGCTGCCCGCACTTGTTCCAACGGAAGCACCCCTCCGCGACGATGCGGACGCGCTGCGCTCGCTCGCGCTTGCGATCGCCGCAGCGGTCGCCGGCTTTGGACTCGTCAACATCTCGCGCTGGCGAATCTTCATGGGAGATGCAGGCAGTGGCGCGCTCGGTCTTGCGATCGCGTTCGCCCTCATCGCGCTCGCCGCCGGCAGAGGCCTCGCGCCCCTTGCTGCGATCGCGCTGCCCGCGACCTTCGTCACCGATGCGACCGTCACGCTTGCCGTGCGCATGCTGCGACGCGAGCATCCGGCGCGCGCGCATCGCACCCACGCCTACCAGCGGCTCCTCCGAAGAGGATTCCCGCACCTCGCGGTCACAAGCATCTACCTCGCGACCTTCGTGGTGGCCGTGCTTCCCGTCGCGATCTACGCGCAATCGGGAGGCCCGCACGCGCTCCTCGCCGTGCTCGGCCTCTACGGAACGCTCGCCGTCCTCACGCTGTGGCTCGGTGCGGGACGCGAGCCGACTCCCGCGGCTCCCACGGCCGCGACAGCGGCTGCGGGCGCGGGCGATCACGCCCCGGGCTGATCCACGCGACGGTATTCGCGCGCGGGCTGCGCGAGCACGGCG
>JAJTGL010000096.1 GCA_021297795.1 Planctomycetaceae bacterium
GCATTCGTGCAGCAGGCGATCGAGGATCTCGGGCTCGGGCACGTTCGCCACGCGCTGGCCCTGCACGTAGATGATGCCGCGGCGGTCGCCGGCGAACACCGCGACGTCCGCGCCCTCGGCCTCGCCCGGGCCGTTCACGATGCAGCCCATCACGGCCACCTTGATCGGGAGCTCGAGTTCCGGCATCAACTTCTTCTCGACTTCTTTCACCAGCGTGAAGAGATCGACCTGGATGCGTCCGCAGGTCGGGCAGGCGATGAGCTCGACTCCCTTTCGCTCGCGCTTCCCGAGGCAGTAGAGGAGCTCGAGGCCGTCCTTCACCTCGTCGATGTGATCGCTGGCGTACGAGATGCGCAGCGTGTCGCCGATGCCGTTCGCGACGAGGGTCGAGAGCGCGGCGATCGAGCGGATCGCGCCGGTGTCGCGCGGCCCCGCGTGGGTGACGCCGAGGTGCAGCGGGTAGTCGAAGCGCTTCGAGATCTCGGTGTAGACGTCGATCACGAGCCCCGCGTCCATCGACTTCGCGCTGATCGCGACGTCGTGGAAGTCGCGCGCGTCGAAGATGTCGAGGTATTCCTCGAGCTTCGCGATCATGAGGGCGAGCATGTGGCCCGACTTGTGGCCGGCGAAGAACTTGCCGAGCTCCTCGGCGCGCCTCTGCTTGTCCTTCCGCTCGATGATCGACCCTTCGTTCACGCCGATCCGGATCGGGATCCCGCGCTCCTTGCAGGCGTCGATCACCTTGTTGACCTGCTCGCGGTCGCTGATGTTGCCCGGGTTGAGCCGGATCTTGTGGACGCCCGCCTCGACCGCCTCGAGGGCGCGCTGGTAGTGGAAGTGAACGTCGGCCACGATCGGGACGGACACCTGCTTCAGGATCTCGCGCAGTGCCTCGGTGTCCTTCCGCTCGGGCACCGCCACGCGCACCACGTCGGCACCGGCGGCGGCGTACCGCTCGATCTCCCGCACGCAGGCGTCGATGTCGTGCGTGTATCCCGCGGTCATGGTCTGGACCGCGATCTGGGCGTCGCCACCGATCCGGACTCGGCCGACGCGGTCATCACCAACGACGATCTGACGTGTCTTTCGACGGGGATTCATGGGACGGCGAGTATACGACGGGGGTTCCCGGACGCGCGGCGGCGATTTGGGTAGATTGCGCGCCCCGAGTCCTCGGAACGTCGGAGCGCCGCGCTGCGGTGCCCCACAACGGCCGCGTTGCGGCCGCCGAACGACCCGTGCCCTGAACTTCCTGGAGGTGTCCTCGCATGCAAGCCGCCGCGCCCGCCCCGTACGTTCGAACCCGCCTCTCGGTGATGATGTTCCTGCAGTACGCGATCTGGGGTGCGTGGCTTCCGATCCTCTATCCGTTCCTGATGGGGCATCGCGAGTTCTCGCTCGACCAGACCGGTCTCTGTCTCATGGCGGGCGCCGTCGGCGCACTCATCGGACCGTTCATCGCGGGGCAGCTCGCAGACCGCTCGTTCGCGACCGAGAAGATCCTCGCGGCGAGCCACCTGATCGGCGCGGTGCTCGTCTTCTTCCTGGCGTCGACGGCGAAGTTCGAGGTCTTCCTCGGGATCAGCTTCATCTACGGACTGGTGTACGCCCCGACGATGGCGCTCACGAACTCGATGGCGTTCGCGAACCTTCCCGACCGTGACCGCGACTTCCCGACCGTGCGCCTCTGGGGCACGATCGGTTGGATCGCCGCAGGAATCGCCCTCGGACAGATCCTGTTCCGAATGTACAACGAGTCGGACGCGACGCTCAACGCCGGTCGCGCCGTCGGCTTCCAGATCGCGGCGGGCCTTGGCGTGATCATGGCCCTCTACTGCCTGACGCTGCCGAACACGCCGCCGACGAAGTCCGCCTCCGAGAAGACGGCTTGGCTCGAGGGCTTGCAGGAGATCTTCCGTCGGCCGCTCATCACCCTCTTCCTGATCGCGGTGCCGATCAGCATGATCCACCAGTTCTACTTCGTCTTCACGAGCGACTTCGTGACGAAGGTGCAGAAGGCGGCGAACTCGCAGAGCGCGGATGCCTTCTCGAACGGCATCAACCAGGTGTTCGGCGTCGGCGGCGGCGGGCTCATGACGATCGGCCAGATGACCGAGATCGGCGTGCTCTTCCTGCTTCCGTTCTTCACCAAGATCCTCTCGCGCAAGCAGCTTCTCCTGATCGGCATCGCTGCCTACGCCGCGCGCATGGCGCTCTTCGCATTCGCCCCCGAGCTGCCGACGGTCATGATCGGCATCGCCCTCCACGGCCTCTGCTTCGGCTGCTTCATCGCCGTCGCCTTCATGGTCGTCGACGAGAACACGACCCCGGACATCCGCGCGACCGCGCAGAATCTGTTCAACCTCGTGATCGTCGGCGTCGGCATCATCGCGGGCAGCCTCTTCGCGACGAGCGTCGTCGCGAAGTATGCGACGGTGGACGGCGCCATGGACTACACGAAGCTCTTCAGCGTGCCGATGTACATGGCGATCGGCTGCTTCGTGCTGATGCTCCTGTTCTATCCATCGAAGAAGAAGGCAGGCTGACCGCGCGCCGCGCGGCGTCCCGTTCAGTCCCCGCATGTCCGCCAACATCACCGACATCTCCGCGCTCGACGAGTTCCGCCGCGCGCTGATCAAGTTCCGCGAAGAGGTCGGCGTTGCCGTCGCCGAGGCGGACAGCGAGGTGAAGTCGACGTTCATCTGGCTCGAGCGCGACCGGATGCTCCACTGGAGGCGCGTGGTGCCTCGTCTCGACGAGGAGCTCGTCGGTGCGAAGGGCGCGCTCTACCGGAAGGAGATGCAGACGATGGGGACGGGCAAGCGTCCGTCCGTCATCGACGAGAAGAAGGCGGTCGAGCGCGCGAAGCGGAAGGTCGAGGACGCCCGTGAACGGCTCGAGCGCACGCGCCGGTGGCTCGCGACGCTCGATCGCGACGTGAGCCTCTTCAAAGGCGCGATGTCACCGATCGCGACCATGATCGACCGGGATCTCCCCGATGCGATCCTGCGCCTCCGGAACATGGCGCTCGCGCTCGAGGCGTACCTCGCGACGCCGACGGTGACACTGGCCGAGCAGGTCGAGCGCACGCGCGCGAAGGTCTCCTCGATGCGTCGCGGCGGCGAGATCCAGAACGCCGAGGAGGAGGCCCGGGCCGACCGCGAGCGCGCCGAGCTCGAGGCGGACGAGCGGGCGCTCGCCGCATTGCGTGACGAGGCGTTGCGTGGGATCGCGAGTGGGGGGATCGCAGGTGGGGGGATCGCCGGTGGTGGGAGTTCGGGTGGCGGTGGGGCGCCGGGAGGCGCGTCATGAGCCTGTCCGATTCGAAGGCACGGATGAACTCGGCGCACCGCGACCTCCTGAACGCCTGGCACAAGGTCGAGCAGTACTGGCGCGACGACACGTCGCGCGCCTTCAAGGAGCGCTCGATCGATCCGATCGAGAAGCAGCTGCGGGCGGCGATGAGCGCGCTCGAGACGATGGAGGAGACGCTCCGTCGCGTGCGCAACGAGTGCGGCGACGACCGGATGTGACGAGAGAGGTCGTTGTCGCTTTCGTCGTACGGCGCGCGGCGGGTAGACTGCCGGCATGGCCAAGGCAATCGCAGATCCGCAGGAACTCCGTCGCTTCGCGCAGGACCTTCACCGCTTCAACGCCGAGCTCCAGGGCCAGGTCAGCGCCATGGGTGCGAAGCTCGGTGCGCTGCAGGGCACCTGGAAGGACCAGGAGCAGCAGAAGTTCGCCGAGGAGTTCGACCAGACCATGAAGGTGCTGGTGAAGTTCCTCCGCGTCTCCGAGCAGCACGTGCCGTTCCTTGTCCGGAAGGCCGAGCGGCTCGAGGAGTACCTCAAGCAGCGATGAGCGGCGCCGCCGCACACGACCTGATCCCCGCGCCAAGGGCGGTCGAGACACGCTGCTACATCGGTGGCGAGTTCGTCCGTGGCGACGCTGCGCCGGTGGTCGTCGTGAATCCGGCGACGGATCTGCCGCTCGCCGAGATCGCGGGTGCGAGCCCGAGTCTTGCCGCGCGTGCAGCCGACCTGAACGCGCACGCGGCGCGCGAGATGCGGGCGCTTCCGATCCTGAAGCGCGTGGAACTGGTCCGTCGGCTGGCGGCCGGCGTCCGCAACGAGGCGCCGCACCTCGCGGCGCTCCTGACCGCGGAAAGCGGGAAGCCGATCGTCGAGAGCCGCGGGGAGGTCGAGTACGCCGCGAGCTTCTTCGACAACGCGGCCGCGGCCGCCGAGATGGCGGCGGGTGAACTGCCCGCCTCGCGCACCGCGGATCGGCGCGTACTCGTCCTGCGCGAGCCCGTCGGCGCGACCTTCGCGATCACGCCGTGGAACTTCCCCCTCGCGATGATCGCGCGCAAGCTGGCGCCCGCGCTGGCCGCCGGTTGCTCGCAGGCGGTCAAGCCCGCGGAGGAGACGCCGCTCTCGGCGCTCGCGTTCGCGCGGATCTTCGATCGCGTCGTGCGCGAGGTCGGCGCGCCGACCGGAGCGTTCAGCGTGGTGGTCGGCGAGCCGCCTCAGGTCGCGGCAGCGTTCATCACGCACCCCGGCACGCGCAAGCTCACCTTCACGGGCTCGACCGAGGTCGGACGCGTCCTGGCCGCGCAATGCGCGCCGCGGCTCCTCCGTACCGCGCTCGAGCTCGGCGGGAACGCGCCGTTCATCGTCTTCGCCGACGCCGACATCGACCGCGCGGCCGATCAGGCGATGCTGTCGAAGTTCCGCTTCATGGGCCAGACCTGCATCTGCGCGAACCGCTTCCTGCTCGAGGCGTCGATCGCAGAGGAGTTCCTTGCTCGGCTCGAGGCGCGGGTCAAGGCGCTCGCCGCCGCCATCGGCGACCCGACGCTCGAGTCGACCCGCATGGGGCCGCTCATCAATGACGCGGCCATCGCGAAGGTCGAGCGTCACGTGGCCGACGCGGTGGCGCGTGGAGCGCGCGTGCGCTTCGGCGGGACGCGCGCGAGGATCGCAGGGCTCGCCGACCGCTTCCACGCGCCGACGATCCTCGAGGGCTGCGATCCGACGATGGCATGCGCCTGCGAGGAGACGTTCGGCCCGGTCGTGGCCGCCATGACGTTCCGCTCGGAGGCCGAGGCGCTCGCGATGGCGAACGGCGTCCCGTACGGCCTCGCGGGCTACGTGATGACGCAGGACGCCGATCGACTGCTGCGCGTCGCGGAGGGGCTCGAGTTCGGGGTGGTCGGCGCGAACGATGGCGCCCCGAGCACGGCCGAGGCGCCCTTCGGGGGCCGCAAGGACTCGGGACTCGGGAAGGAAGGCGGCGGCCACGGGCTCGACGCCTACACCGAGCTCAAGTACGTGAGCCTGCGGGTGCGCGCGGGCTCGTGATTCGCCGACTCTCTCCGGGAGTGAAACGGGCCCCGCCGAAGCGGGGCCCGTGTGGTTTCTGATGTCCGGCTCGGATCACTCGTCCGCGCCGACGTCGCTCATCGCGTCGGGCTCGCCCTCGATGTCGGCCATGTGGCCGGGGAGGAAGCTCGCGAGGCGCTGACGACGGACCGGATGCTGGAGCTTCCGGATCGCCTTCGACTCGACCTGGCGCACGCGCTCGCGCGTCACCTTGAAGATGCGGCCGACTTCCTCGAGCGTGTACGTGTAGCCGTCGCCGATGCCGTAGCGGAGCTTGAGGATCTCGCGCTCGCGGTAGGTCAGCGTCTTGAGCACGTCGTTGATCCGCTGGCGGAGCATGTCGCTCGTGGCCGAATCCGACGGGCTCGCCTGACGCTCGTCCTCGATGAAGTCGCCGAAGTGCGAATCCTCGCTCTCGCCGACCGGACGGTCGAGCGAGATCGGATGACGCGAGATCTTCATCACGCGGCGCGTCTCCTCGATCGGCATCTTCGCCTTGATGGCGATCTCCTCGATCGTGGGTTCGCGGCCGAGCTCCTGGAGCAGCGCCTTCTGGATGTTGCGCAGCTTCGACATCGTCTCGATCATGTGGACCGGGACGCGGATCGTGCGTGCGTGATCGGCGATCGCGCGCGTGATCGCCTGGCGGATCCACCAGGTCGCGTACGTCGAGAACTTGTAGCCTCGCTTGTACTCGTACTTGTCGACCGCGCGCATGAGGCCGGTGTTGCCCTCCTGGATGATGTCGAGGAAGGGGAGGCCGCGATTGCGGTACTTCTTGGCGATCGAGACCACGAGACGGAGGTTGCCGCCCGAGAGGTCGCGCTTCGCCTGCTCGTACTCGCCGAAGACGCGCTGGATGTCGCGCATGCGGCGCTCGAACTCGTCCATCGGCTCGAGCACGAGGTTGCGGAGGCCGTCGAACTCCTCCTGCATCACGTACACGTCCTCGGGGTCGTAGCGGTCGGGGTTCTTCTCGGCCTTGAGGAGGTTGCGCTGCATCTCGCGCATCTTGCTGACGATGCCAAGGAGCTTCCGGTAGAGCGGGATGATGCGGCCCGTGCGGAGGCAGCATTCCTCGAGCAGCGTGCCGATGCGGCGGCGACGCAGGGTGATCTCGCGCTGGAGCGTCGCCTTCTGCGCGGCGCTCGCGCCGCCGGCCTCGAGCTGCTCCCACGACTGGAGGTTGCTCTTGAGGAGGCGCTCGATCGTCGGCAGGTTCGCGGGGATGCGCTGCTCGATCTTCTGCTTCGCGTGCGGCTCGGCGGTCGAGATGCGCATCGTCCGGTCGAACGGCAGCTTCTGGGCGTGCACGTCCTTCAGGATCTTGACGGCCTCGTTCGCGGCGTAGTCGCTCTCGAGCACCTTGCGCCGGAAGATCATGCGCGTGGTCTCGATCTTCTTCGCAAGACGGATCTCCTCCTCGCGCGTGAGCAGGGGGATCGTGCCCATCTGCGTGAGGTACATGCGGATCGGATCGTCGATCCGCTTCGAGCCCTGCTCGGCGAGAGCCTTCTCGACGGCCGCCTGCATCTCGGTGTCGTCGAGGATGTCCTCCTCGACGTCGAAGTCGTCGGGATCGGGACCCTCCTCGTCGCCGCGGGCCTCGCCCTCGGCGGCCTTCTTCTTGCGCTTGTTCTTCTTGATCTCGAGCTCGGCGGCGGCGAGCGCCGCGGCGGAGGGCTGCGCCGGACCGGCGTGCGCCACGCCATCGGCGCGCGCGTGCTTCTTCGGATCATCGCGCTGGAACTTGAGGTTCGTCTGGAGCGGCGCATCGAAGCAGACGTAGTTGTTGCGACGGATCTCGACCTCGTCGACCATCTCGATCGCATGCTCGCCCATGAAGACGAGCAGCTCGTCGATCTTCTCGGGATCGACGAACTCGTCGGGCAGGCACGTGTTCAGCTCCTCGTAGCTGATCCAGCGCCGGCGGATGCCGTGCTCGACGAGCTCCCGGAGGACGGGCGATGCGGTTTCGAGGGTGTCTAGTGTCATGCTCACGGTTGGCTGCTCCGTCCTTGATTCTGTCCTTGATTCTGTCCTTGATTCTGTCCTTGATTCTGTCCTTGATTCTGTCCTTGATTCTGTCCTTGATTCTGCCCTTGATTCCGCCCATGTTCCTGCGCAGATGCCGTCCTGCGTCGGAAGAATGTGCTGACTGCCGTCGCGTCGTGACCCCGCTCGCGCAGGCGTTCAAGACGCTCGGTCGCGCGTTCGGCCGCGCTCCGTTGATCGGGTCGGCGCGAATCCCCGTCGGTGGAGGAGTCCGGCTCCGACGAGCCGCCGTCCGTACCGACCTGGTTTCCGGCGTGTCCGGTGGCATCGCCGCCGGAACTCGCCGGGTTCGCGTCACCCGATTCTCTGAATCGTTCGCGACGCTCGAGGTTCTCGAGGTCGCACCAACTGACCACCAGTTCATCCGCGGCCGATCGGCCGGGGCCCATCGCCGCAGCTGCCGCTGCACGAAGGACTTCCGTTCCAAAGAGATAAAGGTCGGATGCTAGGCGCTTGAGGACAGGATCGGCAAGTTCACCGAGAAGTCCGTCAAAGTTCAGCGCTCGAGCCTCTTCCGAGGCGTTTTGGATCGCGGCAAAGATTGCCGCATGCGAGGGGTCCGCGAACTCGCGGGGCGAGATCGCCTCGCTGAGGGGAAGCGTTCCCGCACCCGACACCGGGACCGCGATGGCCGCGAGGGCCGGGTCGGAGCACAGGACCCCGAGCAGGCGGCGCTCGGCATGGAGTCGCGCGCGTGCGCGGGCCGCGGAGCCCGGGAAGGAGGGCACTTCGACGATCGTTGCGTTCCCGGATGAGCCCGCGGGCGGTGTGCGGCCGTCGTCCGAGCCCGACTGGGCCGCCTCCGCGGGGGCTAGCCGCGGCCGCATGGTCTTCGCCAGGCGATCGATGTCGGAAACGCCGATCCCGAACAGGTCGGACATCATCTGGAGGACCAGTTGACGGCGGAGGCCGCCCATCGCGTTGAGGCCGAGGTCGACGAACTTCGCCGTCGTCTGCTCGATCATCTGCTGGCGGCCGGAGAGTCCGCGGCCCTCGAGCTGGCGGCGGATCCGCGACGCCATGAAGGTGAGCGCGTCGGACGATCGATCGAGTGCGGCGCGGAAGCGCTCGGCGCCTCCTTCCTGTCGGAGCAGGTCGTCCGGATCGAGGTTGTCGGGTAGCACGCAGATCTTGATGTCGATCGACTCGCTGAAGAAGACCTCGAGCGCACGGTCGGCGGCCTTCTGGCCGGCCTCGTCTCCGTCGAAGAGCAGGACGACCGTATCGGCCAGGCGTCGCAGCATGCGCGCGTGGTCGCGCGTCAGCGCGGTGCCGAGCGTCGCGACGGCGTTGGTGAAGCCCGCGCGGTGGCAGGCGATGACGTCGGTGTAGCCTTCGGTGATGATCGCGACCTTCGCCTCGACGATTCTGCGCTTGGCGCGGTGGATCCCATACAGCGCCTTCGACTTGTGGAAGACGGGCGACTCGGGGCTGTTGAGGTACTTCGGCTCCTGCTCTGGGTCGAGCTTGCGGCCGCCGAAGGCGATGGGTCGCCCGAGATCGTCGCAGATCGGGAAGACCAGTCGATCGCGCAGGAGATCGATGAACCCGCCACCCGAACGCGCGGGACGCACGATGCCGGCCTGAACAAAGGCCTCGAACGGCGGGTAGTCGGGGCCCGCCGAGCGGATCGCCTTCTGGATGCCCTCGGCGAGCGCGTCGTACTTCGCGGGCGCCGCGCCGAGTCCGAATGCATCGACCGTGGCGGCGTCGTAGCCGCGGCGCTCGGTCTCGGCGCGCGCGCGGGTACCGGCGTCCGCGTCGGCGAAGACGCGGCGGAAGAACTTCTCCGCGAGCGCGTTCGCGCGCAGGACGTCGTCGCGGGTCGGCTCGCCGTCGCGGCGCGGACGATTGCTCGGCTGAAAGGGCGTCAACTCGACGCCCGCCTTTCCGGCGAGGAACCGCAGCGCCTCGGGGAACTCCATCCGGTGGTAGTTGATGACGAAGTCGATCGCGTTGCCGGCCGCGCCGCAGGCGAAGCACTTGTAGAACCCGGAGCCGCCCATGCCCGCCTTGTGCGTGACCACGGTCATCGACGGCGAGCGATCGTCGTGAAACGGGCAGAGTCCGACGTGCTCGCGGCCCTTGGGTCGGAGCGCGACCACCTCGCCGATGACCGACACGATGTCGGTCGCGGCGAGCACTCGGTCGCGATCGGAGTTGGAGCTGGAGCCTTGCACGAGGGAGTTCGAGAGGATGAGGACGGGGGGAGCGAGGCTGGATCGGACGGGAGGGAAGACAAGAATGCGAAAGCGCTCGCCTTCAGCGTGGCCCGGGGGCCGAAATGAAGGGGATGAAATCCGCATCGGACGCCCGAAGGCGAGCGATGCGATGCCATCCGCCGTTTCACCGACGCACGATGAAACGGACGTGAATCCGTTCCTCGCGTACGACGAGGAAACGCCGAGCGCGCGAGACAACAAGCGCGAGGCACACCACTGCGGCGCTGCGCGGTGGCTCACCGGTCGAAAATGTTCTCGAAATT
>JAJTGL010000097.1 GCA_021297795.1 Planctomycetaceae bacterium
GGTCGTAGAGCGCCGTTGCATCACGCAGGTCGCGCGCCTCGCCCGCGCCGTGCGCGTCGGCCTCGTTGAAGGCCTCGTCGTCGGCGCGGCCGATCGCCCAACCGTTCGTCCCGATCATGCCCTTCACGCCCTTCGCCGACGGATCAAGTCCGGTGATGCCCTCAGGCCACCAGCCGTCGAGGATCGAGCAGTTGATGCCGCCGTGCATCGGGCACTTCATGCCGCTCGTACCGCTCGCTTCGTGCGGGCGAATCGGATTGTTGAGCCACACGTCGCAGCCCGAGACGAGCGCGCGACCAACCTCCATGTCGTACTCCTCAAGGAGGAACACGCGTCCGCGCAGCGCCGGGTGGCGCGTCATCTCAAACACTTTGCGCGCGTAGGCCTGTCCGCCGAGGTCGCGCGGGTGCGCCTTGCCCGCGAAGATGAACTGCACGGGGCGCTTCGCATCGCCGACGATGCGCGCGAGCCGCGCGACGTCGGTGAAGACGAGCGGCGCGCGCTTGTAGGTCGCGAAGCGGCGCGCGAAGCCGATGGTGAGGGCCTCGGGGTCGAGTACGCGCAGCATCTCGTCGATCGCCCACGGGCCTTCGCCGCGGCGCTCGGAGGCGCGGGCGAGGCGCTCGCGCGCGAAGCGGACGAGCGAACCGCGCAGCGTGCGGCGCAGCGACCAGAACGCCGCCGGATCGGCCTTCTCGGCGCGCTTCCAGCCGCGGTTGCGTGCGTCGCCCGCGCAGGCGTCGAAGCCGCAGGCCGACTTCCAGAACTCGGCCGCGCGCGGGTCAAGCCACGTTGCCACGTGGATGCCGTTCGTCACATGGCCGATCGGAACATCCTTCGCCTTCTTCGCGCCGTAGGCCGCCTTCCACATCTCGCGGCTCACTTCGCCGTGGAGTGCGCAAGCGCGGCCGCCACCATGTCGACGCCGTAGCGGTCGTGGCCGGCGGCGACCGGCGTGTGGGTGGTGAAGACGGTCTGCGCGCGCACGCGGCGCACGGCCTCCGCGTGCGTGAGCCCCTGCGCACGGAGATCGGCGAGGAGATCGATCGCGGCGAACGCGGCGTGGCCCTCGTTGAGGTGGATCTTCGTCGGCGAGAGTCCGAGCGCGCGCAGCGCCATCATGCCGCCCACGCCGAGCAAGACCTGCTGGCGCATCCGGAGCTCCGGCTCGCCCTTGTAGAGGCCCTCGGTCAGCTGGCGATCCTCGGGCGCGTTCTCGGCGAGATCGGTGTCGAGCAGGAAGACGCGCGTGCGGCCGACATCCATGCGGAGGACGCGCGCGCGCACCTTCCGCGCGCCGATCGGGCAGTCGATCGAGACGCCCGTCTCGGCGACCGGCATGGTCGCGCGGTCGTAGACGGGGTAGAGCACCTTCGTCGTGCCATCGTCGGCGAACTGCTGGATGTAGTAGCCGTGGCGGTAGTAGAGGCCGACGGCGACAAGGGGAATCCCGAGGTCGCTCGCGCTCTTGAGGTGATCGCCGGCGAGGACGCCGAGGCCGCCCGAGTACTGCTGCACGCTCTCGTGGATCGCGTACTCGGAGCAGAAGTAGGCGATCAGCGCGTTCGGATGCGCCTTCGCGTGCGTGCGGCTCCACCAGGTGCCGCTCGTCATCGCCGATTCGAGCGCGGCGCGCGCATCGGCGAGCGCGAGACGGAAGCCTGGCTCCTCGCAGGCGGCGCTCAGCGTGGCGGGACCCGCGTAGGCGAGCGTCGCGAGCGGCGAGTGCTTCGTCGCGTGCCAGAGCACGGGGTCGATCGCGGCGAACGGTCGGCGCGCGACCTCGTTCCAGCTCCACCAGAGGTTCATCGCAAGCGCGCGCAGCTGCGTGCGCGCGTCATCCGGCGTGATCGGCGCGGGCACGACGGTGCGGCGCACGGACGGTGCGGCGGCGAGCAGCGCCTTCGCGGGAGTCTTGCTGGGAGTCTTGGTGGGAGTCTTGGTGGAAGCGCCCGGCGACTGCGCCGAACCGTTGGACGGCTTCGCCGATCCGTTGGAAGGCTTCTTCGTGACAGACGGCTTCTTCTTGGTCTTGATCGCGGCCATTCGGGGGAAGATAGTCGAACGGCGTGCGATTTCAGGCGCGGTTTCGGGTGCGGTTTCGGGGGAGTCCTTCGCGTGAGAACGCGGTCAAGTTCCCGTGGCCACGGTGCGGCCCGCGGCGTCGTTCATGGCCCGGAACCTGCCCGCAAGACGCCGCCCCGCCGCGCCGTCGAGGGCCTTCGCCCCCATCCGCCAGCGCCAGTTGCCCGCCGCGGTGCCGGGGAGGTTCATTCGCGCCGCAGCACCGAGGCCGAGGAGGTCCTGCATCGGCAGTACCGCAAGTGCAGCAGGCGACGCGAGCACGATGCGGTGCATCGCCTCATGCACCGGGCCCTCGCCCGCATACGCCCGGAATCGCGCCTTCTCGGCAGGGTTCCGGCTGCCCCACCACTGCTCGGTGGTCTCGTTGTCGTGGGTGCCCGAGTAGACGACCGCACGGAACGGATGGTTGTGCGGCATGTCGCCCGAGCGGCCGCTCCAGAACGCGTTCTGCACGATCCGCATGCCCGCGAGGCCGAAGTCGTCGCGCAGCGCCTCGACCTCGGGCGTCAGCGCGCCGAGATCCTCGGCGATCAGCGGAAGGTTCGCGAAGCGCTTCGACATCGCGGTGAGGAGTTCACGGCCGGGCGCGCGGCGCCACTCGCCGCGACGCGCGTTCTTCGCGCCGGCGGGCACCTCGTAGGCGTTGTGGAAGCCGATGAAGTGGTCGATGCGCACGAGGTCGAAGCGCTCGGCCGCGCAGGCGATGCGCGAGATCCACCACGCGAACTTCTCTCGGCGGTGCGCGTCCCACGCGTAGTGCGGATGGCCCCAGAGCTGGCCGTCGGCGCTGAAGCCGTCGGGCGGAACGCCCGTGAGCACCTCGGGCGTGCCGTCCTTCTTCAGGCGGAAGAGCGCGGGATTCGCGCGCACATCGGCGCTGTCGGCGGTGACGAAGATCGGGACGTCGCCGATCAGCGCGATACCGCGCGCGGTGCAGTGCGCGCGGAGCGCAGCCCACTGCGCATCGAGCTTGAACTGGATAAACGCGTGCGTGGCGCGCTGGAGGTCGTCGCCCTCGTCGACGAAATCGAGCCACGCGGCGAGCCAGGTGGCGCGACGCTGAAACGCACGCCAGGCCGCGGTGCGCTCGCCGCCAGCGGCGCGGAAGTTCGCGGCGGCCTTTGCGTAGAGCGGCATGCGCACGGCCCGGTTGGCGGCGAAATCGCAATTGCCGCGCGCGGGTTTCGCGTTGCCGCGATTCGATTTCCCGCTGCCGCGGGCGGAAACACGGAGATCCGACTTCGCGAGCAGGCCTTCGGTGACGAGCGGCTCGAGCGCAAGGAACGTCGGCTCGATCGCGAACGAAGATGGCGACGAGTACGGGCTGTCGCCGTAGCCGACCGGGCCGACGGGGAGCATCTGCCAGACGCTGAACCCGGCGGCAGAGAGCCAGTCGGCGAAGGCGAAGGCGGCGGGGCCGAGGTCGCCGGCACCGAGATCGCTCGACCCGGGACTGCCCGGGAGGCTGGTGACGTGCATGAGGACGCCGGCGCGCCGGGCGTGGAGAAGCGGATGGGAAGCGAGGGGTTTCATCGGAGGCAGGAGGCGAAGGGTCGTGCGGAGCGACTGTACCGCACAGAGGGAGTCGCACGTCGGTGCCAGGCAGTGCCAGACGGTGCACGGCACGTGCCAGCTGGTGCCTGGCACCGCACGGCACGTGCCGTGCACCACTTACACATGCTTGCTGCAGCTGCAGCTGCAGCTGCAGCTGCGATACGCACGGTGCCGTGACGAGCGTTCCGGGTAGACCCCGCGACAACGGCCGCCACCTGCAGCCGGTCGCCGATCCGCCAGAGCAGTCACCGACAGAGCGTGCCAGGTGGTGCCAGGTGGTGCACGGCACGTGCCAGGCGGTGCCTGGCACCGCACGGCACGTGCCGTGCACCACTTACGGGTCGGCTCGCCGCGCACCCCGCAACACGCGCGCCCCAAGCGCCGGCACGGTCTCAAGCCGCTGCCGGCCGTCCGCCTCCCCGACGCCACCAGCGCCATCCGACTCGTACGCCACCCGCCACGCGAAACCCCTCCACTCGGACTCCGGCAGTCCCACCGACTGCGGCTCCGTCGACGCGTTCAGCGCCACGATCACCCGCTCGTCACCCAGCGTGCGCTCGAACACCCACACGTTGCGCGCCTCATCCGCCACCAGCGTCCGAAACGCCCCGCGCCGCAGCGCCGGCGACTCGCTGCGCAGCCGAACAAGCACGCGATACACCGCAAGATGCCCCTCGCGGATCCGCTCCTCCGGATCCTCGTTCGGCGGCAGGTCCGCCCACAGCATCGGCTTCCGGCAGAACGGATCGTCGCTCCCCCACATCCCCACCTCGTCGCCGTACCAGATCATCGGCGCGCCGACGTACGTCATCTGCGCCGCCACCGCGAGGAGCGCGCGGCGATACGCCTCGTCCGACGGCTTCGCGCCATCGTACTTCGAAGGCGCTCCCGTCGACGCGGGACGCTCGCTGTTCGCGCGGTCGTAGCCGCGGCCCGGATTCGCAATCATCGACACGAGGCGATCGGTGTCATGCCCCGCAAGCAGGTTCTGCATCACCGCGGTCGCCTGCGCGGGGTAGGCAAGCCGCAGCACGGCAAGCCGCTTGTCGAGCTCCGCCGCCGTGATCTCGCCCGACACCCACGACACCACCGCCATCGCGAACTGGTAGTTCATCACCGCATCGAACGTCTCGCCATCGAGCCAGTCGTCGGCGCGCTTCCAGATCTCGCCCACGACGTACGCATCGGGGTTGACCTCCTTCACGGTCTTCCGCCACGCGCGCCAGAAGCCCATCGGCACCTCGTTGGGCACGTCGAGCCGCCAACCGTCGACGCCATCGCGCGGATCGCCGTCGCCGTTCGGATCCATCCAGCGCCGCGTCACATCCATGATGTGCTTGGTCAGCGTCGCGCTCGCAAGCCCATCGGCACTCTTGCGAAACGCCGGAAGCTGCCCGAACCCCGCCCAGCCGCGGTAGACGAACGGCTCGAAGCTCTCGATCTCGAACCAGTCCGCGTACGGCGACTCGCCGCCCTCCGCGCCACGCCCGCGCACATCGGCGAACGCCACGTGCGTGTCGCCCACATGGTTGAAGACGCCGTCGATGATCACGCGGAAACCCGCCGCCTTCAGTTCGCGCAGCACCTCGAGAAACAGTCGGTCGCTCTGGTTGAAGCCCCACGTCGCAGCGTCGAGCAGATCCTCGTTCGCGGCCGACATCTCGGCATCGCCCACCGAGCCGAAGTTGTCGTCGATGTGCACGAAGTTCGTCGCGTCGTACTTGTGATGGCTCGGCGCCTCGAACACCGGATTCAGGTAGATCGCGTTCACCCCGAGCGCCTTCAGGTACGGAATCCGCGCGCGCAGGCCCTCGAGGTCGCCACCGTAGTGTCGGTTGAACACCGCCCACTGCCAGAAGGTCTGCCCGTCGCGCGTCTCCCACGCGCTCGTCTCGCGCCACGCGCTCGTCCACGGCCGCGTGTTCGGCGGATCGTTCGTCGCGTCGCCGTTCGCGAAGCGATCGAGCATGATCTGGTACCAGATCGCATCGCGCGCCCATTCGGGCGTGACGAACCCCTCGACCACGCGCTGCTCGGTCGGCTCGTCGGCGCCGCCCTTCCCAAGCACCAGCACCGAGTTGAACCCATCGTGCCCATCGGGCTCGCGCGCAGGGTTCAGCGGATCCGCGATCCACTTCCCGTCCACCACGAACTTGTAGCCGTGGCGGCCGTCCGCGATCTCGACGGTCGCGCGAAAGTACCCGTCGCCCATCCGCTCCAACGGGGTCGCGGTCGGGTTCCATCCGTTGAAGTCGCCGGCGACGAACACCTTCGCCTCCGCGCGCTCGGGTCGGTACGAGAAGGTCACCTTCGACCTCGCCGACGCGGCCGAAACCACCTCGATCGATGGCGGAAGCGCGGGCGGCGCGACGACTGTCGAAGGCGCCGCCGAACCCGCCGCCACACCCGCCAACGCCCCCGCAAGTGCGGCCGCAACAATCGAACGAACGGCGAAATCGCGCATCGCTTCATTTATACTCGCCGCCCGTGCCCGCGCAGCCCAGCAATCTCATGTCGACGCTCGGCCGTTGGACCACGCGCGTCCTCGCGCTCGTCGCGATCCTGCTTGTTGCGGCCGCAACGGCGCGCGTCGCCTACCGCACCATGACGGCGGGCACGCTCAAGCCGGGCGAGATCGAACTCACCGTCATGCACTGGTCGGGCGAAGGCGGGCAGGAAGAGGACGCGATCGTCCAAAACGCACTGCGCGATTTCGAGGCGGCGAACCCCGGCATCCGCGTCAAGCGCATCAACGCCGGTTCGACGGGCGAGTACTACACCAAGCTGCAGACGATGATGGTGTCGGACGAGGCGCCCGACGTCTTCTACGTCGGCTACGAAACCGTCGCGAACTTCGCCCGGATCGACCTCCTGCGACCAATCGACGACTTCATCGAGCGCGAGAAGGCCGCGCGCGCCGCCGGCGATGCGACCGCGCTCGACCTGGAAGCCTTCTACCCGCAGACGGTCGCCGCCTTCCGCTCCGACGGAACGCGCGTCGGATCGGGACCGCTCTACGGGATCCCGAAGGACTTCACGACCGTCGGCTTCTACTACAACAAGGACCTCTTCCGCCGCGCGGGCGTCCCCTTCCCCACCAACGACTGGACGTGGGGCGACTACATCGCCGCCGCGCGCGCGATCGGCAAGCTCTCGCCGCCTGAAACACCCGAGACCGAGCGCATCATCGGCAGCGAGTTCGTCACGTGGTCGTTCGTGGTGCGCTCCTACCTCCGCACCGAGGGCGCCGAGGCGATCGACGGCGAGCTCAAGCAGCTTCGCCTCGGCGAGCCCGCATCGATCGCGGCGCTCGAGCGCCTGCGCGCGTGGCGCCACGGCGAGGAAGGCACGCTCGTCCCCGGCAACAGCAAGATCGCCTCGGGTTCGAGCATCTTCAACAGCGGCAAGGTCGGCCTCGCAGGCCCCTTCGGCCGCTGGGTGATCCCGGCATACCGCAAGATCCCGCCCCCGTCAGAAGGCGGCTTCGAATGGGATTTCGCGCCACTTCCCCGCGGAAGCGTCGCGTCGAACTGCGTCCTCACCGTCAGCTGGTCGATGGCGCAGGGCACGAAGTACCCCGAGGAGTCGTGGAAGCTGATCAAGTGGCTCACCGACCGGAAGGCGCAGGAAGCGAACGCGCGACTGGGCCTTGCGATCCCGACGATCCGCGAGGTCGCCGAAAGTCCGGCGTTCCTCGACTCGCCGCTCCCGCCCGCGAACAACCAGGGCTTCCTCGCCGCCGTCGACGACGCGAGCGTGATCGAGTGGCCCGCCGACGCCACGTTCGACCAACTCCTCGGCCCCGTGCTCGAGCAAGGCCTCCGCACCGGCGACATCGGCGTGCCGGAGATGGTCGAGACCTTCGAACGGAAGTGGAAGACCCACACCGAGTTCGTGCCCGGTGGGACGAATCCGAGCCCCGTCCGCTGGAGCATCCTCGCGAACATCGGTTTCGCGCTCCTCGGCCTCTTCATCGCGCTCGTCGCGTACCTCCTCGTGCGTGCACCGCGCGGTGCCAACGCGCGCAGCGAGGAGCGCGCGGGGTTCCTCCTCGTGTCGCCGTGGGTCGCGGGATTCCTGCTCTTCATGGCGTTCCCGATCCTCCTCTCGCTCGTCCTCTCGATGACGAACTGGAAGGGCTCGGGACCACTCTCGGGCGCCGACTGGGTGGGCGCCGACAACTACGCGCAGCTCGTCGGGCGCGACGAGACCTTCCGCACGTCGCTCTGGGTGACCACCTACTACGCGCTCATCGCGGTGCCGCTCGGTCAGGCGCTCGCGCTGCTCGCCGCCGTCGTGATGATGCAGAAGGTGCGCGGGATCGCGGTGTTCCGCGCCATCTGGTACCTGCCGAGCGTGCTCGCCGGCGTCGGCATCTCGATCCTCTGGCAGTGGATCTTCGACGCGCAGGGCGGCCTCCTCAACCGCGCGCTCGCGCTCGTCTGGATCGAAGGACCCGACTGGCTCAACAAGGATGCGGGCGTCTTCGGCGCTCCGGCGTTCGCGATCATGAGCTTCTGGCTCGTCGGCGGCTCGATGATGGTCTACCTCGCGGGACTCCAGCAGATCCCGCGCGACCTCTACGAGGCGGCCGAGATCGACGGGGCGGGGCCCGTGCGGCGCTTCTTCCGCGTCACGCTGCCGATGCTGTCGCCCGTCATCCTCTTCAACCTCATCATGGCCGTGATCGGCGCGCTGCAGGTCTTCACGCAGGCGTACGTCATGACCGGCGGCGGCCCCGGCGACAAGACCCGCTTCTACGTCCTCTACCTCTTCGGCAAGGCGTTCCAGACCTACGACATGGGCTACGCGAGCGCCATGGCGTGGATCCTCCTCCTCCTCGTGCTCGCGCTCACCGTGGTGATCCTGCGGACCAGCGCGAAGGCCGTGTACTACGAATCGCTCAGGAAGTAGATGAAGCGTCCGAACACCCTCTCGATCCTGCTGTGGTTCGTGCTCATCATGGGCTCGGCGGTGTTCGTGTTCCCGCTGTGGTGGATGACGGTGGTCAGCCTCGAGACGCCGGCGCGCGCGGCCGCGGCGATGTCCGGGGGTGGCGGCATCGGATTCTGGCCGCGCGATGCGCAGTTCGAGAACTACGCCGAGGCGATCCGGCAGACCGGCAGCGTGCCGTGGATGGGCTTCGTCGACGCGCTGTCGAACTCGATCGTCGTCACGGTCCTCTGCGTCGCGGGCACGGTGATCTCCTCGAGCCTCGTCGGCTACGCGTTCGCACGCTTCCGCTTCCGCGGCAACACGCCGCTCTTCCTCGTCATGCTCGGCACGATGATGCTGCCCGGGCAGGTGACGATGATCCCGCTGTTCCTCGTCTTCCGCTCGTTCGGCTGGATCGACTCGATCCTGCCGCTCGTGGTGCCGGCCTTCTTCGGCAACGCGTTCTTCATCTTCATGTACCGGCAGTTCATCGCGCAGATCCCCGAGTCGCTGGTCGAGGCCGCGCGCATCGACGGACTCGGGCACCTCGCGATCTGGTGGCGCATCGTGCTGCCGCTCTGCCGGCCCGTCACCGCGATCTGCGCGGTGTTCACCTTCATCGGCACGTGGAACGACTTCATGGCGCCGCTGATCTACCTCCACTCCCCCGACTCGATGACCCTCGCGGTCGCGCTCAACGGCTTCAAGGGCCAGTATCCGGGCGTCAACAAGGTGCATCTCCTGATGGCCCTGTCGGTGCTCACCATGATCCCCTGCATCATCCTCTTCCTCGCGGCGCAGAAGACCTTCGTCGAAGGCCTCGCGCGCGGCGGAGTGAAGGGCTGAGGTCCACACGATGGCGAATGTCACGCTCACCAAGGTCGGCAAGGTCTACAACAGCGACGGAGGTGCGACCTTCCGTGCGGTCGAGGCGGTCGACCTCGCGATCAAGGACGGCGAGTTCTGCGTGCTCGTCGGGCCGTCGGGCTGCGGCAAGAGCACCACGCTGCGCATGATCGCGGGCCTCGAGGAAATCTCGGAGGGCACGCTCGAGATCGACGGTCGCCGCGTGAACGACCTCCCGGCGAAGGATCGCGACATCGCGTTCGTGTTCCAGAACTACGCGCTCTACCCGCATCTCACGGTCGGCGCGAACATCGCCTTCGGCCTCGAGCAGCGCCGCACGCACCGCAGCCGCGTGAAGGCGCTCCTCACGGGCGCGGGCGGCGCGCGCGCCGCCGAATCGAAGGCGATCGCCGATCGCGTGGCCGAGGTCTCGCGCACGCTCGGGCTCGATGCGCTCCTCCACCGCTATCCGCGCGAACTCTCGGGCGGCCAGCGCCAGCGCGTGGCCGTCGGTCGTGCCATCGCGCGCGACCCGAAGGTCTTCCTCTTCGACGAGCCGCTCTCGAACCTCGACGCGCGCCTCCGCATCGAGACGCGCACGGAGCTCAGGCTCCTCCACCGCCGCCTCGAGGCGACGATCGTGTACGTGACGCACGACCAGGAGGAGGCGATGACACTCGCCGACCGCCTCGTCGTGATGCACAAGGGCAAGGTCCAGCAGAACGCAAGCGCGCAGGAGTGCTACGAGCGGCCGGCGAACCGCTTCGTCGCGGGCTTCATCGGCACGCCGCCGATGAACATCGTCGATGGACACCTGAAGGCTGGCGCGTTCGCGACGAACGGCGTGTCGGTGGCGCTGGGCGCCGAACACGCGCGTCTCGGCGACCGCGCGTGCGCGCTCGGATTCCGGCCGGACCGCGTGCGACTCGTCGCACCGAACGCACCGGCAAGCGTCGCCGCGTCGATCGCCGCGATCGAGCGTCTCGGCGACCGCACCGACGTGGCGCTCGATTCGCCGTGGGGACGCGTGGTGGCGCGGCTGGACGCCGACGCGACGCGCGCGCTGCGCGAGGGCGAGGCCGCAGGCATCGCGTTCGATGCTGCGCATGTCCATCTCTTCGAGCCGGGCGAGTGCGG
>JAJTGL010000098.1 GCA_021297795.1 Planctomycetaceae bacterium
GCTATCCTGCGCCCCACGATGACGAATCCACTTTCCCTCGAAGGCAAGACCGCGATCGTGTGCGGAGCGACCCAGGGCATCGGCCGGGCGACCGCGCTCGAGTTCGCGCGCGCCGGCGCACGCGTGGCGATCGTGGGCCGCAACGAAGATGGTCTTGCGAAGGTGCTCGGTGAACTGCGCGAGATCTCAGGGCTCGCGCACGAGTCAATCGTGGCCGACTTCTCCGACCTCGACGCGACCGAGCGCGTCGCGCAGGCCGCCGTCGCGCGTCTTGGCGCGGTGCACATCCTCGTCAACAACACGGGTGGACCGGCGGCCGGCCTCGCCATCGAGGCGAAGCCGCGCGACTACATCGCCGCGATCTCCATGCACCTCGGGTGCGCGCAGGCGTGGGCGCAGGCGTGCGCGCCGGCGATGCGCGCGGCGGGATACGGACGCATCGTCAACATCACGAGCACGTCGGTGTTCACGCCGATCAAGGGACTCGGCGTCTCGAACACCGTGCGCGCCGCGATGGCCAACTGGACGCGCACGCTCGCGAGCGAGCTTGGTCGCTTCGGCATCACGGTCAACAACGTGATGCCGGGCTTCACCAAGACCGCGCGTCTCGAGGCGCTCTTCAAGGGCAAGGCCTCGCGCGGGGGCATGACCGTCGACGAGGTCGAGCGCGATGCGATTGCCACGATCCCGGTCGGGCGGCTCGGCGAGGCGCGTGAACTGGCGATGGCGATCCTCTTCCTCGCCTCGCCTGCCGCGAGCTACGTGAACGGCGTCAATCTCCCCGTCGACGGCGGACGGCTCGCCGCGCAGTGACGCGCGGCGTCGAGCGAATCGAACACTGGACGGAGCGCGATGCACGACGTCGACCACTTCATCAACGGATCGTTCGAGGCCGCGATCTCGGGCGAGCGCCTCGCGCGCGAGAACCCGGCGACGGGTGGACCGCTGCGCGCGATCGCGCGCGGGCGCGCCGACGACGTGGCGCGTGCGGCGGATGCGGCGCGCCGCGCCTTCGCCACGTGGGGGCGCACGCCTGCCGCCGAACGCTCGCGCATCATGCTCGCGATCGCGGCCGGGATCGACGCGCGACTTGACGAACTCGCACGCCTCGAATGCGAGGACACCGGCAAGCCGCTGGCCCTCGCGCGCGCCCTCGATGTTCCGCGCGCGGCCGCCAACTTCCGCTTCTTCGCGACCGCGATCCTGCACGACGCGGGCGAGAGCTTCGTGACCGAACGCCCGGCGCACGCGATCAACTACGTCCTGCGAAAGCCGCTCGGCGTGGTCGGCTGCATCTCGCCGTGGAACCTGCCGCTCTACCTCTTCACGTGGAAGATCGCGCCAGCGCTCGCGGCGGGCAACTGCGTGATCGCGAAGCCAAGCGAACTGACGCCGACGACGGCGACCGTGCTCTGCGAGATCGCGCGGTCGGCGGGACTTCCGCCGGGAGTGCTCAACGTCGTGCACGGGCTTGGTGGCGAAGCGGGTCAGGCGATCGTCGATTGTCCCGATGTCCGTGCGGTGAGCTTCACGGGCGGAACCGTGACGGGCCGGCGCATCGCGTCGCGCTGCGGCGAGCGGCTGATCCCGGCGTCGCTCGAGCTCGGCGGCAAGAATGCCGCGATCGTGTGCGAGGACGCCGACCTGTCGATCGCGCTGCCCGAGATCGTGCGGAGCTCCTTCCTCAACCAGGGGCAGATCTGCCTCTGCTCGTCGCGCATCCTCGTGCATCGATCGCGCATGAAGGACTTCACCGAGCGCTTCGTCGAGGCCGTGCGCGCGATGAAGGTGGGTGATCCGCTCGCCGCGGAGACCGATCTCGGTGCGCTGGTCTCGAAGGCGCATCGCGAGAAGGTGATCGCGGCGATCGAGCGCGGCGTCGCCGACGGCGGCGTGGTCGCGTGCGGTGGTGGCATTCCACGTGGGCTTGCGCCGCGCGTGGCCAACGGCGCGTTCCTCGAACCGACGGTGCTGCTCGGTGTGCCGCAGGAGAGCGCCTGCGTGCAGGAGGAGACCTTCGGACCCGTGGTCACCGTGCACGGCTTCGACAGGCACCGCGATGCGGTGGCGATGGCGAACGCGACGCGGTACGGATTGTCGGCGAGCGTGTGGACGCGCGATCTTTCGCGCGCGCATCGGATCGCCGCACGGCTCGAGGCGGGCACGGTGTGGGTGAACTGCTGGCTCCTCCGCGATCTGCGCGTTCCGTTCGGCGGCGTGAAGGAGTCGGGCATCGGACGCGAGGGCGGACACGAGGCGCTGCGCTTCTTCAGCGACGTGTCCAACGTGTGCATCGCCACGGGAGAGACGCCATGACCGCGATCCGCGAGGCGACCGAGGCGGATCTCGAGGCGATCCGCGCGATCTACAACGAGTCGATCCCGAAGCGGATCGCGACGGCCGATCTCGAGCCGCAGTCGGCGGAGGCGCGGCGCGCATGGTTCGTGCAGCGCGACCATGCGAAGCGGCCGGTGCTGGTCGCGGTCGATGCGCAGGGCGTGTGCGCGTGGGGTGCCTTCACGAACTTCAAGGATCGGGCGGCCTACGCGCCGACGGCCGAGATCTCGGTGTATGTCGCCGACCGCGCCGCGGGGCGCGGCGTCGGTCGTGCGATGCTCGATGCGCTGCTCGAGCGGGCGCCGGGGTGCGGCATCGACCGGATCCTCGCGATCTGCTTCGCGCACAACGAGCCGAGCCTGCGGCTCTTCCGTTCGCGTGGATTCACCGAGTGGGGCGCGTTTCCCGACGCCTGCACGATGGACGGCGTGCGCCGCAGCGTGGTGATCCTCGGTTGGAGAGGCGTGTCTTGAGCGGTCGCCGCTGCGGCGGCTCCCTCTGGCGTGATCCTCACCCGAGCGAGCAAGTTGCGAAGCAGGTTGCGAGCGCTCGTCATTTGAGCGGTCGCCGCTGCGGCGGCTCCCTCCGGCGTGGTCAAAACCAAAGCGAGCAAGTTGCGAAGCAGGTTGCGAGCGCTCGTGATGAAGGCGGTCGCCGCTGCTGCGGCTCCCTCTGGCGTGGTCAAAACCAAAGCGAGCAAGTTGCGAAGCAGGTTGCGAGCGCTCAAAGCACGTTGCGAGCGCTCAAGCGACGACCGCGATCGCCTTCACCTCGACCGCGATCGGTGTCGGCAGCGCGGTGATCGCGAGCGTCGTGCGCGTGGGGTTCGGATTGCCCGGACCCGCGAAGTACTCGGCGTAGACGCGGTTGTAGATCGCGAAGTCGTTCTTCATGTCGGTGAGGAACACCGTCACGTCGACGAGGTTCTCCCACGGCACTCCGGCATCCTCCATCACGGCCTTCACGTTGTCGAAGCAGGATCGACACTGCGCCTCGATGTCCTTCGCGACCAGCCTTCCGTCGGGGCCGAGCGTGACGCCCGGGATGTCCTTCGAGCCACGCTTCCTCGGACCGACGCCCGAGAGAAACAGCAGGTTGCCTGCGCGCTTCGCGTGCGGATAGGCGCCCACCGGTTCGGGCGCGCGGCTGGAGACGACGTCGCTACTCATGCGAGGGAGCGTAGCACGGCGCGCACCGGACTTGCATCGAAGCCGACGAGCGGCAGCGGCGGCGCGATGAGCTCGTACTCTCCGGGCGCGACATGGTCGAGGCGCAGCCCTTCGAGGATCGAGACGTCGCGGGCGAGGAATCGTCGATGGGCGGCGAGATCCTTCGATTCCTGCACATCGACGCTCGGCGTGTCGACGCCGATGAGGAAGACGCCGCGATCGGCGAGCCGGTCGACGAGCGTCGGATCGAGCCCCGCGAAGTCGCTGTTCCAGCGCGTGAAGTCGGGGAACGTGCCGGTGTGGAGGAGGACGCGCGGATGGCGGATCGCGTCGAGCGGCGTGTCGAGGTGTTCGATGCCGACGCGCACGCCGCCCGGACGGCGTTCGGCACGCGCGCGCACCACATGGCACGGTCCGATGTAGCGTTCGAGCGGCATCGCATCGATCGCGGCGGCACCGGCGCCGTAGTGGTTGGCGCCGTCGGCATGCGCACCGAGGTGCACGGTCGCGCGCAGGGTCGACAGCGTGACCGTCGCACCCTTCTCGATCTCGCAGAGGACTTCGCGAGAGACGGCGGTGTCGCCGGGCCAGACGGCGATGTCGGGCGTGATGCGCGGGGTGATGTCGATGAGTCCTCGAGGCATGGTCGTGTTGCTATCGGCGCTTCTCATCGGCGCGCGCGAGCTGCTCATCGGCGCGCGCGAGCTGCTTATCTGCGCGCGCAAGCTGCTCATGGATCGATGCCGGCGTGCGTCGTGCGAGGGCGACGGGTATCAGCGCGATGGCCGCGACCACGATCGCGATCGCCAGCGACCAGGCGAGGCCATAGTGGATCGGTGGACCGCCACCGGCCGGGCCCGTGAAGATCGCGTACTGGTCGAAGAGCGCGCGGGTCGCGTCACTCGGCGTGGCGCCGAGCTGCCACGGATGCGGGCCGACGGCCTTCGCGCCGCGCGCGAGCCATCCGGCGGCGAACCCGCCCTGCGCGATCGCGCCGACTGCGCCACCACCGTGGGCGAGGAGCCCGACCGCGAATCCTCCGACCGCGCTTCCGAGCCACGCGACCGCACCGCCGCCGAACGCCGCGAACGTGCCCAGCGAGAGGCCTCCGAAGGTGACCCCGCCGATCGAGAGCCCGCCGAACGCGACGAGTCCTCGTGCGAAGCCGCCGAATGCAAAGACGCCTGTCGCGATGTCGCCGAAGGCGAAGTAGCCGCGCGCGTGGCCGATGCGACCGTGCTCGTCGGGGCCGAGTGCGATCGCGAGGAGCGGCATCCCGAGCACCTTCGTCTCGGACGTGTAGCGGCGCGTGACGACGCGGCGCGATCCGAGGCCCCGGCTCATCCCGCGCGGCGCGCGCGTGAGGATCTCGACGAGCGGCCGGCCGCACTCGGGGCAGCTGCTCGAGTTCGTCGCTCCGGTGAGGTCGTGTCCGCACGCCGAGCAGTAGGGGGGCGGCAGGACGGTTCCGAGCGGATCGGGACCCGTCACGGAATCGCCTTTGTCGCGAGCAGGATGACGATGGCGACCGCCGCGAGGGCGAGCGATGCGACGACGCGGATCACCGTGCGAACCGCGCGGTCGTTCGCCGCGCCGCGCGCCTTCGCCTCGGTGTACGGAACCGTCGAGAAGCTGACGAGGTCGTAGAGCGGCGTGAATCGCCCGGGCGCGAGGCGGTGGAGCATGTGCTCGACCTTCTTGCGACGCTGGAACGCCGGTCGACCCGCGAGGTCGCGCATCTCGATGAAGTTGTACTTCGCCATGTCGGCGATCGCGTTCGCGTTCGCGATGCGATCGCGCTGGTAGCGCTCGAGCGCCGCCTCGACCGAAGGTTCGGCGGCAAGCGCATCGGCGAGCGCCTCGCAATCCTCGAAGCTCGCGTTCGCGCCCTGCCCGTAGAAGGGCACGATCGCGTGCGCGGCATCGCCGAGCAGCGCGATGCGGCCGCGCACCCACGGATTGCAGCGGACCGTGACCATCGTGCCGACGGGGTTCCTGTCGAAGTCCTCCGTCAGCGTGGGCATCAGCGGGACGGCATCGGGATAGACCGCATGGAAGTGCGCGAGCGCGTCGGCGCCCGTCCGAATCGCCGCGAAGCTCGAGCCCTCGCCGTCGTGGCGCCAGAAGAGCGTGCATGTGAACGAGCCGTCCGGATTCGGAAGCGCGATCATCATGCTCTCGCCGCGCGGCCAGATGTGGAGCGCGTTCGGTTCCATCGCGAAGGGCGCGTGCGGGCCGGCCGTGACGGGCGGGATCGAAAGCTCCTTGTAACCATGGCCGAGGAAGTCCTGCGAGTAGTCGAAGCGCTCGGACCTCTGCAGCGCGGCACGTACGGCGGAGTACGCGCCGTCGGTGCCGACGACCAGATCGGCGGAGATGGTGCGGGTCGCGCCGGTGGCGTCGTTGATGAACGCCGCCTCGGTGCGCGCGAAGTCGACGCCGGTGCAGCGCTCGTCGAAGTGCAGCGTGACGTTCGGCTCGGCCGCCGCGGCGTCGAGGAGCGCGAGGTTGAGCGCGCTGCGCGAGACCGAGTTGATCGCGCGCGTCGGGTCGCTCGAGTACGCATGGAAGTGCGGTGTGCCCGCGACCGGGTGCACCATGCGACCGCCCATGCGGATCGCGTCCTCGAGGATTGTTTCCTCGAGGCCAGCACGGCGAAGGGCCTTGAGTCCGCGGGCGCTGATCGCGAGGTTGATCGAGCGGCCGGCGATGTGCCTCCGCGCGCGTGGATCGCCGCGGCGCTCGACGAGCTCGACCTTCCAGCCCGCGCGGGCGAGGTACACCGCGAGCAGGCTTCCGGCGAGGCCTGCGCCGATGACGAGCACGCGCCCGGGTTGGATCGGCTTCGACTGCATGGAGCGCATCCTACTCACCTATATTGACGGCATGCCGACCTCCCGCATCTCGCCCGATCCGGCGCGCGCCATCCCGGCCCTGTTCCGCGAGTTCGGCCCGCGGACCTACGCGCTTGCACTTCGACTGACCGGTTCCGCCGCCGAGGCGGAGGACGTGGTGCAGGAGACGTTCATGCAGGCCTTCCGACGGTGGGAGACCTTCGAACGCCGTGCGGATCCGGGCACGTGGCTCTATGCGATCGCGGCACGCATGGCGAAGCGCCGGTTCCGCCGGCGCAAGGACGGTTCGACGAAGCGCTCGGTGATGCGCAGCTTCAGCGAGCTCTCGCCGATGCACGACAAGGGCTCGATCGACCTCGCGATCGACCGTCGCAACCCGGCGGATCCCGTGATGCGCGCGGAGGCGCGCGACGTGGTTCGCGATGCGATCCTCGAGCTGCCGCCGATGTACCGTGTGCCGCTGGTGATGAAGGACATCCTCGAGATGCCGCTCGAGGAGTGCGCGGAAGCGCTGGGACTGCGGCTCGAGACGGTGAAGACGCGCATCCACCGCGCGCGGATGGCGCTGCGGCAGGAACTGAACCGCGGTCTGCGGAAGCGGCCGGCGCCGAAGCCGGAGTACGACCGGCAGCTCTGCTACGACCTGCTGCAGGCGAAGCTGGCGGCGATGGACGAGGGACGCGGATTCCCGATCGGGCGCGACGTGATGTGCGAGCGCTGCAGGCTGGTGTTCGCGGAGCTCGACCTCGGGCAGAATGCATGCGCGGAACTGGACGACAGCATGCCGGCGGCGGTGCGCAAGCGTCTTGAGAAGGCGATCCGGGAGGCCGCGCGCGACTGAGCCGGTGTGGTGGCCGGTGTGGTGCACGGCACGTGCCGTGCAGTGCCTGGCACCGTCTGGCACGTACCAGGCACTGCCTGGCACCACGCACGCACGCCGCTCAGGCACCTCTCTCGCACGGAGCGTTCTTCCGGACGATCCTCAACGACCTTTCGGCGTCGTGACCGCTCGCAGGGAGCGGTGCCAGGAAGGGCACGGCACGTGCCGTGCGGTGCCTGGCACCGGTTGGCACGAGCCGTGCACTGTCTGGCACCGTCTGGCACGGCGGGCGGCGGGCCGGGTAGGCTTCACTCCATGACCGCGACCCACTCCGGCGCCTCCGCATCGCTCACCGCCGCCGAGCTCTCGCATGACCGCGACTTCGCCCGCGCACTCGACGCGGCCGACGAACTCGCCGGCTTCCGTGCCCGGTTCGCGCTTCCGCTCCGTCGTCCGGACGACATCTACTTCGTCGGCAACTCGCTCGGTCCGATGCCCCTCGCCGCCCGCGCGCTGGTCCTCGAGGAGCTCGAGGACTGGTCGAAGCTCGGTGTCGCCGGCCATCTCGGCTCGCGTCGCCCTTGGTACAGCTACCACGAGCAACTTCGCGCTCCGCTTGCGCGGCTTGTCGGTGCGCGCGAGCAC
Source organism: Planctomycetaceae bacterium (assembly GCA_021297795.1). GTDB lineage: Bacteria > Planctomycetota > Phycisphaerae > Phycisphaerales > SM1A02 > QWPT01. Next base: position 7,827 of record JAJTGL010000098.1, read on the forward strand.
GAGGTCGTCGCGATGAACTCGCTGACGGCGAACATCCACCTGCTCCTGACGACCTTCTACCGTCCGTCGGGGCGGCGCACGAAGCTCCTCCTCGAGAAGGGCGCCTTTCCGAGCGACACCTACGCCGTCATGACGCATGTCGGCGCACGGGGGCTCGACCCCGAGCGCGAGGTGGTCGAGATCGCACCACGTGCTGGCGAATGGACGTTGCGCGAGGAGGACATCGAGGCGCGCATCGCCGAACTCGGCGAGACGCTGGCGCTCGTGATGCTGCCGGGCATCCAGTACCGCACCGGACAGGCACTCGATATCGCGCGGCTCACACGCGCGTCGCATGCGGTCGGCGCGCGCTGTGGATGGGATCTCGCGCATGCGGTGGGCAACCTCGCGCTGTCGCTGCACGACGCCGATGCGGACTTCGCCGTGTGGTGCTCGTACAAGTACGTCAACTCCGGGCCAGGAGCCGTCGCGGGAGCGTTCATCCACGAGCGACACGTCCGCGACACGGATCTGCCGCGGCACGCCGGCTGGTGGGGCAACGATCCGAAGACGCGGTTCCGCATGGAGGACCGCTTCGTCCCCACGCAGCACGCCGACGCGTGGAGCCTGTCGAACCCGCCGATCCTCGCGGTCGCGCCGCTGATCGCGAGTCTGGCGGAGTTCGACGCGGCCGGCATCGCGCGCCTCCGCGCGAAGAGCATCCGCATGACCGCGCTGCTCGAGTTCCGTCTGCGAGGTATCGACGGCCTCGAGATCATCACGCCGACCCCGATCGCGCAGCGTGGCGCGCAGCTGTCGCTCCTGATCGCGCATGATGCGCACGCGCGCTACGAGGCGTTCAAGGCGGCCGGTCTCGCGTGCGACTATCGCGAGTCCGGTCGCGGCGTCGCGGGCGAGGGCATCGTGCGCCTCGCTCCGGCGCCGCTCTTCAACACCTTCGACGAGGTGTGGAGGGCCGCCGAGATCGTGCGTGACACCATCCGCCGCCGCGCATGACGCGGTGTCGGTCGATGAACGCATGACACGGAGCGCTTACGCGCCGTTGGTCGCAGTGGTACCCCAGTTGCTCAGGAACTCGGTGAGATCCTCGGGGCCCACGATGCCGTCGCCGTTGAGGTCGGCCGGATTGCCGCCTGTGCTTCCCCAGGCATCGAGGAAGATCGTGAGATCCTCGGGGCCCACGATGCCGTCGAGATTGAGGTCGCCGCGCGCGAGCTCGCACGAGTCGGGAATGCCGTTCTCGTTGATGTCGGCGCGCCCCGTCGCGACGTCGCAGGAGTCGATGATGCCATTCTCGTTGCAGTCGGGCTCGAGGCCCTCCGCGATCTCGTAGGCGTCTGGGATGCCGTTGTCGTTGCAGTCGGGCTTGCACTCGTCGGGAACGCCGTTCTCATCGACGTCGGCGGAGAATCCGTTCGCGATGTCGCAGTCGTCCGGGATGCCGTTGAAGTTGCAATCGAGCGCACCTTCCGCGATCTCGCATGCGTCGCCAACGCCGTCCTCGTCGCAGTCACCCTGTGCGGGGTTGGCGACGGTGGGGCAGTTGTCGTTGCAGTCGGTGATGCGATCGAGATCGAGATCGACGTCGCTCTCGCCGCAGCCGCAGACGCCAGGCTCCGTCTTGTTCGGATCGGTGGGGCAGTTGTCGGTGCAGTCCGGCGTGCCGTCGGAGTCGGTGTCGACGTCGCTCACACCGCAGCCACAGGTGCCAGCCGCGATCTTCGCGGGATCGTTCGGGCATCCGTCGTTGCAATCGGGTGTGCCGTCTGCGTCGGTATCGGTTTCAGCAACACCGCAGCCGCAGGTGCCAGCTGCGATCTTCGCGGGATCGTTCGGGCAACCGTCGGTGCAATCGGGCGTGCCGTCTGAGTCGGTGTCGACGTCGCTGACGCCGCAGCCGCAGGTGCCTGCAGCGATCTTCGCGGGATCGTTGGGGCAACCATCGTTGCAATCGGGCGTGCCGTCGGAGTCGGTGTCGACGTCGCTGACGCCGCAGCCGCAGGTGCCTGCAGCGATCTTCGCGGGATCGTTCGGGCAACCGTCGTTGCAGTCTGGCGTGC